>DATMTH010000001.1:0-2653 GCA_035564915.1 Rhodanobacter sp.
GGGCAGCGCCACGGTGGGCGCCAGCGTGAGCGACCTCGGCGCGCTCACCAACGACAACTACGTGCTCACCTACACCGGCAGCGCCAGCGCGCCCTCGGTCAACGGCTGGGCGCTGGCCACCAGCAGCGGACGCACGGTGACGATGACCGCGAACGCCGACGGCACATTGTCGGCCGAAGGCCTCACCTTCAGCGTGTCCGCCGGCGCCCAGGTCGGCGACAGCTTCCAGATCCGGCCCACCCGCAACGCAGCCAGCGGCCTCGCGCTGGCCACCAGCGATCCTTCCGCGATCGCCGCGGCGGCGGCGCTGAAGGGTACGGCCGCCGGCACCAATACCGGCGACGCGACCGTGAGCGCGGTGAACGTGGGCGACAGCAGCAACGCGAACCTGTTCGCCGGCGCCACGGTGACGTTCGGCGCGGGCGGCAGCTACACCGTCACCGACGGCGCGGGCAACAGCACCACCGGCACGTACACCAGCGGCACGGCGATCCAGTTCGACGGCTGGAGCCTCAGCCTCGCCGGCACGCCCGCCAGCGGCGACAGCTTCAGCGTGGCGAAGAACAGCAGCGGCCTCAACGACAACAGCAACGCGCTGGACCTCGCCGGGCTCGCCAATACCGGTGTGCTCGACGGCGGCCGCACCTCGACGGTGGGGGCCTATGCGAACCTCACCAACCAGGTCGGCCTCGCCGGCAGCATGGCGAGCAACGATCTCACCACCCAGACCGGCCTCTACAACCAGGCCGCCAGTGCCCAGCAGAGCTCGGCCGGCGTCAACCTCGACGAGGAAGCGGCCGGACTGATCAAGTACCAGCAGGCCTACCAGGCCTCCGCGCAGGTGATCTCCACCGCGCAGACCCTGTTCACCAGCCTGATCTCCGCCATCCAGGCCTAAGTGGGAGCAAGCCCGTGATCCGCCTTTCCACCAGCTGGATGTACCAGCAGTCGCTGACCACCATGCTCGACCAGCAGGGCTCGCTCGCCGCCACGCAGAACCAGGTGAGCAGCGGCCAGCGCATCAACCTCGCTTCCGACGATCCGGCCGGTGCCACCCAGGCCGTCTCGCTCAACCACATCCTGGCCAGCACCGCGCAGTACTCCGCGAACATCGACGGCGCGAACGCGCGGCTCTCCACCGAGAGCAGCACGCTGAGCTCTTTCAACTCGCTGCTCGACCAGGCGCGCTCGATGGCGCTGCAAGGCATCAACGGCACGCTGTCGACCGCCGATCGCCAGGACATGGCCACCCAGCTCACCCAGATCCGCGCACAGCTGGTGCAGCTGGCCAACACCACCGATGCCAGTGGCAACGCGCTGTTCGCCGGCACCAGCACCACCAGCACGCCGTTCGTGCTCAACAGCGACGGCTCGGCGAGCTACACCGGCAACAGCGACAATCAGATGACCGCGATCGGCAGCGGCCTGCGCATCCCGAACAGCGACGAGGGCGCGGGCCTGTTCATGAACATCCCGGCCGGCAACGGCTCCTTCGTCGCCAGCGCGGCGGCCGGCAACACCGGCACCTTGCTGGTGGGTGCCACCAGCGTCACCGACAGCGGCGCCTGGAAGGCGGCCACCGCCGCCGGCCCGGTGAACTACCAGATCAGCTTCGACGCCACCGGCAACTGGACCGCCACCGACGCCAATCACGGCAATGCGGTAGTGGGCACCGGCAGTTACCAGGACGGCGGCAGCATCAGCTTCAACGGCATGACCGTCGCCCTGAGCGGCACGCCCGCCGCCGGCGACACGATGAGCGTGAAATCCGGCCAGACCCAGGACGTGTTCGGTACGTTGACCAACATGATCAACGCGCTGAACGACGGCAGCCAGAACAACACGCAGCTCAGCAACACGATGAGCCGGCAGATCGAATCGATCGATCGTGCGCAGGACCAGGTCTCCAGCACCCAGACCGACGTGGGCGGTCGCCTGAACCGGCTCACCCAGCAGAAGAGCACCTACAGCGACCTCACGCTGACCTACCAGACCACCCTCTCCGGCGTGCAGGACACCGACATGGCCAGTGCCATCAGCCAGCTGATGCTGCAGTCCACCGCCCTGCAGGCCTCGCAGCAGACGTTTGCGAAGGTGCAGGGGATGAGTTTGTTCGATTACCTGAAGTGATGCGCTGCGCGAGCCACGGCGGTTGCGATACGTTGGCCATCTCCCGAACGGCCACGGAGTGATCATGATGCCCTCCCATCCGTTGCACGAACCCACGCCGGATTTCGGACGCCTGTACATATTCGGCGCCGGCGGCTTTGGTCGGGAGGTGGCGTGGCTGGCGGAACAGGCCTGGGGCAAGCGGGTCGAGCTGTGCCTGGTCGTGGATCATCCGCGCCATCTGACGGCATCGGTCAACGGCATTCCGGTCTCGCTGCTGTCGGAGCTGCCGCCGCGCGACGACGCCCGTTTCGTCGTGGCGCTCGGCGATCCTTCGCAGCGGCGGAGTGCGGTGGCTGCCCTGATCGCCGCGGGGCATCGCCCGGCAACACTGGTTCATCCACGGGTCGAGGCCTCGCGCTTTGTCGAACTGGGCGCCGGTACCGTGGTCTGCGCGCGGTCGACGATCACCTGCAATGTTTCAACGGGCGAGCATGTGCAGATCAACCTGGCGTGCACGATCGGACACGACGTGATCCTGGGC
>DATMTH010000002.1:0-4411 GCA_035564915.1 Rhodanobacter sp.
GCTGGTGTGGGGCTGGTTGTGGGGCATACCGGGAGCGCTGCTGGCGGTGCCGATGCTGACCTGCACCAAGCTGATCGCCGAGCGCGTGCGCGGCTGGCAGTGGTTTGCGGTGATCGTGTCGCGTTGAGTGGTGCGGACCGATGGCGCGGTTCAGCCGCCCGTCGGCAGCAGCAGCAACAAGGCCACGCCGAACGCGATGCGGTAGAGCGCGAATGGCGTGAAGCGGTGCGTGCGGATATAGCCGAGCAGCCATTTCACCGCGATGAAGGCGACAATCAGCGACACCACGAAGCCGACGAGCAGCGCGTTCCAGTCTTCATGTGCGGCGCCGCCATTCTTCCACACCTTCAACAGCTCGTAGCCGGTGGCCGCGTACATCGTCGGGATGCCGACCAGGAACGAGAACTCCGTCGCTGCCGCACGGTTGCTGGTACCGAACAGCATCGCCGTGAAAATCGTGGCGCCCGAGCGCGACGTGCCGGGAAAAATGCCGGCGACCATCTGTGCGATACCAACCAGAATCGCCACCCGCCATGTCACCTCGGTGCGGTCCACCTGCTTCGCGGCAAGCGCTTCCGCGCCGATCATCCAGAAGCCGCCGAGTACCAGTGCCCAGGCGATCGGCGTCACGGTCTCTGGCAGTTTGAAATTGTAGTGAGTGACGATCAGGCCGAGTACGCAGGTGATCAGGAACGCGACGACCAGCTTGAACAGGTAGCTGCGGTTGGTCGGATCCTGCCATTGCGTGAGCAGCTGCCAGATACGCTTCCAGTAGATAAGCGTGATCGCCAGGATCGCGCCAGCCTGGATGCCGACGTTGAACAGATCCGAGCGGGCGCCCAGCCAGTGTTCCGCGATCAACAGGTGGCCGGTGGAGGAGATCGGCAGGAATTCGGTAATGCCTTCGATGATGCCAAGCAGGATGACGTGAAGCAGATCGGTCACAGTGAGTGTTCCAGGTGGGCGGTGAAGGTGCGCCTGGCCGCGGCGCAATCCGCTGGCAGACGGCACAGTTTACGTGGGTTTGCTCGCGTCCGGCGCGTTGCTGGCGGTTGCAGCACATACCGATGGCCTATGGCGCCGGACGTAAGCTGAGGCTGAGGCTTTCACGCATCATCAGGGGGCGTCATGTGCAAGGCGAACTGGCTTGGCCGCGCAGCGGCAATGGCGATCCTGTTCGGTGCGGCGGCACACGCGTCGCCCGCACCCCTGCTGCAGTCACCGGCGCTCTCGGCGGATCGCATCGCGTTCGCGTACGGCGGTGAAATCTGGACGGTGCCGCGCGCCGGCGGCGACGCCACGCTGCTGGTGGGTGGCCAGGGCACGGCGACCGCACCTGCTCCGCCTTAGCGGGCTGTGTCGCACATCAAAGCCGAATTCGTCATGCCAACTCAGCTTCGCGTACACCCGCGACCTGTGTCTGTGCGGACGCCAGAAGAATCTGCATCGCAGCGTCGGTCGCAAGCCGTTCCGAACTGACGAATGCGCCATTGACTGACCATACGAGTTGCGCCGCCAGAACATCCGGGTGGACGACATCGAAACGATTGGCGATGGCGCCCAGGCGTGGGCGGAGACCGAACATAGGCGCGCGAGCCACCGCGCGTGCCGGATGATCCTGTTCGAGAAATTCGGCGACGACCCTGTGCTTGCAAGGGCCGAGCGCAACCGACGGCAATCTTCTCGTATCTATGGATCCGACCCGACCCGACTGGCCAGGACAGACGCCAACTTGCGTGCTGATGGCGGGTATTTCACAACGACCCATTGATGGGTAATCAACTCAAGGAAGCACGTATGCATCTGCGCCAAGTACTCACCCTGTCACTGCTGAGCCTGATCGGCAGTTCCGCCGCGTTCGCCCAGGCATCACCGTCATCAAACACACCGATCAATGCTGCCGAGCAGAACGCGGTCATCGCGACTCTTGGTCAGCAGTTGAAGTCCCAGTATGTTTTCCCCGACGTTGCCGTCAAGGCAGCCGCCGCGCTCTCGGCCAAGGCGGCGCACGGCGACTATCGCGACGACAAGACCGAGGCGACTTTTGCCAAGGCCTTGTCCAGCGACTTGAGGTCGATTGGCAACGACAAGCATCTTGCCATCAAATTCGCGCCAGACTCGTCAGCACCGCCGCAACACGACGACAAAAGCACGGATGCCAAGGAACCGACCGCCGAGGAGATCGCGCAAATGATCGCGCAGATGCGCATCGCTTCGGCCAGCGAGAGTTATGGCATCAGCCGTGTACAGTTGCTGCCCGGCGACGTTAGCTACATCGACCTGCGGAACTTCGGCCATCCGGAAATCGTCGGCGCCGCTTACGACGCGGCCATGTCGCTGGTCGCCGGAACCAAGGCGCTGGTGCTCGACCTGCGGCAGAATCATGGCGGCGAACCGGACGGCGTGGCCTATCTGCTCAGCCATTTCTTTGCGTTAGGCGATTCCCGACACCTCAATGATCTCTATGTCCGTGCCGACAACAGCACACACCAGTTCTGGACGGTTCCGTCCGCGATGCCGCGCTTCACCGGCCCGATCTACGTGCTTACTTCGCACCATACAGGCTCCGGCGCCGAGGAATGCGCCTACGACCTGCAAACCCAGAAGCGCGCCACCCTGGTCGGTGAAACCAGCGTGGGTGCCGCCAATCCAGGTGGCTGGGTTCCGCTCGTGCATGGCTTCATGGCCTTCATCCCCGTGGCACGCGCCATTAACCCGATCACCAAAACCAACTGGGAACACGTAGGCGTGAAGCCCGATGTGGCGGTGCCTGCGGCTGCGGCCATGAAAGTCGCCTACGTCGCCATTCTCAACGACCTCATGAAAAAGTCGAAGAACCCGGACGAGCAAACGAAGCTGAAGAACATCCTGGCCCGTGTCCAGTCGGGCCAGTTCCAACTGCCCGCGTACTACCTGCGCCACTGACGCGATGCTGGCAATCGAGCGCCAGACTTTATTGATTCGGTCCGTGGACAGTGAGGCATCCCGTTCGACCTGACCACGGCGAGGTCGAGCGACGATTGACCACTACCATTTACGGGCCGAATCAATAATCCACCCACGCTATAATCCACCCACGCTGTTGTTTCGACTTCGCCCCGCATGGCAAACGATGGGTTGGGGCTACGATCAGTTTTTAGCCAATCGCACAAACTATGCGCCTGAGAACATCCGCGCTGGCCTTGGCCGGTGCGGGAGCAGTCTGATATCACCAAGTTGGTGCAAATGCTCTCCCGACTTGCTTTTGCATGGCGCAAATATACCGCAGCCACCGCCTCGCGATGATGTAGGCGATTGTTCCTTAATGATTTTGTCGCATGGCACAGGTATTGCTCATAGACGCGGTATTGTTCTCCGTGTTGCGCCATCCATTACCGAGGTTCTCCATGACTGCCCAGAAAGTGCTCGACCTGATCCAGGAACACGAGGTCGAATTCGTCGACTTCCGTTTCGCCGACATGCTCGGCGTGCACCACCACGTCACCTTCCCGGCCCACGCGATCGACGAATCGACGTTCGAGGACGGCAAGATGTTCGACGGTTCGTCGATTACCGGCTGGAAGGGCATCAACGAGTCGGACATGATCCTGCTGCCCGACCCGGACACCGCCCACCTCGATCCGTTCAGCGCGCACGTGCAGCTGATCCTGCACTGCGACGTGCTGGAGCCCAGCACGATGCAGGCCTACGGCCGCGACCCGCGCTCGATCGCCAAGCGCGGCGAGGCGTTCCTGAAATCCACCGGCATCGCCGACACGGCGTTCTTCGGCCCCGAGCCGGAGTTTTTCATCTTCGATTCGGTGCGCTGGCAGAACGATCCGGGCCGCGTGTTCTACGAGATCGGCTCCGAGGAAGCGGCGTGGTCGTCGCGCTACAAGTACGACGGCAGCAACAGCGGCCATCGGCCGGGCGTGAAGGGCGGCTATTTCCCGGTCAGCCCGGTCGATTCGCTGGGCGACCTGCGCGCGGACATGTGCAAGGTGCTGGAGTCGCTGGGCCAGACCGTCGAAGTGCACCATCACGAGGTGGCCAACGCCGGCCAGTGCGAGATCGGCGTGAAGTTCAACACGCTGGTGAAGAAGGCCGACGAACTGATGACGATGAAGTACGTCATCAAGAACGTGGCGCACCAGAACGGCAAGACCGTGACCTTCATGCCCAAGCCGCTGGTCGGCGACAACGGCAGCGGCATGCACGTGCACCAGTCGCTGGCCAAGAACGGCGAGAACCTGTTCGCCGGCGATCTCTACGGCGGCCTGTCGCAGACGGCGCTGTGGTACATCGGCGGCATCTTCAAGCACGCCCGCGCGATCAACGCGTTCGCCAACTCCACCACCAACAGCTACAAGCGCCTGGTGCCGGGCTTCGAGGCGCCGGTGATGCTGGCGTACTCGGCGCGCAACCGCTCGGC
>DATMTH010000003.1:0-13834 GCA_035564915.1 Rhodanobacter sp.
GCCCGGCAGATGGTTGACGCAGGCGGCCAGCCGCTCGCCGACCAGGGTTTCGGCGAGCGTCCGCGCGCTGTCGGCATCGGGGCAGCTGCAATAACAGAGCATGACGGTGGCGGGATCGGAGGCGGTCATCACCGCAGCCTACCCGGGTTTGCCGGCTGCGGGCGGTCGCTGATTTTCCTCCGCGCACTTGAAACAGGGGGGCGCCCGCCCAATTAGCTGTGACATACCCGTGCACGAACATCTTGCAGCGGGATGCTATCCACGTAAAATTGGCACTCATTACCATCGAGTGCTAACAGGGTCGCCGGTCCGGATCCTGAAAGCCTTGCCCATCAATCACTTGAATAAGCTGAGGAGTTCTCCATGAGCACACTGCGTCCCCTGCACGACCGCGTCATCGTCAAGCGTCTCGAAGAAGAGCGCGTCTCCGCCGGCGGCATCGTCATTCCCGACAGCGCCACCGAAAAGCCGACCCGCGGCAAGGTTGTCGCTGCCGGCACCGGCCTGATCATGGCCGACGGCAAGATCCGCCCGATGTCGCTGAAGGCTGGCGACACCGTGCTGTTCGGCAAGTATGCCGGCCAGGAAATCAAGATCGATGGCGAGGATCTGGTGTTCCTGAAGGAAGACGACATCGTGGCGGTTATCGAGGGTTGATTCTGATGGGGCCTGATGGCTGAGCGCGAATCTACAGCGCGCTTGCCAGTCGCCTTTGGCTCCTTCTGGCAGCTCTTACGCAACTCCGTTTCATTCTTATTCAATTTTTTTGAGGCAAAAAAATCATGGCCGCTAAAGAAGTACGTTTCGGTGAAGACGCCCGCTCGCGCATCCTCAAGGGCGTGAACACGCTCGCCAATGCCGTCAAGGTCACCCTGGGCCCGAAGGGCCGCAACGTCGTGCTCGAGAAGAGCTTCGGCGCGCCGACGATCACCAAGGACGGCGTGTCCGTCGCCAAGGAGATCGAACTGGCCGACAAGTACGAGAACCTCGGCGCGCAGATCGTCAAGGAAGCCGCTTCCAAGACCTCCGACGTGGCCGGTGACGGCACCACCACCCCACCGTGCTGGCGCAGGCGTTCATCCAGGAAGGCCTCAAGGCCGTTGCCGCCGGCATCAATCCGATGGACCTGAAGCGCGGCATCGACAAGGCCGTGGTCGCCGCCGTGGCCGAGCTGAAGAACCTCAGCAAGCCCACCGCCGACGACAAGGCGATCGCCCAGGTCGGCACGATCTCGGCCAACTCCGACACCAACATCGGCGACATCATCGCCACCGCGATGAAGAAGGTCGGCAAGGAAGGCGTGATCACGGTCGAGGAAGGTTCGGGTCTCGAGAACGAGCTCGACGTGGTCGAGGGCATGCAGTTCGATCGTGGCTACCTGTCGCCGTACTTCATCAACAACCAGCAGAGCCAGCAGGTCGAAATGGATGACCCGTTCATCCTGATCCACGACAAGAAGGTCTCCAACGTGCGCGAGCTGCTGCCCGTGCTGGAAGCCGTCGCCAAGGCCGGCAAGCCGCTGCTGATCGTGGCCGAGGAAGTCGAGGGCGAGGCGCTGGCCACCCTGGTGGTCAACACCATCCGTGGCATCGTCAAGGTCGCCGCCGTCAAGGCGCCGGGCTTCGGTGACCGTCGCAAGGCGATCCTTGAAGACATCGCGGTGCTGACCAACGGTCAGGTCGTGTCCGAGGAAGTGGGCCTGTCGCTGGAGAAGACCACGATTGCCGATCTGGGTCGCGCCAAGCGCATCGTCATCACCAAGGAAAACACCACCATCATCGACGGTGCCGGCGAGGCTGAGAAGATCCAGTCGCGCATCGGCCAGATCAAGGCGCAGATCGAGGAGACCTCCTCCGACTACGACCGCGAGAAGCTGCAGGAACGCGTGGCGAAGCTGGCCGGCGGCGTGGCGGTCATCAAGGTTGGCGCGGCCACCGAAGTCGAGATGAAGGAAAAGAAGGCTCGCGTCGAAGACGCCCTGCACGCTACCCGTGCAGCCGTTGAAGAAGGCGTGGTCCCCGGCGGCGGCGTCGCGCTGATCCGCGCGATGAAGGCAGTCGAAGGCCTGAAGGGCGACAACACCGATCAGGACCTGGGCATCGCGATCACCCGCCGCGCGCTGGAAGCGCCGCTGCGCGCGATCGTCGCCAACGCCGGCGAAGAGCCGTCGGTGGTGCTGAACAAGGTCAAGGAAGGCACCGGCAACTTCGGCTACAACGCCGCCACCGGCGAGTACGGCGACATGGTGGCGATGGGCATCCTGGACCCGACCAAGGTGACCCGTTCGGCCCTGCAGCACGCTTCATCGGTTGCCGGCCTGGCGATCACCACCGAGGCGATCGTTGCCGAACTGCCGAAGAAGGACGAAGGCCACAGCCATGGCGGCGGTGACGGCGGCATGGGCGGTATGGGTGGCATGGGCGGCATGGGCTTCTAAGTCCAATCCCTGCTGTATGCAAGATGGAGAACCCCGCTGCGGCGGGGTTTTTCATTTCTGGCAGATGACGAACAGAGGCGAACGCGCAGAACGGATTCCATCGGCTCATTGATCGATGCAACGCCCGTGATGTCGTGATGCGACTTTTCGTCGGATCAGTGAGCTACCACGGCCGGCGATTGTCCTGGTGCCGGTTCACCATGGGCGATGCCGTTGGCAGGTGTGGATAGCGCTGTTGGCAACAACTTGTCCAGCTTGCCCTTCAGGCGCAACTGGTCAACGCTGGCCATCGCGTCGTCGAGTTGCTTCAGGTCGCTGCTTTCATCCACCGGCGGAGCACCGGGCGCTGCCGTGAGGGCGGCCAGTGACGGGCCGACCAGTTGGGTCAGTGCGAAGTACGGGTCGTCGTGGATGCCGGCCTGCGCCAGCAGTTGGCCGGGCAGCAGCCAGGCGGCGGTGTCCTCGTGCTCCGGCTTGCCCTTGCCGTGAGCATTGACCAGCAACCAGGTGCCGGCCTGACTCAGCATGTCGTTGCCGTCGACGAAGCCGGTGGTATGGAAGCTGTTGCTGAGTGCGGGCAGATGGTCGCCGTAGAACAGTACCAGGCTGGGCCGCTGGCGCTGCGCCAGCAGCTTCACCAGCCGGCCGAGTTCAGCGTCGGCATGCCGCAGGTGATACAGATAGGTCTGCAATTCGAGTTTGTCGCGACCGGCGATGCCATCCGGTACCGGGATTGCGTCCCGTTCGGCGACATGGGTGGGCTCCACATCGTACGGGCCATGCGCCTCGATGCTGATGGCGAAGATGAATTGCGGCGGCCCGCCGTCTTTCAGCTGGGTCATGATCTCGTCGGTCATCGCGCTGTCGGCCATGTACTTGCCGTCGTTCGGTGCATTCGCCGGGAACGAAGACTGCGAGACGAAACGGTCGAAGCCGATGGCCTTGAACGCGGTGGTGCGGTTCCAGAATGCCGGGTCGTTGCCGTGTATGGCCAGCGTGCTGTAGCCATGCGCCTCCAGCGTGCGTACCAGACTGGGCAGCGACTTGTGGCTCATCTGCAGGTAGGGGAATTGCAGGTTGTCGAAATAGCGCAGCGACAGCCCGGTGAGCACCTCGAATTCGGTGCGGATGGTGCCGCCGCCGAAGGTCGGCACATGCAGCTTGCCGCTGATGCCGTGCGCGGCGAGCCGGCGCAGGTTCGGGGCGAAATCGCTGTGCTCGTAGCCGCGCATGATGGTGGGGTCGAAGAACGATTCGCTCTGCACCACCACGATGTCGGGCAGTTCTCCGGGAGGAGCCGGCTGCTGCATGGACTGCAGCAAGGCTGGCGTGGATTGGCTGATCAGCTGCACGGCGGCGGCCTGATCGGGTTTGCGCTGGCCCCCGCCATATTGCAGATGGAACATGATCAGCGAACTGACCAGGCCGGAGTGATTGCTGGTGGACATGGCTGACCAAGGTTCCAGCCACAGCACGCGCGCGTTGTATATCCGCCGCCATGCAGACAGGCCGGCCAGCATGCTGACCAGTGTGAGGGCAAGCACGATGCCGCCCGCCAGGCGTTTGCCGCGAGTGCGGCGTGGAAACAGCGGTGGCTCCAGTCGCCACGCCAGGATCAGCACGGCAAGTGCGGCAAGCAGGCCCAGGTAAGGCCACGGGCTGTGTGGCAGGTAGCCGGCAAGCAGGTGCATGCCGCCGTTGCGCAACTGGCCGACCATGCGGAAGTCGTCCGGCAGCAAGGGCGTGCCGAGGTTGGCGACCTTCAGTCGGTTGACCGCATAGATCAGCCCCTGGAGCACGAACGCCAGGCCGAACGCGAGGCAGGCGCGCCGACTCAGCACCAGGATCACGCCGGCGAGCAACAATCCGGGCAGGGCATTGGCCAGTGGAAAGCGTGGTTGCCTGAGCAGCTGTGCCGGCGTCACGCCGACGCCACCATCAAGCAGCCCGGTCAGCAGCACAAAGGCCAGCACGAGCACCAGCAGCAAGACAACCCGCGTGGCGATGGCGCGCTGTCGGGAAACAGGGCGAAGGGATGTCAGTGGCATGCCGATCCTGCGGTTGTCCGTGGTGGTGACGCACCAATGTAAACAGGCCAGGGTGAATGGCGGGTAGGCGATGAACGGCGAGTTTCAGGCCTGCCCCGGTTTTGATCAACTCGCCTTTGCGGCGGGTTCGTGCTGGCGCCCCGGCGAAAGCCGTGGATTGCGGCACAATGGCGGGATGACCGTACAGGAATCCACCGCGCTGCGTGCCTTGATCGATGACCGATATGCTGACCTGGTCGGTCGTTGTCGTGCCGCCGGCGTGCCGCTGCATGACGATGCCGGGGTGGCCGAACGGATTCGGCGCACCCTGCTGGCCAGCGATTTCGCCTTCGATGTGTGGTGCCGCCAGCCGCAGTTGCTGGCGCCGGATGGTCTGGAGCGGTTGCGTTCCGGCAGCGATGCCAGCTCGCGGATCGAGTCGCTGAAACTGGCTGACGACGAAGCCGGCTGCATGATGGCGCTGCGCCGGTTCCGGCATGCCGAGGCATTGCGGTTGGTGTTTCGTGACGTCAACGGCCTGGACGAATTGCCCGAGACCCTGTCGGCCACCAGTGTGTTGTATGAGTCCCTGCTGGGGCTCGCATTGAGCTGGTCCGAGCGTGCGTTGGCCACACGCTATGGCCACAGTCGCAGTGCCGATGGCCAGCTGCAGCGGTTGCTGGTGATCGGCTTCGGCAAGCTGGGCGGCAGCGAGCTGAATTTTTCCTCGGATATCGATCTGGTATTCGCCTACCCGCAAGGCGGGCAGAGCGATGGCACGCGCGTGCTGGACAACAGCGAATACTTCGTGCGGCTGGGCCGCCAGCTGGTGCGCTTGCTCAACGAACCCACCATGGATGGCATTTGCGCGCGGGTCGACATGCGGCTGCGCCCGTTCGGCAACGCCGGCAGGCTGGCATTGTCGTTCGCGGCGATGGAGCAGTACTACCAGAGCGAGGGACGCGACTGGGAGCGTTATGCCTGGATCAAGGCACGTCCGGTGGCTGGCGATCGCAGCGCCGGCAAGCAGCTGCAGGAGATCTTGCGCCCGTTTGTCTATCGCAAATACCTCGATTACACCGCGTTCGCCGGGTTGCGCGAAATGAAGGCGCTGATCGATGCCGAGGTGGCACGCAAGGATCTGGCCGACAACCTCAAACTCGGCCCCGGCGGCATCCGCGAGATCGAGTTCACCGTGCAACTGGCGCAGATGATCCGCGGTGGGCGTGAGCCATCCCTGCGTGTGCGTGGGTTGCTGCCGGCACTGGAGGCCTGCGCGGCTCGTGGCCACATTGACGCGCGGCGTGCGCGCCAGTTGCGCGAGGCTTATGTGTTGCTGCGTCAGGTCGAAAACCGGGTGCAGATGTTGCGCGACGCGCAGACTCACGATATTCCCGATGATGCGCTGAGCCGCGAGCGCATCGCGCTGGGCCTGGATTATCCGGACTGGGCGACGCTGGAGGAATCACTCGCCCGTCATCGAGCCATCGTCAGCGAAGAATTTGCTGCGGTGCTGATGCCGCAGGGCGGCCGCGCTGCCAGCGTGCCGGCAGCAGACGCCCAATTGTGGCAACTGGCCTGCGCCGGGACACTGGATGTCGGCACGCTGGAAGCCTCCGGTTTCACGCCCGCTGTCGAGCTGGCCGATGCGTTGTTGAAGCTGCCGCAAGCCTCGCAGGTACGCGCGATGTCGGCTCGCTCGCGCGAGCGGCTGGATCGACTGATGCCGCAACTGTTCGGCGCCGCCCGCGCTACCGCCGCCCCGGTGTCGAGCTTGCTGCGGTTGTGCCGGTTGATGCAGGCGGTGGCGCGGCGCTCGTCGTATCTGGCCCTGCTGGAGGAGCAGCCACCGGCGCGTCGACGATTGGCGCGCCTGTTTGCCGACAGCGCATTCCTGGCCGAAAGGGTGATTGCGCAACCGCTGTTGCTGGACGATGTACTCGATCCGCGGATCGACCAGTTGCCATTCCGTCGTGCGGACATTGCCGCCGAGATCAGTCGCGTGCTGGCTACCCTGGATGAGCGCGAAGCCGAGGCCGAACTGGAGCGCATCAACGAATTCAGGGCATCCACCGCGTTCCGGCTCGGGCTCGCGTTCAACGATGGCCGGGTCGATGCGGTTACCACCTCGCGCCGGCTGGCTGCCCTGGCCGAGTCGGTGGTGGGTGCGGTGCTGGCACTGGCTGAGCGTGAATTGATTGCACAGCATGGTCGATTGCCGGGCGAAGGCTCCGGTTTCGCCGTGCTCGGCTACGGCAGCCTGGGTGGCGAGGAGCTCGGGTTTGCCTCGGATCTTGACCTGGTGTTCGTCTACGACAGTCATCGCGCGCAGGTGATGAGTGACGGCAAGCGGCCGCTCGAGGGCTATCGCTGGTATCAGCGACTGGCACAGCGCGTGATGAACTGGTTGGCCGTGCTGACCCGGGCCGGACGCATGTACGAAGTCGACACGCGACTGCGCCCGGACGGATCCAAGGGCCTGCTGGTCAGCAGCCTGGATGCGTTTATTGCCTACCAGCAGAGTCGTGCCTGGACCTGGGAGCATCAGGCCCTGCTGCGTGCGCGCCCGGTGGCGGGCGATGCGGCACTCAACCGTGAACTGGCCGAGGTCCGGCGCTCCATCCTGGCGGTTGCGCGTGAGCGTGCCACGGTGCTGGCCGAGGTCAGCAGCATGCGCCAACGCTGGCGTGCCGAGCGTGATCGCTCGGATGCGCACCAGTTCGACCTCAAGCAGGGGGTTGGCGGCTTGCTCGATATCGAGTTTGCGCTGCAGGGCCTGGTGCTGGCGAGTGCGGCCCGCCATCCCGGCCTGCTGGGCGTCACCGCCAACGCAGGTTTGATCGAGGCTTGCCGCATGGCTGGTCTGCTCGATGATGCGCAGGCGGCCACGCTGACGGCGACCCATGCCGATTTGTTGCAACGCGCACTCGCCTGCACACTCGATCTGCGTTCGCGCATCACACCGCGCGAGGCATCGCTGAAACAACTGTGCGATGGTGTGCGTGGCGTCACCGATGCGCTTGGTTTCAACTTTGCCGCTGGCGATGACCTGGCCGCTTCCCCGGGTTGAGCGTGGCCGGAGGACAGCTTTGCCGACTGCCGGGTGATGCTTGTATGCAATCCGGCTGGCAGGCAAGATCGCGGGAAGCCCAGGGTTTGAGTGGTGGCAGCAGGATGATTTTCCACACGATGCAGGGGGGTGCGGCGCGCAGGTTGTCGGCGGCACTGTTCGTGTGGGCGGTGGCCGTATTCATCAGCCCGGTTGCGGTCGCCATCAATCCGCAGCTGTCCTTTGGTGCCTACGTTCTGGATCACTGGAGCGTCGAACAGGGGTTGCCCCAGATCACCGTGCTGAACATGGCCGAGGATCGCGCCGGTTTTCTCTGGATCAATACACAGGCTGCGATCGCACGCTTTGACGGTACCCGTTTCGTCACCTATGACCGGGCAACCGCTGGCGTCGATACCAGCATGCTCATGGCGGCCTGGGCCGATCCACATGGAGGAGTCTGGTTCGGTGGCGCGCATGGCTTGCTGCATGAACGCGATGGGCGTTTTGAGGCATTGGGTGGTGCCGCGGTCAACGCGATTGTCGATGCCGGTGACGGTACTCCCCTGATGGCCACGGAGCAGGGGATGGAGCGCGTACAAGATGGAAAGGTGGTGGCGCTGGATGGTTACACCGGGCCTGCTTTCAGCTTGCTGCGTGATGGCGGGATTGTGTGGATCGGTGGTGTCGGGCGTGTTTGCCGTCGTGATGGCAGGGTCGAGCCGGCGGTGGTTACCTGCATTCAGGGCGACAAGGCACAGCGCCCGCGCATGCTTGTCAGGTACCTGGCTTGGGCGGGCGGGCAGTTGTGGCTGGGCACGCAGGCCGGCCTGATGCGGCTGGACGGTGATCATCTGGTGTCTGCCGGATTGGGCGACAGTCTAGATACCACATCGATCGAGAGTCTCTTGACCGACCGTGACGGCGGGTTGTGGATCGGTACCGTGGAGGCCTTGTACCGAAGGCTTCCCGATAAAAGCCTGGAAAGGGTGAGCGATGACGAGATCGTAAAACGGCCCTGGGTGCAGTCGCTGCTCGAGGACCGCAGCGGCAACCTGTGGCTGGGTACTCGCGCACGTGGCCTGTACCGGGTATGGAATGGCTGGACCCGACGGGTATCATGGCGCGAGGGGGTAGCCGATCCGCTGGTGTGGAGCGTGGCACGCGCGCCGGACGGGCGGCTCGTGCTGGGCACCAACTCGGATGTGGAAATTCTTGACGGCAAGCAGGTGCGAATCCTGATTCCGGGAAGCGCGTTGCCCAATCCGTCTGCGTACGAATTGTATTACGACCGACAAAATCGCCTGTGGGTGGGGACCCGCGGCGGCATCGCCGTTTTCGACCAGGGCCGGGATGTCACGCCACCAGCCTTGTCTGCGCTGGCACGCTGGCGGATTGACGACATCCGTGAAGTGGCAGCGGGCGATTTCTGGATCGGCACATCGGGTGGCTTGTATCACTGGCAGAACGGCAAACTGACTCGCGCCGACCCCGCTGCGTCGACGGCGGCCGCCATCATTCGCTCGATCCTGCCGCTGGCGCCGGATCACCTGTATATCGGTACCGAGGATGGCGTGCGCGAGTTGCGCAATGGCAAGCTGACCGAGCCGGCATGGGCTTTGCCACTTCGAGGACATTTCGTTTCGCGTCTGGCCATGTTGAAACCCGGATGGCTCGGCGTGGGCACTGCCGACGCGGGTATCGGCGTCATGCAGGCGGGGCGCTTGCGCATGACCAGCAAGAAGGACGGCCTGCCCAGCAACAATGTATGGGCTTTCGACGTCCTCGCCGGTGATCTCTATGTCAGCTCGTCCGAGGGTGCGTGGCGGCTGCCTCTTGCGGAACTGCCACGACCGGGTTCGTCCGCGCGCATGGTCTCGCCGCAAAGACTGGCTGGCGAACAGCGTGCGACCAGCCTGATCAGCCTGCATTGCTGCAATGGCGGTGCAGGTGCACGCAGCGTGGTCGATGGCGATGTCATCTGGTACAGCACGACCGATGGTGTGCTCGCGCTGGATACGCACTCGCTTGGCGCGCTGCCGACGGCCCCAGCCGCGACGGTGGTCTCCATCGAACACGATGGTCAGCAGCTGTTCGGTTCGGAGTTCGAACTGGACCAGGGCACACGTGACCTGACCATCAATTACACCGCGCCCTATCTGCGCATCGGCACGCTGCAGTTTCGCTATTTGCTGGAAGGCTACGATACCGATTGGCAGGATGCCGGCATGCGACGGGAGGTGTCCTATACCCACCTTCCTGCGGGAACCTATCGCTTTCGTGTCGCTGCCACGCTTCCGGGCGCTGCTGGATACGGCCGAGAAGCGGATGTCGTCATTCAAGTCAAGCCTCGCTGGTACGAACTGATGGTGGTGCGCGGCGTGGCAGTGGTTCTGTTGTGCCTGTTGCTCGTGCTGCTGGTTCGCTGGAGCATGCGCCGGCAGCGCCTTCGCAATGCATGGCTGGAAGAGCAGGTCGAGCGACGCACCGGAGAGCTTTCACGAGCGCTCGAACGCTTGCGCGTCACCAACCTCGCGCTGGCTCAGGAGAGCCATACCGACACGCTTACCTCGTTGCCCAATCGGCGCTACTTGATGGCGCGGTTGCCGGCCGTGCTTTCCGGTGAAGCCTGTATCGGCGTATTGCAAATCGATATCGACTATTTCAAGCAGATCAATGACAGCTACGGCCATGCAGTGGGCGATTCGGTATTGCGCGAGTTGGGAAGCGTGCTTTCGGCGTTGCGACGCGACAGCGATATCACCGTGCGCTGGGGCGGCGAGGAATTCCTGCTGCTGTTGCAGGATGTCGATGCGAACGGGGTGCTGGTCATTGCCGAACGACTGCGTCACGAGATTGCGGCAAGGGAGTTCAAGGATGGTCGTGGTGGGAGCGTCAGGCTCAGCTGTTCGATCGGATTCAGCATGCATCCGCT
Source organism: Rhodanobacter sp. (assembly GCA_035564915.1). Lineage (GTDB taxonomy): Bacteria > Pseudomonadota > Gammaproteobacteria > Xanthomonadales > Rhodanobacteraceae > Rhodanobacter. The sequence goes on from DATMTH010000003.1 coordinate 10,449, forward strand.
GGCTGCCCATGTCGACAAGTCGACCTTCGATGCAGCACTCGAGCTGGCCGATGTTGCGCTTTATCGAGCCAAGAGCCTTGGGCGCAACAAGTGTGTGGGGTTGCTGGTCAGCACGTCGTTGCCGGCAGAGATTTTGCAGAAGCCGCTGGCACCGCAATTGAATGCATTGCTGGCTTCGGGCCAGCTTCGATGGATGGGCCCGGGTTCATGAGCGGTGCGGGTTGGCGATGATCCGTTGCCGCAGGGCCGCCCCGATGGCAGCGGTTTCGCGCAAGGGCTCCACACGTTCCGCGCTGGGAGCCTCATCAAGATCGCGCAATCGCCCGCCGTCACGCAGCGCCATGTGGAATCGTGCCAGTCTTTCCGGCAGCGGTGTCGTGACGAAAGTCTGCACCGGGCAACCGACCGCGCAGGCTTCGCTGAGCATGTTGACCGAATCGGGGGTGACGACCAGTCGGTCGGCCCAGCCGAGCACGCCGGGGTAGGGATTGCGACCGTCGTCCGGGCCGGACCATACCAGCCCCGGAACACCGGCCAATGCATCGCGGAAGCGTTCGATCAATGCCACCGGCGTCCGTCGCGAGGCCAGCACCAGCAGGCTGCCGCCTTCGTGCTGCCGACGGGCAACGAGTCGAGCGATCAGCGCGCGGGCGTAGTCGACATCCAGCGGAATGTCTTTGCGCGGACCGCCCAGCAGCACGCCGACCCGTGGCTGCGGCAGTTCGGAAAAATGCGGACTTGCTTCGCGACCATCGGCGAGCCAGGTCTCGTCAATCGGGTTCAGCGATCCCAGCGGGCGCAATACATTGGTTCCATCGACCTGGTCGTGCCGTGGTGCGATCACGGTGTCCCAGTGAGCGGGATCGATGCGTGGATCCAGGATTTGCACCGTATGGCATCGACCTTCCGACAGCGGACGCAGCATGCGTGTGAACAGCGCGGCAGCACGGCCACAGCCGATCGCCACCGTTGGCCACGGCGGCGCAAACCATGTGCGCTGGCTGGAAGGCAGCGCGAGCCGGCCACCCAGGGTCAATCGCGGTGCCAGCCATGACCATGGAGCACGCGGCTCCAGCAGCAGGTGCCGCATGGGCAGGCGCAATTGTTCGGCCAACGCCAGGGCCTGGCGTTGGTTGCCGGCGGCCTTGTCGGTGATCACCCAGCACTCGCCCTGCAGTTTCAGCATGGGCATGGCCCTCGCGCGATTGTTTCTCCGGTGAGCACGCTGCGTTTCCTGCCTAGCTGCCTGGGGGCGGGCGATGGCCTATACACTGGCCGACACGGGAAGACCATCGACCCGTTGTTCAGCAGAGGATACCCATGACCGAGCGGGTTTCCGAGTGCGTCTTCGAAACGTTGTCCCGCGCCTCGCGTACTTTCAATGCGCGGCTGCCTGTGTCGGTGCATGGGGAGCAGCTTGCTTGCCCCACGACCCGGCCAATTGAAGGATGTATACATGAATGTTCTGAAAATTTTTGCCTTGACCGGCCTGTTCGGCATTGCCATGTCGGTACAGGCGGCACCGGTGACCTACAAACTGGACCCCAATCACACCATGGTGCTGTTCAGCTGGAATCATTTGGGCTACTCCAACCCGACCGCCGACATCGGCCTGGGCGAGGGTACGGTGGTGTTCGACGAACAGCACCCGGCCCGGTCCAGTGTCCAGGTGACGTTGCCGCTGGCAAAACTGGATACCCACGTGGCAGCGTTGGACGCGCACCTTAAGGAGGCCGACTTCTTCGACGCAGCGAAATATCCGGTGATCACGTTCAAGAGCAGCAAGGTGGAGTCGCTGGGCCAGCACAGGTTCAAGGTCACCGGTGAGCTGAGCGTGCATGGGGTGACTCGCGCCGTGGTGCTCCTTGCCAGCCTCAACAAGGTGGGGCCGCATCCGATGAGCAAGCTGCAGTCGATCGGCTTCGATGCCACGGCCAGCCTGAAACGTTCGGACTTCGGTGTGGGCGCCTACGTGCCGAGCGTCAGTGACGAGATCCACCTGCGCATCACCACCGAGGGCTCGGTGCCCAAGGCCGGCACGGTCAAATAGCCGACACCGCGTACAGACGAAAGCCGCGCCAACCCTGACGCGGCTTTCGCTGTTTTCGGGCCTTGCTCAGTTTGATTTGACGCCACTGTCCTTCATGGATTCCAGCTTGCCCAGGTCGACGCTGCCCACCGCTTTCTTCAGCTGATCGATGCTGTCGACGTTGCCATTGGCCTTGACCGTGAAGCGCTGGCCGACCACCACGCTGTATTCGCCGGACTTGGATTGGCTGTCCCATTCCTCGTGGATCAGGTTGCCGTCCGACTTGTAGGTTTTCTCGTAACCGTGGTCGGTCTCCTTTTCCTCTTCCGGTGCCATGGCGCTGGCCATGGCCATCAGCCCCTTGGCGCCACCGGTGTCGCTGACATCCAGGGTGATCTGCTGGCCGTTGCTGCCGGAGTAATCCGCCGAGGCATCGGCAACCTGCATGCCCATCGCGCCATTGCGTTGCGCCGAAATGCTGGTGCGCTTGAAGCCATCGAGGCTGTCGGGAAGGAATGCCTTGATCTGATCCGGAGCCAGGGCCTCGATCGCGCCGTTGCTGCCTGCCATGGCGCCCATCATCTTGCCCATGGCGGCTGATTGCGCGTTGCTGTCGCCCGATTTTTGCGCGGCGTCCAACTCCTTGCCGGCCTGTTCGGCGCGCTGCCCCATCGCCGCAAGCTGGCCCAGCGTGCTGTTGCCATCGATGGTGACCTTGCTGCTGTCGCCGATGTGCATGCCGCTCATCGCGGCGCCGCCCATGGCACCGAAAACGACCAGGCCGAGGATCAGGCTGACGATCCAGCTGAGCACGATGGCGATGATCACGCTGACCGCGGTGTAGCCACCGGCCTTGTCGGCCGGGCACTTCATCGTGTGCGGGAGGCCCAGGTACAACAGGTAGATGGCATAGATGGCGCCGGCTATCGCGATCAGCCAGCCCAGCCAGGGAATGATGACGGCGATGCCGGCGATCCAGCTGGCGGTCCAGGCATAGGCGACGGTCTTCAGCGCCTGCACCATGTCTTTCTGGCCACCGAAGGTGGGTGCCAGCGCATTGATGATCAGCGCCACCACGTAGGCGATGACCAGGGCCAGCACGTAATGCAGCACCATGCCGACGATGCCCATGCCGATCGGCGTGCGTATGGTGAGGCCGAAGCCGCTGGTGCCGATCAGGCTGCCCTTGATGAAAGCGGCAATGATCGGCAACGCCGCGATGATCGCGATGTAGCCGGTATACAGGCCTTGCACGGTAGCCGGTTCGGCGGCTGCGACGGGCCACTCGGTCTTCGGCGTGGCGAGAATGTTCTTGACGCGGTCGATGATCTTTCCGGAATCCATGGTCTGCTCCAGG
>DATMTH010000004.1:0-4197 GCA_035564915.1 Rhodanobacter sp.
GGCATCGTCGCCAACAACGGCATCCTGTTCGCCGAAAGCGCACTCAAGGGCGCGCACTTCATCGAGCTGTGCAACCAGCGCAACGTGCCGCTGGTGTTCCTGCAGAACATCACCGGCTTCATGGTTGGCAAGAAGTACGAACAGGCCGGCATCGCCAAGGATGGGGCCAAGATGGTCACCGCCGTGGCCTGCAGCCACGTGCCGAAGTTCACCGTGGTGATCGGCGGCAGCTTCGGCGCCGGCAACTACGCCATGTGCGGCCGCGCCTACGGCGCCCGCTTCATGTGGACCTGGCCGAACGCACGCATCAGCGTGATGGGTGGCGAGCAGGCCGCCAGCGTGCTGGCCACGGTCAAGCGCGACGGCATCGAGGCACGTGGTGGCGCATGGTCGGCCAACGAGGAAGCCGCGTTCAAGGCGCCGATCCGCGAACAGTACGAACGCCAGGGCCACCCCTACTACGCCAGCGCCCGACTCTGGGACGACGGCATCATCGATCCGGCCGATACCCGCCGCGTGCTCGGCATGGCCATCTCCGCCTCGATGAATGCGCCGATCGAACCGCAACGGTACGGTGTGTTCCGGATGTAGCAGAGCGCGCCGCACGCAACTGGAAAGTCTTGACGTTCCACAGGGGAAGGGATGGGGATGATCGTAGGCATTGATCTTGGCACGACGCACTCATTGATCGGTTGCTACGGCGAATCCGGTCCGCAGCTTTTCAGCAACGCACTGGGCGAGTACCTGACGCCGTCCGTAGTCAGCATGAACAATGACGGACACATCATCGTCGGCGAGGCCGCGCGCGACCGCATGATCAGCCATCCCGAGCTCAGCGTGGCCTCATTCAAGCGCTGGATGGGCAGCGCGCGCGAGACCCGTCTCGGCAACCGCAGCTTTCGCCCCGAGGAATTGTCCGCGCTGGTGCTGCGCTCGCTGATCGCCGATGCCGAGGCCACGCTCGGCGAAAAGGTATCGGAAGCCGTGATCAGCGTGCCGGCCTATTTTTCCGACGCGCAGCGCAAAGCCACGCGCGTGGCCGGCGAGCTGGCAGGCATCCGTGTCGAGCGACTCATCAACGAGCCTACGGCCGCCGCTCTGGCCTATGGCCTGCAGGAACGCGTGGATGGTTCACGCTTCGTGGTGCTGGATCTGGGTGGCGGCACCTTCGATGTCTCCGTGCTGGAAATGTTCGAAGGCGTAGTCGAGGTACACGCCAGCGCCGGCGACAATTTCCTTGGTGGCGAGGATTTTCTTGATGTGCTGGAAACCGCCTGCCTGGGCGACCTCGGCTTGGCAGCCAATCGCCTGCCACCCACGTGTCGCGGCCAACTACGCCGCTGGTTGGAAATCGCCAAACGTGAGTTGACCCAACAGAAAGAAGCCCGCGTTGTCGGGCAACTGGGCGAACACGACGTCAACTGGCGGATCGAGCAGGAACGTTTCGCAAAGCTGTCCGAACCTCTGCTTCAACGCATGCGCACGCCGATGGAACGTGCGATGCGCGATGCCGGGCTGCAGCCGGAACAAATCGATGACATCGTGCTTGTGGGTGGCGCCAGCCGCATGCCACTGGTCGCCCGCATGGTGTCCCGCATGTTTGGTCACCTGCCGTTGCGACACGTCCATCCGGATGAGGCCGTCGCGCTTGGTGCCTGCGTGGCGGCAGGTATGAAAGCGCGCGACCAGCGCCTTGATGAAGTCATCCTTACTGATGTCTGCCCATACACATTGGGCACCGAGGTGACACGTAGAGACGAACACGACCGACTGCATCATGGTTACTTTCATCCGATCATTCATCGCAACAGCACCGTACCAGCCAGCAGGGAGGAGTCGTTCTACCCAGTGCAGCCCGGACAAAAGGCCCTGACGCTCAACGTCTATCAGGGCGAAAGCCCGATGGCGGCGAACAACATCAAACTCGGTGAGCTCGCGGTGGATATCGATCCACGTTTGTCCGCTGACGAGAACGAGGTGGCACTTCGCTTCACGTACGACATCAACGGCGTGCTGCAAGTGGAAGCCACGGTGCAAGCCACTGGCAAGCGGTACGAACTGTTGCTGCAACAGGGACCCGACCAGCGACTCGATGACGAACAGATCCGCCAGCGACTTGCCATGCTTGCGCAGCTCAAGATTCATCCGCGGGACAAGCAGGAGAACATCGCGCTTCTCGCACGCGCCGAACGCCTGTACGAAGAACACCTGCAACTGCGCGACCGGTTGCAGGCCTGGATCGCCGATTTTCGTGCAGTTGTCGATTCGCAGGACGACACATTGATCCGGGAACACCGGCGTGAGCTCACCCGTGCGCTTGATGCCCTGGAGTTGTCCTGATGTCTCCGCTTGAACAATTGGGCCTGCCCGAAGATGCCGACGAGCGCATGGTCAAACAGGCATACGCAAAGCGACTGAAAGACGCCCGTCCTGATGGTGATCCGGAAGCCTTCCAGCAATTGCACTCGATCTATCAGCAAGCGCTGCAGCAATGCCGCGAGGCATCGTGCGTACATGCTCCTCGTGTCGCGACACAGCCACCGTTGCCGGTCACCGACACGGTGTCGACAAGCTCACCTGCGAACGTCGTAACCCTTCAGTTCGACCCGTTCTACTCGCAAGTGTTGACCTTGGCAGGCAACGGAAAAGCCGAACAACTCGGCGCGTGGCTTGCCGAACAGCCAGACCTGTGGTCACTGCAATTGAAGAGCCGTATCGGGCACAGGCTCTTCAACCAATTCCATGCAGATACTCCACCGATGCCGGCGGCATGCATCGAGATTTTGCTGACATTTTTCGACATGAACCAGTCGCGCACCGATCATGATGCGCTGCACCTGCAACGATTGCTGCGTCGCATGCAACTCTCCTGGGAACTCCAGCCGGCCCATCGCAATGAGCTGGCTGCGCGCATGGGTGTGCGATCAAGCAGCGAGCGCAATGAGCTTGATATCAATATCCAACGGCTGACGCGGCCTTTGCAGTGGATGCAGGTCGCACGTATCGGGTTGCTGCCAAACGAGGCTCCGTACTACGTGCAGTTCATCCAACAGATGAGCCTGGAGCATCCTGAAGACTTGCCCGAACCCTTTGACCAGAATCAGATCCGATTCTGGCTGAAAGCCACTGACCTGGGCCATCTGGGGGAAGAACGGCTCCAACTGGCGGCGCTGCGCTGCGCCGCTGCGTTGCTCGCCGGTGTACTGCTTGGACTGCTGCCGGGCATGCTGCTTCATACTCCGTCGGAACGCTTCGGCTGGACCGCTTTCTGGTGGTGTTTTGGCGTGCCCGTGCTGCCATACATGCTATGGGCCACGTTCCTCCTTGTCGTGGCAGTGGACCGCTGGCAAGGAGTTCCGGAACGCCTTCCGGTCCGCTGGCCGTGGCTGAATCTGCTGCTTGTTCCCATGCTGTGCACCACTGCATCCGGGCTCGCGGAAGCCGGTTCTCCGGTGATGGCTCTGGTGGTGGCGATCGTCGCGCTATGGCTGGCCTTCCGACGGTTGCGCCACCGCAGCGGCACGCTTTTCAGGTTCAGTTCCAGACAAATCTGGTTCGGCTTCTGGGCCCTGCTCATGCTGGTTCGTTCGCTACTGGCCAGCACCGGTCATGAGTTGGAAAGCTCAGTCTATCCAGCACTGGCCATTGCGCTGGCATTACTGGTCTGGGGCGCAGATCTATGGCGTCAACGGCATCGCCTTCGGGTAGGGTTGCCTGGCTTTCGCCTCCCTCGATGAAGCCGGCGCACACTGGCTCGGGCAGGCAAGAACTACCAGAGCGCCATGGCAACCGTGACGATCGCCGCCTATTCGCCGGCATTTGGCCGGAAGCTTTTCCGCACTGAACTGCCGTACACCGCCAGCCGGCACTGCATCAATCCGGCGCACTCTCCAGCAGCTTGCGGATCGGACCCAGCACCAGCTTCAGGCTGACAAGGCGTGCCGCCACGTCACGCGCGGCAGCCAGCACGCGGCTGCGGCGGAACATGTATTTCATCAGAGCGCGCGAGTTGTCCTGAGCCGCTTCCACCCGTGGGCGCTGGGCGGTTTCGTAATCGTGCAACACGGCGGCGACGCCGGCTCGATCGGCGGCCAGCAGGCGCCGGGCCAGCACCCCGGCCGATTCCATCGCCATGCCGGCGCCGATGCCGGCGGTGGGCAGGAAGCCTGCGGCGGCATCGCCCAGCAGCACGGTGCG
>DATMTH010000005.1:0-12863 GCA_035564915.1 Rhodanobacter sp.
GTCGGGTATCAGCTCCTTCACTTTCTGGTCAGTCTTGTAGATGTCTTCTGGATCGCCGGACAGCGCCACCCAGCGGAACGGGCCGATGCCGCGGCAGAACAGCGGGCGCACGTAGGCAGGCACGAAGCCGGGGAACGCGAACGCATTGGCACAGCCTTCGTCCTTGGCCATCTGGCGGATGTTGTTGCCGTAGTCGAAGGTGGGGATGCCTTGCGCGTGGAACGCCAGCATCGCCTCGACGTGGGTGCGCATGGAGTGCTTGGCGGCGTCGCGGGTGCCTTCCGGATCGCTCTTGCGGCGCTCGAACCACTGCTCCACCGTCCAGCCCTGCGGCAGGTAGCCGTTGACCGGGTCGTGCGCGCTGGTCTGGTCGGTGACGGCGTCGGGGCGCACGCCGCGCTTGACCAGTTCGGGCAGGATGTCCGCCGCGTTGCCGAGCAAGGCGATGGATTTCGCTTCGCCGGCTTTGATGTATTTCTCGATGCGCGCCAGCGCGTCGTCGAGATCGCTGGCCTGCTCGTCGACGTAGCGGGTCTTGAGGCGGAAGTCGATGCGGCTCTGCTGGCATTCGATGTTGAGGCTGCACATGCCAGCCAGCGAGGCGGCCAGCGGCTGCGCCGCGCCCATGCCACCGAGGCCGGCGGTGAGCAGCCACTTGCCCTTGAGGTTGCCGCCGTAGTGCTGGCGGCCCATCTCGACGAAGGTTTCGTAGGTGCCCTGGATGATGCCTTGCGAGCCGATGTAGATCCACGAGCCGGCGGTCATCTGGCCGTACATCATCAGGCCCTTTCTATCGAGCTCGTTGAAGTGTTCCCAGGTGGCCCAGTGCGGCACCAGGTTGGAGTTGGCGATCAGCACGCGCGGCGCGTCGGCATGCGTGCGGAACACGCCGACCGGCTTGCCGGACTGCACCAGCAGGGTCTCGTCATCCTCCAGCGTGCGCAGGGATTTCAGGATCGCGTCGAAGCACTCCCAGTTGCGCGCGGCGCGCCCGATGCCGCCGTACACCACCAGCTCGGCCGGGTTCTCGGCCACCTCCGGATCGAGGTTGTTCTGCAGCATGCGGAACGGTGCTTCGCTGAGCCAGCTCTTGCAGGAAAGCTCGGTGCCGCGGGGCGCGCGGATGGTGCGGGTGGTGTCGATACGGGTAGGTGCATTCATGACGGCAAGCTCGTGAGTGGACCTGCCGGAGTATAGCGCCGGGTCGGCGGCGGCCCGAACCAGCCACGCCGTCAGCGCGCCGCCGTGACATGCGCGGGCTTCGCCGCCAGCACCTTCGCGCCGGAGTGGTTCTGCAACACCATCGCCGAACGCATCTCCACGGCGATCTTGTGCAGCTGGGCGTTCTTGCCGGCGAAGTGCTGCTCGAAGTATTCGACGGTGTCCTGCATGCCGGGCCGTGGCTGATGCTGCTGGATGTCGGCGCGCAGCATCCAGCCGTAGGGATAGTCGGGGCGCGCCTTGATCAACTGGTCGGCGACCGCCCAGCCCTTGTCCCAGTCATGTGTCTGGTTGACGTACAAATCGCCGAGCCGGGCCAGCGATTCAAGGTCGGTGGGCACCAGCGTGAACGCCGCACGATAATCCTGCTCGGCACGGCTGTAATCGCCTTGCATCATGTAGGCATAGGCACGCGCCTTGAGCGGCTCCCCGTCGCGCGGCAAGGCCTTGATCGCGTGGCTTGCCTCGGCCACGCCCCAGGCCGCCTCGTCGAAATCGACCAGGTCATAGACGCGATTCATGCGCGCGTAATCCAGCGCGGGATTGAAACGCAGGGCCTCGGACAGGTAGATCAGCGAGACGGCATGATTGTTGCCGCGCGCCGCATTGCCTGCCATCAGCAGATTGCCGCTGCTGATCAACTGGTCGAGTGCCGCCGGATAGGCCGCCAGCTCGAGCGCGGTGGCGCAGCCGCAGTTGTCGACCTCGTAGTACGGCCGCGCCGACTGCAGCATGCGCAACAGCGGATTCTTGTCGGCCTGGCGCTGCGCCTGTTCGGCCAGTGCGCTCATCTTGCCCAGCGACCCGCCCCATTTCGGCTGGTACGACCATATCAACATGTCGTAGATGTCGAGGTTGTCCGGCGCGATGGCAAGCCCGCGCCTGGCCGCATCAGCCACGTACCGGTGCCCAAGGCCAAGCGTGCCCGCGTTGATCATGGCGCTGTAGGCGGGTGTCAGGCGCGGCTCCAGCGCAAGCGCATGGCGCAGGTCGCTGTCGGCCAGAACCAGCAGCTTGTCCATCGCGTCGACGCTGCTTTGCGGCGTATCGGCCATGTATTCGGCGCCGCGCGCCTTCGCCGCCATCTGCACATAGGCATAACCGCTGGCGGCCCAGGCAAACGCGCTGTTCGGCGCATCGCGGGTCCACGCATCCAGGGTCGGCCGGATATCGAACGAACCGTTGTTGAAATCCTGGTAGAACGCACGATCGAGCCGGCCACGGGCATCCGGCTCGGTCAGCTGCGCCTGCAGCATCTGCGCAAAGCGGCGATCGACTTCCGCGGCACGACCGTCCTGGATCAGCTTCTGCACCTCGCCGAACGTGATGACATGCTGGAAACGGTAGTGGCAATACGCGCGAACCGCGTCCGCCGACCAATGGCTGCCGGGCGGATCGGGATAGGCAAGACAGCGCTGCAACGGGTCGGCGATCGCCTCGGCCTTCCTGGCTTTGTCGAGGAACGCATTCGCTTCGTCGCGGGTAAACAGATGAGGCTTCGTTGCTGGCAGCGGGCGTGCATTCGCCCGCTGTGGCGGCCGCGCAGCCGGATGCTGCAGCGCTGCGGCATGCAGGTCGGCCTTGAAGCCGACCATGCCCAGATGCAGGCCCCAACCGAACTCGCCAAGGCCAAGCACGATGATCGCCGTCAACAACAGCCAGCGTGGACCGGAACCCATGCGCGCCCCCTTCCCCAGATTTCCCCGGGGTGACGATAGCACCGGCGCGCAGCGGCTGGACATGCGGGTTGCATCCCTCCGCGAACGGCGCCGGGGATGCGTGCCGCAGCGCAGGGTTCCGTTCCGTCCGCCTGCTCGACCACCGTGCCCGTGCCGGCCCGGCAACGCGACTGCCGAATGCTTGCCGGCGAGCGCCGAACCGGCCCTGGCATTGATGTCCGAAAACGGCGAGTTTGCAACGCATGACGGTGTTAGCCTCTCGACATGCCCGACATGCTTTCCCACACCCTGCCCGACCTGCACACCTGCGAACAGGCGCGACTCAGTCGCGACGCACGCTTCGACGGGCTGTTCTTCACGGCCGTGAGCAGCACCGGCATCTACTGCCGCCCGGTATGCCCGGCGCCGGCGCCCAAACGCGAGAATGTGCGTTACTACGCGAATGCGGCGGCAGCGGAAGCCGCCGGCTTCCGACCGTGCCTGCGTTGCAGGCCGGAACTGGCGCCGGGCAACGAGCAATGGCAGCGTGGCGATCATGTGGTGGCCCGCGCGCTGAAGCTGATCGAGGCCGGCACGCTGGAGGAGCAATCGCTGGACGAACTTGCCACGCGTGTCGGGGTTGGTGCGCGCCAGTTGCGGCGGCTGTTCGTCGAACGCATCGGTGCACCGCCGATCAGCGTGCACACCACGCGCCGGTTGCTGTTCGCGAAGCAGCTGCTGACCGAGACTACGCTGCCGGTGACCGAGGTCGCGCTAGCATCCGGCTTTCGCAGCCTGCGTCGATTCAACGCCGCGTTTGCGCAGGCGAACCGGATCGAGCCGCGCGAACTGCGGCGGCATCCGCGTTCGGCGGCGGGCGCGCCGCTGGTATTGCGGCTGGGCTACCGGCCGCCGTATGCGTTCGACGCGCTGCTGGCGTTCCTGCGCACGCGTGCGCTGCCCGGCGTCGAGCAGGTCGATGAACACAGCTATGCGCGCGTGTTCGGCCCGGCGAACGCACCGGGCTGGTTGCGCGTGAGCGGGTGGCCCGGCGACGGGCATGCATTGCAACTGGAACTGCATTGCCCGCAACCGACGCAGATCCTCGGCGTGGTGACGACGCTGCGCCGGATGTTCGACCTGGACGCGAACCCGCAGGCGATCACCGACATGTTTCGCCGGGACCCGGTCCTCGGACCGTTGCGCCGCCGCGAGCCCGGCCTGCGCCTGCCCGGTGGCTGGGACGGTTTCGAGATCGCGGTGCGTGCGGTGCTGGGCCAGCAGATCAGCGTGGCGGCCGCACGTACGCTGGCGACGCGCATCGTGCAGCGCTGGGGTGAGCCAGTGGCCGACATCCCGGTCGCGGGGCTGGAGCGCCTGTTCCCCACGCCCTCCGCGCTTGCCGACGCCGACCTTCGCGCGGTCGGCCTGACCGGCATCCGCGCGGCCACCGTGCGCGGCATGGCCCAGGCGCTGCTGGACGGGCGCGTGGATTTTCGCGCCGAGCAATCGCTGGAAGAATTCGTGGCGCGCTGGGTCGCCCTGCCCGGGATCGGCGCGTGGACCGCACACTACATGGCGATGCGCGCACTGAGCCATCCCGATGCATTCCCTGCTGCCGACCTGATCCTGCGCCGGGCCGCAAACCCTGGTGCAAAGGAGCTGAGTACCGGCGAGTTGAGTCGCGTTGCCGAAGCATGGCGTCCATGGCGCGCCTACGCAGTGATCCACTTGTGGCGCAGCAGCGCGAACATCGCCCCCACCCCACCTGCCACACGGAAATCCCGCCCATGAACCAGCCCACCGACAGCATCCATTACCTTGACATGGCCAGTCCGGTCGGCGTGCTGCGACTGGTTGCGGACAATCAGGGACTGCGCGAGATCCGGTTCGAACGCGAGGCTCGTGCGGAAGCCGTGCCGCCGGCATGGATCCACGCCAGCAAGGCGCGAATGCCTCCACCGATCGCCATCGCACGCCAGCAGTTGCAGGAATACTTTGCCGGTGAGCGCCAGCATTTCGAGCTGGCCTTGCATCCCGTGGGCACGCCGTTCCAGCTGGGTGTCTGGCAACAACTGCGGCTGATCCCCTACGGCATCACGATCAGCTATGGCGAACTCGCCCGCCGCGTGGGCAACCCCGCCGCATCGCGCGCGGTGGGTGCCGCGAACGGCCGCAATCCATTGCCGATCGTGGTGCCGTGCCACCGCGTGATCGGCAGCAACGGCAGCCTCACCGGCTTCAGTGGCGGCCTGCCGATCAAGCAGAAGCTGCTGGCGCTGGAGCAATGCACCACGAGTAACGACCTGTTCGCAGACCAGGCGTGACGCAAACCGCCCAGGCAGGCAGCACGACCACCCGAACGGATACGTCTTCGGCAGTCAGCTGCCGCGATGGGACGACGAAGCCGTCGCCGGCTGCGGCTGTGGCAACCGGGCGGCATCCTCGGCGCGCTGCAACTGCGCCTGCTGCGATGCGCGGTCGCGATCGCGCTGGTCACGATCAGCCTGATCCAGCTGCTGCTGCAGCTGCGGGTTGTTCGCACTAGGGCGCTTTGCCGTGTCGGCAACATGCTGGTGCAACTGCTGTTGCAACTGGCTGTTCTGCAATTGATCGCGCGTCTGCTGCTGTTGCACGGTCTGCTGGAACTGCACGCCGGGCGGCGGCGCGATCAGCGTGGGCCGCGAGGCGCGCGGTGGTTGCGCCTGCCATGCACTGGCCGACGCAAGCGGTGCAAAGACGAGCACCACGACCAGCAGCGACGCGGAGACTGCAACTGCAGGTACATGCAAAACGGCACGTGAAATGATCATGGCGGTGCGCGATCATGGGCGGTATTGCCGGCATCGTAGAGTTCCCTTCATGAAAATTCCGTTTCGCCTGATGTCATGCGCACTGATCGCGCTGATCACGGGTTGTGCCGCACAACGGCCTGTCGCACCGGCCTCCAGCGCGGTGGCTGCAAGCCAGCCGACGCCACTGCTGCTGATCTCGATCGACGCCTATCGCCACGACTATATCGATCGCGGTTTCAGCCCGGTGCTGCAGATGCTGGCCAGAACGGGCGTGCGGGCCGACTCGATGCAACCCTCATTCCCGTCGCTGACGTTTCCAAACCACTACACCATCGTCACCGGATTGCGCCCGGATCATCACGGCATCGTCCACAACGACATGTTCGATCCGAAGCTCGGAAATTTCTCGATGGACAACCTCCAAGCTGTCCGCGATGGTCGTTGGTGGGCCGAGGGAACACCGTTATGGGTGACCGCGGATCGTCATGGCCTGCGCACGGCCACCATGTTCTGGCCGGGCTCGGAAGCGGACATCCACGGCTACCGCCCGGATGACTGGAAGCCGTTCGACAAGGAGGCGACTGCCGACCAGCGCGTGGATCAGATACTCGCCTGGCTGGACCTTCCGACCGCTCAACGCCCAAGTTTTCTGACTTTGTATTTCGACAAGGTCGACCACTACGGGCATCTCGATGGCCCTGACTCGCCCGAGGTGGATGCGGCCATGCGCAAGGTCGACGCGGCGCTGGGACGGCTGGTCAGCGGGCTGAAGCAGCGTGGACTGTTCGAACACATGAATATCATCGTGCTGGCCGACCACGGCATGGCCAACGTGCCGCGCTCGAACAACGTGAAAATCGATCAGCTGATTGCCCTGGATCAGGTGCAGATGGTGAGCAGCGGCGTCCTCGCCGGGTTCAATCCGAAGAACGACAGCGCCACTGCGCATGCTGATTTTGCCGCCATCGAACAAAAACTGGAGCAGCCGCAGCAGCACATGCACTGCTGGGACAAGACCCGGCTACCGGCGCGTTTCGATTACGGCAGCAATCCGCGGGTTCCGAAATTGCTGTGCCTGGCCAATGTCGGCTGGCGCATCACCACGACCCAAAAGCTGGCCCATCGAAAGGAACCGCTCAATCTCGGCGAACACGGTTATGACAATGCCGATCCGGCCATGCAGGCGGTATTTGTCGCCCATGGCCCGGCATTTCGGATCGGTGCGAAAGTGCCCGCGTTCCCGAATGTGGACGTCTATCCGCTGATGGCGCACCTGCTCAACCTGCCGCCGGCACCAAACGATGGCGATTACGATGCCGTGAAGGGGATGCTGAGGCCGGCCGCGCGCTGAGTGATGCACAGGGCGGGAATGCGGCGCGCATTTCCTGCCCTACGGCATGGCGCCCTTGCTCATCGGCGTTGCCGGGGTCCGCACATTCACCAGCGGCGGCAGGCGGAACAACCATAGCGCGATCACCAGCCCTGCCAGCGCCAATGCACCGACGAACAGGGCCACGCCGTTCCAGCCATGCGATGCATAGAACAGCCCGCCGCTGGCACCGGCAATACTCGAGCCCATGTAATAGCAGAACAGATACACCGACGCCGCCTGCGCCTTGGCTGCACCGGCACGGCGGCCGACCCAGCTGCTGACGATCGAGTGACCACCGAAGAAGCCGAAGGTGATCGCCACGATGCCGAGCATCACCAGCCACAACGGTTGCAACATGGTCAATGCCACGCCGGCCAGCATCAGCGCCAGCGCCGTCCACAGCACCTTGCGCCGGCCCAGCTTGCCGGCCAGGTGGCCCATCCAGGCCGAACTGAAGGTGCCGACCAGGTAGATGCCGAAGATCAGCCCGACCACGGCCTGGCTGAGATTGTACGGCGGTGCCAGCAGGCGGTAGCCGAGGTAGTTGTAGACGGTGACGAACGCACCGAGCAACAGGAAGCCCTCGACGAACAACCATGGCAGTCCGCGGTCATGGAACATGCCGCTGAAACGCCTCGCCACCGCGCGCCAGCGCAGCGGCTGCGCCACGAAATGGCGGGAGGCCGGCAACGCCCGTGCAAAGACAAAGGCAGCCAGCAAGCCGATCACGCCAACCACCGCCACGCCGATGCGCCAGTTGAAAAAGTCGGTCAGCACGCCCGTGATCAGGCGCCCACCCATGCCGCCGACCGCGCTGCCGCTGATGTACAGCCCCATGCCGAGGCCGATCGACTCGACATGCATTTCTTCGCTGAGATACGTCATCGCAACCGCGGGCAGACCGCTCAGGGTCAAGCCCATCAAGGTACGCACGACCAGCAGCGATGACCAGTTCGGCATCACCGCCGACAGCAGCACCAGCAGCGAGGACGAAAGCAGCGACGCCACCATGACCGGCTTGCGCCCCCAGGCGTCGGACAAGGCCCCGGCAAACAGCATCGCGAACGCCAGCAGGCCGGTGGTCAGCGACAGCGACAACGCACTGACTGCCGCGCTCACCCCGTAGTCGTGACTGAACTCCGGCATCAGCGGCTGCACGCAATAGAGCAGGCCGAAGGTGGCAAACCCGGCGGCAAAAAGCGCAAGGTTGGTGCGCCTGAATGCTGGCGTGCCATGGTGGATGGTGGCTGCCGCAACGTCCTCCGTCGCAGGGAAAACCGGATCGTGCGTCATGTCGATGGCCTGCAGGATGTGGAGCGGTGCAAGCATGGCACGCCTGCTGCGGCCATCAGCTTGCCGTGGTTCCCGAAGGATCGGCGGTGCCGCGTGCAAAGAACGACACGATCAGGCCGAACAGGCACATGGCCGCCACGTTCTCCAGCAGCGACAGCATCGTGAAATGCGGTTTCATGGCCGCAGAAAGCGGTACGACGACGTACTCCATCACCACGAAGACCACCACACCGTAGGCGAGCCCTGCGGCGATCCAGCGCCCATGCATCCAGCCCAGGCGCCGTGCGGCGCCGACGAAGATCGCCGCGATCAGCAGCGACATCGCCCATTGCAGCACCAACCCCAACATGGCGATCGGCACCCCGCCATGGAAGGCCGCGCGACCCAGCAGGCCGCTGGCAATCGCACGCAAGATGATCATCGGACTGATCCCGTTGATCAGGGAGGCGGCGCCCACATCGATGCTGCCAGCGAGCAGGCCACCGTAAAGAATGGCGGCCAGCGACGACGTACGTGAACCGGTCATGGGTGGTCTCGGCATGGGTATCCTGAAGCACAGGATAAGCCAGCCCGATGGCGGGACATGTGCCATCAGCCATGCTGCGCATCAGGCTCCGCGATCGCTGCGCAGGATGCGCACAGCCTGCTCGTCGTCTGCCGCACCCCGACCGCTGATCCAGCCGAACAAGGCAATGCCCGCGATGATCGCCAATGCGCCGAACAGTGCCGGACCGCGTGGCCAGGCTTCGTGCAGGAACAACACGCCAAGCACGCCCGCGAACAACAGTTCGGCGGCCTGCATGGCTTCGACTGCGGCCAGCGCGGTGGGCTGGCGCCGCACCATGTCGGTGGCACGGAAGAACAGCACCGTGGCGATGGTGCCCGAGGACAGCGCCACACCCCCGGCCAGCAGCATCTCGCGTGAGCTGGGAGGCCCGATCGTGAACCACGTCACCAGTGCGAACAGCAGCCACAGCGGCCAGCTGCACAGGGTCATGCCGAAGACGCGCTGCACGGCATTCAATGACAACTCGCCGTGTTCCAGGTGCAACAGCAGCTTGCGGTTTCCCAGCGGATAGGCAAACGCGGACAGGACCACCGCGCCGATCGCCAACCAGTCGCTGGCCTGCAGCCGGCCATGGGCATGCCCCCACTGCAGCAGGAACACACCGGCCAGGATCAGGCCGCCAAGCGCCAGGGTGCGCCAGGCCAGACGTGCGCGCTCGTCACGATAGATGAACGGCGCCAGCAACGGCCCTGCCAGCACCGTGGTCTGGAAACTGCCGGCCACCAGCCACGAAGGACCGCTGCTGGCCGCCCAAGTCAGCGGCACGCCAAACAGCACGAAGCCGACACTGCTCCAAAGCAGCCACGGACGCGCATGACGACGCAATTCCCGCGGCAAATCGCCGACGCCGCCCTGCCACGGCATGACCAGCGCCAGCAGCGGCAAGGTGAACAGGTAGCGCAGGATGACCGCCCACGCCCAGTGCCCGCCACCGGTCACCAGACTGCGATTGAGCACATAGGTCAAGGTGAAGAAAAGCGCGGAACAAAGCGCGAGGCCCACGGCGGCGAGCGAAGACGAACGCATGAACTATCCGACAGGAATGCGGCGGCGGCAGTGTGGCAAATCGCGCACCGAATGCGTAGCGTCCCGTTTCGCCAGGCCGGGTCGCCCGCGCTAGCGGCGATAGTGCCAATGGCCGCCCACCCATACATGGGCCGGCGTCCAGAACCCCGGCACCCACACGCGGCCGCGCGGCGACAGCACGACGCAACCAGTCAGCGACGAAGCACCGGCCAGCAGGAGCCCGGTGACGAGCAGGTAACGGACAAAGCGACGCATGGCACACTCCATGATCAGGGACGTGCCTCCATCAACGACGCAGACGCGGCAACGATGACACGACAGGTTGCCGGATGAGGGCAACCGTTCAGCCACCAGCCATGCCGGGTCAGGCGGGCCGAAGTTGTTCGACCACCTTGCGATAACGCGCGAGGATGCGTGGCTCGTCGCGGTGAAGCGCGTCGCGCACCACCCATTGGCCACCGACCATCACGTCGCGTATCAACGGCGTGTTTCCCGAAAACAGGAAGCTGTCCAGCACCGAAGTCTCGTCGCGCGAGGCCAGCAATGCCGAAGCCTCATCCAGCACGATCAGGTCTGCCCGCATCCCCGTGCCGAGCCCGCCAGGCGGCCGGCCGGAAGCCGAGGTGCCGCCAGCCAGCGCAGCGCGCCACAGGGTTTCGCCCACGCTGCCGCCCGCATGCCGTGCCGCGATGTTGCGATGACGCGTCTGCAGGCGCTGGCCGTATTCAAGCCAGCGCAACTCCTCCACCGGCGACACCGAGATATGCGAATCCGAACCGATGCCGAGAACACCACCGGCATCAAGGTAGGCCGCCAGCGGGAACAGCCCGTCGCCGAGATTCGCCTCGGTGGTGGGACACAAACCGGCGACTGCGCCGCTGCGCGCCAGTTGCACGGTCTCCGCTTCGGTCAGGTGGGTGGCGTGCACCAGGCACCAGCGCCGATCGACCTGCGCATGGTCGAACAGCCACTCGACCGGGCGCGCGCCACGGGTGGCGAGGCAGTCCTGTACCTCGCCGATCTGCTCGGCGATATGGATATGGATCGGGCCCTGCCCGGCCAATGGGCTGGCCAGCACGTCGGCCAGCGCCTGCTCCGGCACGGCGCGCAGCGAGTGCAGCGCGATGCCGACGCGCATCGCGTCGCTTTCATGCGAACGCAGTGCCTCCAGCAGACGCAGATAGCCTTCCACCGAATGGCCGAAGCGGCGCTGCCGCGCGGTGAGCGCACGCCCATCGAAGCCGCCGCTGATGTACAACACCGGCAACAAGGTCAGGCCGATGCCGGCCTCGCGCGCGGCTTCGATCAACGCCAGCGACATCGCCTCCGGCTGCGCGTATGGGGTGCCGTCCGACTGATGATGGAGATAGTGGAATTCGCAGACGTGGGTGTAGCCGGCCTTGAGCATCTCGACGTAGAGCTGGGCGGCGATCGCCTGCAGTTGCTCCGGATTGACCGACGCAGCAAACGCGTACATCGTTTCGCGCCAGCTCCAGAAGCTGTCGTCGGCCTTGCCGCGACGTTCGGCCAGACCGGCCATGGCGCGTTGGAAAGCATGCGAATGCAGATTCGGCATGCCGGGCAACACCCATTGACCGAGCGATGCCTCGGGTTCCGCAGACGTCGCCAGCAAGTCGCCGCTGGCGGATATCCGGAAAGCGGCATCGGACTGCCAGCCCTCGCGGCCCCAAAGTCGGCCGGCCTTGAAACTCGTCGGACTGGCCCACTCGCTCATCTTGATCGCTCCATTGGGAATGCGGCAGTGTAACCGGCGGCAGCGCTCGTCTTCACCTGACCGCAAAGCGGACTGTGCATAATGAAAGGATGACCAAGAAGACCAGTGAAAACACCCCCAAACTGCTGCTGCGCCAGGCGCAACTGGACGACGTGCCGCAGCTGACCGAACTCACCGGGCGCATCTATTCGCCCGAGTGGGGGCATTCTGCCGAGATGCTGCGCTCGCAGCAGACGCATTTTCCGGAAGGCCAGTTCGTGGTCGAGTACGAAGGCAGGATCGTCGGCTATTGCGCGACGTTTCGCATCGACGAGGAAACCGCGCTGGCCCCGCACACCTGGTCGCAGATCACCGGCGGCGGCATGGGTTCGCGGCACAAGGCCGACGGCAAGTGGCTGTATGGCATGGAAGTGGTGGTTCATCCGGACTTCCGCGGCATGCGTATCGGCCAGCGGCTGTATCAGGCGCGCAAGCGCTTGTGCACCGACCTGAAGCTGCGCGGCATCGTGTTCGGCGGGCGCATTCCCGGATTGGCAAAAAACCTGGCGCGCTACGGCAGTGCCGAGGCCTATGTGCAGGCGGTGGTGGACGGCAAGCGCCGCGACCTGACGCTGAGCTTCCAGCTCAACAACGACTTCGAAGTCATCGGCTTGTTGCGCGCCTACGTGCCGTCCGATCACGACTCGCTCGGTTACGCGGTGCATCTGGTCTGGCGCAATCCGCGCCTGCTCGACCAGCCGGACATGCCGCCGATCACCTCGCAGCGTCGCCTGCCCGACTCCGTGCGCGTGGCCTCGGTGCAATACCAGCAGCGCAGGATCACCTCGTTCGAGGAGTTCGCCACCCAGGTGGAATACTTCACCGACATCGCCGCCGATTACAACGCCGATTTCGTCACCTTCCCCGAGCTGATCACCCTGCAGCTGCTGTCGATCGAGAACACCGAACTGTCGCCGGTGGAATCGATCCGCAAGCTCAGCGCCTGGACGCCACAGGTGAAGGAACTCTTCAGCCGTCTGGCGGTGCGCTACAACATCAACATCATCGCCGGCACCCATCCCACCGAGCAGGCCAACGGCGACATCCACAATGTCTGCTACGTCTGCCTGCGCGACGGCTCGCTGCACGAGCGCGAGAAACTCCACCCCACGCCCAGCGAGCGCACGGTGTGGAGCATCACCGGCGGCGAAAGCGC
>DATMTH010000006.1:0-4847 GCA_035564915.1 Rhodanobacter sp.
GCGTTCCATCTTTGTGGCGCTGGCCGCGCTCGGTGCTGTCACCTTCCTGTTCAGCTGGCGTCTGCTGCCCGAAACCGGGCGGCCCACGGGACGCCTCAAGGCCGGCACGTTGCTGCGCGACTACCGGGCGCTGCTGCGATCCCCGTCGTTTGTGGGTTTTGCCATCGGCGGTGGCTGCACGACAACTTCCATTTACGCTTTCATTGCGGCGGCCCCGTTCATCATCTCCACGCAGCTGCATCGCCCCCTGCCCGAAGTTGGCCTTTACCTTGGCCTGCTGATGATGGGCATGGCGCTGGGCAACGCCATCACGCGCTACCTGGCCAACAGGGTGGCGCTCGAGCGCCTGCTGGTCACGGCCAGCGGCGTCAGTGTCCTGAGCGCGCTGGCGCTGCTGGCAGTTGTGCTGCTGGGAGACATGACGGTGGTGGACGCGATCGGGCTGATGTTTTTGTTTGCCGTGGGGGCGGGCGCTGCCAGCCCGGCCGCCCTGACGAAGGCGTTGGGCGTCGATACCCGACTGGTCGGGTCGGCCGCAGGACTGTATGGATTTACCCAGATGGCCGTGGGCGCGTTGTGCACCTCGCTCGTGGGCATCGGCCAAGGCCCGGCGTTGGCCGCCGCCGCCATATTGACTGCGGCGGCTGTGCTGGGGCAGGCCGGCTTTTGGGTCGCCTTGCGATGCGGGCGCGGGGTGCTCGGTTCGTTGGGGCAGGGCGGCGTCCCCAATGCCAGAACGTCCTGAGCAGGCACTCCAGGGGCGTGGCCGGAAAACTGCGCGGAATCGAAGCGTTTCTCGATGGCTTCAGGCTCACCGAGGATATTGGATCAGCGGATTTGTTGAATCGATGCAGCGGTCATCTTTTCAGATCTGTGCAATGCGCAGCAGGTTGGTGGTGCCGGAAGTGCCGAACGGCATGCCGGCCGAGATAACGATGGTCTGCCCAGCTTCGCCGAAACCCTCCTTGAGTGCCGTGCGACTGGCCAGCTCGCTCATCTCTGGCACATCCGCCACCTCGTGGCACAGCACGGCATGCACGCCCCACACGAGCGCCAGGCGCCGCGCTGTCGCAAGCCGGGGTGTCATACCAATGATGGGCGCATGCGGTCTTTCGCGCGCCATGCGCAGCGCCGAATAGCCCGAACTGGTGTAGGCCACGGTGGCCGCTGCATTGAGCAGGCCGGTAATGTCGCGCATCGCCCAGCCGATGGCATCGGCGGCAAGTGGCAACGGCTCGGAGCGCGATGCGTCAACGGCGGCGCTGTAATTCGGATCGCTCTCGGTGTGCGCAATGATGCTGCTCATCATGCGCACCGCCTCGATCGGGTACCGGCCGCTGGCCGATTCGGCGGACAGCATGACGGCGTCGGCACCTTCGTAGATGGCGGTTGCAACGTCGGACGCCTCGGCCCGCGTGGGCACCGGCGCAGTAACCATGGATTCCAGCATCTGTGTCGCCACGATGACCGGTTTGCCGGCCCGTCGGCAAGCGCGGATGATCCGCTTCTGGATCGATGGCACTTGCTCGGCAGGCATCTCGACGCCGAGGTCGCCGCGAGCCACCATCACCGCATCGGTTTCGGCCACGATGGCCTCCAGCGAGGCGATGGCAGCCGGCTTCTCCAGCTTGGCGACGATGCCGGCGCGCCCATCGACGATGGACCTGGCCTCCACGATGTCTTGCGGCCTTTGCACGAACGACAGTGCCACCCAATCGATGCCGAGCTTCAGTCCGTAGGCCAGGTCGGCGCGATCCTTTTCAGTGAGTGCAGAAAGCGGCAGCACCACGCCGGGTACGTTCACGCCTTTGCGATCCGACAGCGTGCCACCATTCACCACACGGGTCTCCGCAAAATCCGCGCCAAATTTCTCGACGCGCAATCGCAGCCGCCCGTCGTCCAGCAAAAGATCGGTGCCGGTCTCAAGCGCTGCAAAGATTTCCGGGTGTGGCAGTACCACGCGCGCGGCGCTGCCGGGCGTCTTCGTGTCGAGATCGAACCTAAAAGGCTGGCCTTCAACCAAGGTGATCGGCCCCTCTGGGAACGTCCCAACACGCAACTTCGGCCCCTGCAGGTCGAGCAATACGCCGAGGGGTCGCCCGCTGTCGCGCTCGATTTCGCGGATGAGATCGAGTCTGCGCTTGTGGTCTTCGTGCTTGCCGTGGCTGAAGTTCAGCCGGAATACGTCGGCACCGGCGTCGAAGAGTGCTTGGATGGTCTTCCGGTCGTCGCTCGCCGGACCGAGGGTCGCCACGATCTTGGCGTGCTTCGTTCGTCTCATGTCAATTTCTCCGTGATGCCCGATCGATTCCGCCATGGCCGGCAGTGATCAAGATCGCGCGAAAGTCGTTCACGTTGGTCAGCGTCGGGCCGGTCACCACCGAGTCGCCGAGCGCCTCGAAGAAACGATGCCCGTCGTTGTCGTCGAGGCGCTCACGCGGCCTCAGGCCCAGTGTCCATGCACGGGCCAGCGTGTCGGGCGCCAGCAGCGCGCCGGCGATCTCATCCTGGCCGTCGACACCGTCCGTGTCACCGGCCATCGCATGGATGTCAGGTTCGCCATTCAGCGCAATGCCGAGCGATAACAGGAACTCGACATTGCGGCCACCGCGCCCCTGGCCGCGCACGGTCACCGTGGTCTCGCCGCCGGACAGCAGCACGCACGGTGCAGGCATGGGCTGCCCGCGGCGCGCCACTTGCAGCGCAATGCCAGCCATCGTTTTGGCCACGTCGCGCGCTTCACCCTCGATGGCGTCGCCCAGGATGTAGGGCTGCAGCCCGGCGCCCCGTGCCACCGCAGCCGCTGCTTCGAGCGCCATTTGCGGTGTCGCGATGAGGCGGGTTTCGATGTGGGGCAGGCGAGCATCGCCCGGCTTTAGCGTCTCGCCTTCGCCAGTTTCGAGCAGTGCCAAAGCCCGCGGCGGTACGTGAATGCCATGGCGGTGCAGGATATTCAGCGCGTCGGCACAGGTGCTCGGGTCAGGGACGGTCGGCCCGGAGGCGATGTCAACGGGGTCGTCGCCCGGAACATCGGACAGCAGCAGGTTCACGATCCGGGCCGGGCGGCATGCCGCCGCAAGCCGGCCGCCCTTGATGGCCGACAAGTGTCGCCGCACGCAGTTCATCTCGCTGATGCTGGCGCCGCTCGCAAGCAGGGCGCGGTTGAGTGCCTGTTTGTCACCCAGCGTGAGCCCGGGCAGCGCCAGCGGCAGCAGCGATGAGCCACCGCCGGAAATCAGGCACAGCACAAGGTCATCCTGCGTCAGTCCCTGGACCAGGTCCAGTATCCGCCGGGCGGCTGTCTCGCCAGCGGCGTCTGGCACCGGGTGGGCTGCCTCGACGATCTCGATGCGCTTGCAAGGCACCGCATAGCCATAGCGAGTCACCACCAGGCCTGAAAGGGGGCCGCACCAGTGATCTTCGACAGCACGAGCCATCGCGGCCGACGCCTTGCCAGCACCGATCACTACCAGTCGTCCCTTCGGTGCAGCCGGTAGGTGGCGAGGGATGCAGAGCGCGGGCTGCGCGGCGGCAATCGCGGCGTCGAACATGGTGCGCAACAGACTGCCTGGATCTGCAAAGTTCATGATGTTCCCTTGGACCTACGGGCCGGGTCGCTGCCCGTCGCACCTCGGCCGAGTGTGTCGACGTCCTGCCCCGGCAACCCGCTGGCAATGAGATTCACGTCATCGCGGACAGCATCTCGGCGTACACGACCCAACCCGTCGGGTTGTTTCTGACGCAATGCTCCAGCGTTCGCTTGCACTTCAGCCCGGTGTCCAATCTCAAGCGAAAGCTCATGCGCCACGCCCTTCACGGCAACCAGCGGACCAGACTCGTGAAGTGGAAGTACTTCGATCGGTCACGCGTGATTCCGTCTGAATCAATCATTTCAGCGTGCTTGTAATTCGCCAGCTGACAATTGCGGCTTCTGGGACCGTGCCAGCAGCAAGGTCAAGACGGCAGAAAGTACAAGCAGGGCAGCGACAAAGTAAAGACCTCCCGCATAACTGCCAGTCGTTCTTTTGATCCAGCCAATCATTGCTGGGCCGGCAAATCCACCGAGATTGCCAATCGAGTTGATGGTGGCGATGCCAGTGGCGGCAGCAGCCCCGGACAGGAACATCGTCGGCATGCTCCACAGCGCTGGTTTGGCGCAGCTAATGCCGATATTGACGAGGGTCAGTGCGGCGATCAAGCCAACAATGCTATTGGCAGAGGCAGCGACCACCAGTCCGATAACGGCTGCCAGACAGGCCAAAACGACGTGCCAGGTTCGCTCGCCGGTGCGGTCCGAGTGGCGTGACCATAAAACCATGGCGACAACGGAAACAATTGGCGGGATCGCACTCAGCCAGCCAACGGTCATGTTTGACATGCCAAGTTGCTTGATGATCTGCGGCGCCCAGATGCCCATGGTGTACAAACCTGCCGATGTGCCGAAGTAGACAAATGCCAGCGCCAGCACCCTGGGATTGGTCAGGCCAGCCACGATGCTGTGCTTGGCGCTCCCTGCTTTGCTGGCAGCTTCGGCCCTCATGGCGTCAACAAGCCAGGTACGTTCGTCGTCCTTCAACCAGCGTGCCTGTTCAGGCTTGTCGGTCATGTAGAAGAGGACAACCACTGCGAGAATCACTGCCGGAAGCGCCTCGAGAATAAAAAGCCATTGCCACCCAGCCAAACCCATGACGCCGTGCATCTTGAGCAAGCCAGCGGAAATGGGTGAGCCTATGGCCGTTGAAAGAGGAGCGGCGGCCATGAAGAGCGAGGTAACGCCAGCGCGATAACGGGCCGGAAACCAGTAGCTGATGTACAAAATGATGCCCGGGAAGAAGCCCGCCTCTGCA
>DATMTH010000007.1:0-8981 GCA_035564915.1 Rhodanobacter sp.
ATAACCTCTACGCCATCAAGCGGATCGCCTTGGTCTGGGCCGAAGCTTCGAATGCAGGGCTGCCGACCGCCCTGCATATCAATGCGCGCACCGAGCGCGACTACGCTAACTGGGTTGACTTCATCGCTAATCGCCATGAAATCACGACACTGGCCTTCGAATTCGCCACCGGGTGTGGGCGGCCCGAACGCATTGACTGGCATCTCAGCCAGCTCTGCGATCTGGCAACCCAGGTCGGGCGCCCACTCACTCTCGTCGTCCGAGGCGGCACACGTAAGTTGAATATCCTCCGACGGTACTTCTCAAGCGTGACGTTGCTTGAAACAGAGTCGTTCTCAAAAGCCCTCCGACGGCAACGTGCCTATATCTCTGCATCGGGGAAGTTGAAATGGATCAAGTCCCCCACCCCAGAGGGCATCCCTGTTGACGAGTTGCTCGCCCATAACGCTGCGATCGTTCGCAGCTTCTATGAAACTCACGCCGATCCTGTCTCCAAGCTACGCATCCCTCGCCAAATTGTCCGGCGCACAACGTACCGAGATGATCAATCCATCCAGCCAAGCCTTCTGGGCAACCTCCACTTGTCCGGTCAGGCTCGGCCTGTCACCGCGGATCGTCATCGCATGGTCCCCGCTGCGAAAACGTAATTCGCCTGCATCGTGTGCGAGGGCTTTGAATAGTGCACCGATACCGAACCCATGGCCTGTATCGCGGTTGTGGCGAGATGCCCCATCTGATGCCGCCATTCTCAGAGCTTCGCCGGAATCTCTCAGCCCGGAGAACTCCGAATTCTTGCTGAGGCTCGCCAGTACGCCGATACCAGCATCAGCCACTACAAACTCAAACACCCCAGATCCAGCCGCATAGGCCACTAGTCCAGAACCTGGCTTTTCGCTGTGCTCGTAGACATTGTCCTGTAGTTCGCCAAGTGCACCGATCAAGCCGGCCACAAGGGAGCGTCTCAGACCTCGAGTGACCGCTGCGTTTTCCGCATGGAGCGCCCACTGATCCCATTGCACCTGAGTACTGGATTCGGGATCGTGTCGACTCAACGGAAACACACCCGCCCTGTCGATTGATCGTTCCCCACTGATCTGTCCGGAATGCAGGGCATTCTGGATGAGCACAGTAAAGGGCACTTCCGAAGTAATACATTCGTACGCACTCGGCATCGACCTGCGGGCGTACATCATTTCAATCAGTGGCCCGATACGGCCGGATCGACACAAACGAATTTGGCCGCGATCAGGAAGATGGCCTTTGGTCGCTTGCCACAACAAGTCGTCAGTGACGTCGAATCCCGCGTCAACCTTTGTTTCAGGCTGCTGAGCCACATCTCCCCCTAATTGCCCCAGCCAGCACCCGTGCTATTCCGAGGGGGTGCCCGGAGTAACCAGGGACACCCATCCACTCGAGTCGCAACAGCACTGCAAAGTCTCTACCTGCCGTTCAGATGATGGCCTGCAGTCCCTTGTCGGCAATGACGTTGAGCAACTTGAGCGCCGGCCCAGCGGGCCGAGTGTCGCCCTGCTCCCATTTGCGCACAGTAGATGCTGAGGTATGCAGATGGTGCGCAAACACCGGCTGGCTGAACTTCAAGGCTTCGCGCAGGTGCTTGATGTCCTCGGCGCTGAACTCCCGCACCGGCGGCGGGCAGATCACGTCGAACTCGCGCATCGTCACTTTGCTTATAGCGCCCACTTCATGCAGCACGGCCAAGTCGTCACGCAGCGCTTCAATGATCTTGCTCACAATGCACCTCCAATAACACACCTGCCTGCAACGCCTTCGACAAGTCTTCCGCAGACAGGTCCAGAAATACCTTGCCGGCGAATTGCAGCGCCTTCTTCTCGTCCTGCGTGATGTTCGCCTTGTCGCTTTTCGGGAACCCATGCAGGAACACGTAGCGGCTACCAATCCAGGCCGACAGCAGTGTGCGGTAACCGCCGCTTTTGCCACCGCCGGGCCGGGCTACCCGCTTCTTGTAAAGGTGGCCGCCCAAATCCGCGTCGATCAGACCACCTTCCATCTCCTTGACCGCCTTGCACAAGGCGGTATCGGGCAGCTTCTCGCCTGCTTGCCACCGCGCGAAATCCTTCCGCTTGAGAATACGTGTCATCTTGGCCTCCAAACTATACCCGAAACGGGTATATTTATCCATGCGCCGATGTGGCACCTGAGCGGACGGGTTGGCCCGCCTGATTGTCGTGTCGCCGCCACAACAATCGGGATCGACGGGGTGAGATGCTGGCTGCTGCTCACACGGTCGCCTGCCCCGGTTCCCGGCGTGCGCCGACAATCAACTTGCGGCGGCTCGCCACCAGTTCGGCGGCCTTGCGCACCGGATCGTCCTCGGTGTGGACATAGCGCATGAACATCGCCACAGTCTTGTGCGCGGTCAGCGCCATGCCGACCTTGACCGGGATGCCCGAGTTGGCAATGTCGGTGGCTGAACGATGGCGGATGCCGTGAGTACCGACCCTCGGCACACCGGCCCGGTCAAGGAAGCGCCGCCACGCCTGGTCGTAGGAGCCGGGACTCAACGGCTTGCGGTGATCCCTGATCGCGGGGCAGACATATGGCGAGTCGCCATAGTGCGGCGCATTCGACAGCAGCCGCCGGGCTTCCTCACTCATGGGCTTGGACATATCGCCGGTCTTGCTGTCCGGCCAGACCACGCGACTGTTGGGCAGGTCGAGCCAATCCCATTGCAATAACAGAATCTCCGACATACGGGCGGCAAACTCGAATTGCAGCCGGACAGCCAGCAGGTAGATGGGATTCTCCAGGCATTCGATTTCGGCTCGTTCTAGATAGGCAAACAGGTTGACCATCTGTTCGTCGGTGATGAGCCGAGTCGAGCCTTTCTCCGGGTACTTGGGCACATGGCGACAGGGGTTCGAGCCATCGGGACGGTAACCCCAAAGCTCCGCCAGGTTGAACATCTTGCGGACGCAGCACAGCACACGGTTGGCCTGGGTGGGTGACTTCTCCAGGCGCTTCATCAACGCGGTGATGTCGTGGCGCGTGACCTCATGAGCCTTCTTGCTGCCGAAGGCCGGGACGATGTAGCTGTCGATATGGTACTGGTAGGTCTTTTGCGTGCTCGGCTTGTTGTGCGGTTTGGAGTGGTCCTCCATGAATCGGGCGCAAAGTTCCTCGACCGTTGGTGCCCTCCGGGCTTCCGATTTCTCGTGGCCCGGGTCGCCGCCGCGCCGAACTTCTGCCAGCCAGTCCCGGGCCAGCGATCGAGCCTGCTCGACGGTCAGTTCACCGAACAATCCGAGCGATGGCTTGCGCCGCACGCCCGAATTTGTGCGGTAATGGAGCATGAACACCTTCCTCCCGGTTGGTGTAACTTTGCAGAGAAAGCCTGGGACGACCGTATCCCGGAGTTCAACGTCGCAGGGCTGCGGCTGCGCGGCTTCAACCGCTGTCTTGGTGAGTTTGATCTTGGCCATTGAGTGCTCCTGAAAATTCCCGATTTCCAGGAGCCGGCTAGGAGCCAAGGGGACGGGAATCGGGGCGGTTTGCATCGCGCACCTGCATATCATCCAAGGCGTTGACCCGAGGGGAAACCCGCTACAGCAAGCTGTATCCAAGCCGAGAGGTGTCCGGTGCAGGATTCATCCTGCCGCTTAAAATCCCTCACCCTCACGGGTATCCCGGTTCGATCCCGGGTCCGGGCACCATGCCGGCTGCCGTATCCGGCTGGCACACGGCTTCCTCGCCACACGGGCCTCCGCACTCGTGCCCGCCCGCGGGTTGGTACATGCGCCGCCTGCCGCTTCAATGCAGTGGATGACCACTCTGCCCGGACGCCCGGGCAGCCCTTTCCGCACTCATGTACCAAATGTACGAGGCGGCGTAGACTGCTCACAGTCTGATCACCTTCATGTCGTACGATGCTGGTTTGAATCGCCGTGCATGATGCGCGGATCGGGGAGGCGCGTTGGTTGAGCCAACGAATTTCGGCTATTTCACGGTCGCCCTCATAGCGACCGGTGCACTCCTGTCCGGCGCAGGCATCCAATACCTGTTTCTCGGCATGCGCGCAGGGGCCGATCGCACGTATCTGCCTTTCAGTGCCCTGTGCGGGTGCGTCAGCGTGCTGGCATTCGGGAGTGCCGTGGTCTACGCCACCACCTCACTGGCATCAGCAATCCTTGTCATGCACGTCCTCGGCGACACTGCCGCGCTGATCCTGGTGGTGTTGCCGATCTTTGTGGGCCGTTACACCGGAAGGCCCATGAATCGCCATGTGCTCGGCATGCTCTGGCTGTTCGTGCTGGTCATATTCGTCGACGATCTCACCGCGCCATACAGCAGCTTCTTTTCGCTTGTAAGCGAAGGTCCCCGGCTGATCCTGCCGTGGGGCGAGTCGCTTTTCACGCCCGTACGCACCATATCGACTGTGGGCACGATGTTCAGCGTGGCAAATCTTCTGGTATTCGGCTGGACCTCCTACAGCGCAATCCGGCAGACCCTGGACGGACAGCGCCTTCGTGGCGGCTTGCTTCTCTTTTGCCTGTTCG
The DNA here is from genome assembly GCA_035564915.1 of Rhodanobacter sp. Classification (GTDB taxonomy): domain Bacteria; phylum Pseudomonadota; class Gammaproteobacteria; order Xanthomonadales; family Rhodanobacteraceae; genus Rhodanobacter. The sequence continues at coordinate 4,536 of DATMTH010000007.1, forward strand.
TGGTGATCCTGACCGGCGCATGGAGTTCCCTCATGCGCGCTGTGTTTGATATTCGAAGCCCGCCGATGGACCTGTTCGGGTTTCCTCTGTTCGTATTGCTGATGAGCCTTTCTCTTGCCGAGCAGATGCATCGACGCAGGGTGCAACTTGAGCAAACCGCCGATGAATTGCGCAACGAGATCGACGTTCGCAAACGAGCCGAATTTGAATTGCGCCACATCGCCTATCATGACGCCCTGACCGGCCTGCCGAACCGGCTGCGTGCGCTCTACATACTGACCGACCTGCTGGCCGAAGCTCGCCAATGCAGCATGCACGGCGCCGTGCTGATGGTCGACCTGGACAACTTCAAGACCATCAATGATTCACTGGGACATCATGTCGGCGACCAGGTACTGGAATCCATCGGTGACGTCCTGCTTGCGCTGGCTCCTCCCGCATCGACCGTGGCCCGTCTTGGCGGTGACGAATTCATCATGCTGCTCGATGCCAGTGAGACCAGTGCGAATGGTGCAGCGATACACGCCATGGAAGTTGCCGAGGGTGTGTTGCAACGGCTTGCCGCGCCACTGACCATTGACAGCCGTTCCCTGGGCGTGGGGGCCAGCATCGGCGTGGCGGTATTCCCGTTCGGCGCGCAGGACGCTGCGGACGTGCTTCGCTGCGCCGACATCGCCTTGTACCGTGCAAAATCCGCCGGACGAAACATCGCACGCCAATTCCTGCCCCAGATGCAACGCGATGCTGATGAACGCCTGGAACTGGAACGCGGTTTGCGCATGGCGATGGAACAGCACGAGTTCACCCTGCATTTCCAGCCCCAGATGGACATGCAGGGCAAACTGGTCGGTGCCGAGGCATTGTTGCGCTGGACCCACCCCACCCTGGGCCCGGTGTCGCCCGCCACCTTCATCCCGATCGCCGAGGAAACCGGGCTTGTCCATGCCATCGGTGCGTGGGTGGTCGTCCGTACCTGCGAACACATCCGCAAATGGCGTGCACTGGGTATCGATTTCGGCGGGCGCATTTCGGTGAATGTCAGTCCGTGGCAGCTCGCGCACCCGCAATTCGTGTCGAATGTCATCGCGCAAGTAGTGGCTGCCGGCGTCGAACCCACCGCGCTGACCCTCGAGTTGACCGAGAGTGCCCTGCTGGTCGACTTTGCCGCGGCACAGGATACCTTGAAGCAGCTGTCCTCGATCGGCTTCCGATTGTCGCTGGACGATTTCGGTACCGGTTACTCGTCACTCTCCTATCTTCAGCAATTGCCACTGGACGAGTTGAAGATCGACCGTTCATTCATCAACACGTTGCGGTCAGACATGACCGATCCCTTGGCCAGCTTCGTGATTGATGTGGGTAGCCGGCTGGGCATGACCACGATTGCCGAAGGCGTGGAGACGGCCGAGCAGGAATCGGTACTGCGGGAACTGGGCTGCGATGCCATGCAGGGATACCTGATCAGCAAGCCATTGAAGGCGGATGATTTCCAGCAGTGGGCCATGCGACTCGCCGATGAAGGCCGTATAGTCACTGACGCCATCATTCCGGGTTGCTGACGCATGAAGCTTGTCCGTCAACCGCCGATGGACGGGTTCCGGCCAACAAAAACCCGCCGATGGCGGGTTTCAAGAACCGGGTTGCAGCCGGAAGCAATGGAGGCCTAGGTCGGAATCGAACCGGCGTACGCGGCTTTGCAGGCCGCTGCATGACCACTCTGCCACCAGGCCATTGCTTGATGCATCGCGACCATGATGATCGCAGCTGCTTCAAAAAAGCAAAACCTCGGTGAGCCGAGGTTTTGCATGAAACTGGAGCGGGAAACGAGACTCGAACTCGCGACCCCGACCTTGGCAAGGTCGTGCTCTACCAACTGAGCTATTCCCGCATCGGAGCCGCGAATCATACTAGAACGAAGTTGCTTGTGAATAGCCCGGATACCAATATCGACACCCGATTCAGGACGAGGCCCCTTGGCCCGGATACGACAAGGCCCCGAACGCATCGAGGCCTTGTTCTTGAACTGGAGCGGGAAACGAGACTCGAACTCGCGACCCCGACCTTGGCAAGGTCGTGCTCTACCAACTGAGCTATTCCCGCATTGGAGCCGCGCATTCTAATACGTGAATGCAGATCGTCAAGCCCGCAAACGCACATGGCTCTGTCGATCACGCCGTACCGTCGGAGCCACTCGGCGGCTTGATCGTGCCACCGCTCAATACCGGCCACGCCGCTCGCAGGTAATACAGGCCGGACCAGATCGTCAGTATGCCGGCGATCACCAGCAGCCCTTCGCCGATGTGATACAGACGCAAGGCCTCGGCGGCTTTTTCATGCTGCACGATGAGCACCACCAGCGCGACCATCTGCATGACGGTCTTGAGCTTGCCAATCATGGCGACCTTGACGGTGGCACGCATGCCGATTTCCGCCATCCACTCACGCAGCGCGGAGACGCTGATCTCGCGCCCGACGATGATCGCCGCGGTCACGGCCATCACGATCCCCGGCCAGCCACCGCGGTGCGATTCCACCAGCAGGAACAGTGTCACCGCGACCATCAATTTGTCGGCGACCGGATCGAGGAACGCACCGAATGCCGAGGTGAGATTCATCCGCCGCGCCAAAAATCCATCCAGCCAGTCAGTGAATGCCGCCAGCACGAACACGATCGCAGCGGTGATGTTGTGCCCTGCAAATGGCAAATAGAACACCACCACCATGACGGGCAACAAGGCCACGCGGAAAAGTGTCAGCCAGGTCGGCAGGTTGATGCGCATGATTCGTTCCCGTGATTTGCTGCAGTTTCGCACGTTGCTGCACAGCTGCCGAGCGTGCAGGTTCGCTGATGTTCAGCCATGCAGGCTGGCGTAGATCCGTTCCGCCAGGCCGCGATCAATGCCCTTCACCTGCATCAGCTCCTCGACGCCAGCCGCTTCCACGCCCTGCATGCCGCCAAAAGCCTTCAACAAGGCGGAGCGGCGACGCGCACCGATGCCTGCCACATCTTCCAGCACGCTGCGCTCCCGCGCCTTTTCGCGACGCTTGCGATGACCACTGATGGCGAAACGATGCGCCTCGTCGCGTACGGCAGCAACCAGGTGCAATGCCGGTGATGACGACCCCGGATGCAACTCTTGTCCCGAATCAGCCAAGACAAGCGTTTCCTCGCCGGCACGGCGACCCGGCCCCTTCGCCACACCGACCACGTTGATGCCGGAGACACCCAGTTCCTGCAGTACAGCGAGCGCCTGCGCCACCTGCCCACCGCCGCCATCGATCAGCAGCACATCGGGGCGCGCACCCTCGCCTTCGGCGACCTTGCGAAAGCGCCGGGTCAGTGCCTGATGCATGGCCGCGTAGTCGTCACCGGGTGTGATCCCGGCAATATTGAAGCGACGGTAATGCGATTTCTCCGGGCCTTCCGGGCCGAACACCACGCACGAGGCAACGGTGAGTTCGCCCATCGTGTGGCTGATGTCGAAACACTCGATGCGGCGCGGTGGCGCCTCCAGTCCGAGCACTTTCTGCAGATCGTCGAAGCGCGTGCCAAGGGTCTGCCGGCTGGCCAGTCGCGCGGTCAACGACGCCTGCGCGTTGCGCTCGGCCATCTGCAGGAACTGCGCACGATCGCCGCGCACGCTGGACTTCAGTTCCACCGCGCGACCGGCATGCTGGCTCAGCAATTCGGCCAGGATTTCGCGGTCTTCCAGCACGTCGCCGAGGATCAGCTCGCGCGGCACCGGCCGGTCAAGGTAGTACTGCGCAATGAACTGCGTCAGCACGTCGGCTGGCTCGGCATCCAGCGGCAATCGCGGAAAGAATTCACGCGTGCCCAGGCTGATGCCGTCGCGGAAGAACAACACGCTGACGCAGGCCATGCCTGCCTCGATGCGGCAGGCGATCACGTCCATGTCGGCACTGGCGCCCTGCACATGGTGTTGCGCCTGCAACTGGCGCAGGGCCGCGACCTGGTCGCGCAGCTTCGCCGCACGTTCGAATTGCAGGGCCTGACTGGCCTGCTCCATCGCCTCGGCCAACTCGTCGATCACCGCGTTGCTGCGCCCTTCGAGGAACATCTCGGCATGGCGCACGTCGTTGCGATAATCCTCCACGCTGATCAAACCCACGCACGGCGCGCTGCAGCGGCCGATCTGGTATTGCAGGCAGGGCCGGGTGCGGTTGCGGAAGTAGCTGTCCTCGCACTGGCGCACCTTGAACAGTTTCTGCATCAGGCTGAGGCTTTCGCGTACCGCATAGGTGCTCGGATACGGTCCGAAATAGCGGCCCGGCAGATTCTTCGCGCCGCGATGGAAGGCCAGCCGCGGATAGTCCTCGCCGCTGGACAGGTAGATGTACGGATAACTCTTGTCGTCGCGCAGCAGGATGTTGTAGCGCGGCTTGAGCGACTTGATCAGCTGCGATTCCAGCAGCAGCGCCTCGCCC
>DATMTH010000008.1:0-10997 GCA_035564915.1 Rhodanobacter sp.
TTATTCCGGGCATCCTGCCCTCCACCCCTTCGGGGCCATCGACTTCGTCGATGTTCGCTTCGGCTTCCTGCCTCCGCGTCAAGACTGCTGCCTTAAACCACTCGGCCATCTCTCCTTGAACCTTGTCGCTGCTGCAAGCCGCGCGCTGCGCGCCACTACGGCAGTTTTATTCCGGGCATCCTGCCCTCCACCCCTTCGGGGCCATCGACTTCGCCGCTGTCCGCTTCGGCTTCCTGCCTCCGCGTGCCACGATGGCTGCGCAGTTTATCAGGAACGCTGCGACGGGCGAATATTGCGGTCCTTTTTCGACAACGCGAACAAGCTGCCGAACAGGATGGCGACGGGAATCAGGGCACCCAGGATCGGCAGCAGCAGTACCGGTTCGCGCAGCACCATCGGCAGCAGTTGGGTGGCGCTGGCGTAGGCGATCACGGCGATGCGCCAGGCACGACGGGGAGCGGCGAACCAGAAGCTGGCGGTGAGCAGGATCACGGCGATCGTCGAGATGACGAAGTCGACACGGTGCATCGGCCACCACATGGCGAACACCAGACGGCTGCCGATGAAGGCCAGCAGGCAGGCGATCAGGGTCACGCTGGTGACGCGCTCGACCTTGCTCCACGGACCAGCCGGCGATGGCACGGCGTTCATGCGATGCGATCTGCACCGTGCATGTAGGGGCGCAGCACTGCGGGAACGGTGATCGAGCCGTCGGCGTTCTGGTAGTTCTCCATCACCGCGATCAGGGTGCGGCCGATGGCGAGGCCGGAGCCGTTCAAGGTATGCACCAGTTCGGGCTTGCCGGTGTCGGCATGGCGCACGCGGGCCTGCAGGCGGCGCGCCTGGAAGTCTTCGCAGTTGGAACAGCTGGAGATTTCGCGGTAGGTCTGCTGGCTGGGCAGCCACACTTCGAGGTCGTAGGTCTTGCTCGACTGGAAGCCCATGTCGCCGGTGCACAGCAGCAGCTTGCGGTACGGCAGGTCGAGTTTCTGCAGAACGGTCTCGGCGTGGCCGACCATTTCTTCCAGTTGCGCGTAGGAGTCCTCGGCACGCGCGACCTGCACCATCTCGACTTTCTCGAACTGGTGCTGGCGGATCATGCCGCGGGTGTCGCGGCCGTAGCTGCCGGCCTCGGCGCGGAAGCACAGCGAGTGCGCGGTGAAGCGCAGCGGCAGCGCGTCGGCATCCTGGATGGTGTCGCGCACCAGGTTGGTCAGCGCCACTTCGGCGGTGGGGATCAGGTAGCGCCTCATATTCCGATCTGGTCGATACAAGTGGCCAGTCTTTTCCGCGTCACGAATCGCGTCTGACTTTATGACTGTGGAAAATAGGTCTTCCTCGAATTTGGGCAGCTGGGTGGTGCCGTACATGCTGTCGCTGTTGACCAGCACCGGCACGTTGCATTCGAGGTAACCGTGCTCGGCGGTATGCAGGTCGAGCATGAACTGGCCCAGCGCACGATGCAGATGTGCAAGCTGGCCGCGCAGCACGGTGAAGCGCGCGCCGGACAGCCTGGCGCCTGCATCACCGTCGAGCCAGCCGTGACGCTCGCCGAGCACCACGTGATCCTTGACCTCGAAATCGAAGCTGCGCGGTGTGCCCCAGCGGCTGATTTCCTGGTTGTCGCTCTCGTCCTTGCCGAGCGGCACCGACTCGTGCGGCAGGTTCGGGATGCCCGAGGCGATCGCGGCCAGCTTCGCCTGCACCTCGGCCAGCGCCTGCTCGTTGGCCTTGAGCTGGTCGCCGAGGCCGGCGACCTCGGCCATCAGCGGCGCGATGTCTTCGCCCCTGGCCTTGGCCTGGCCGATCGCCTTGGAGCGCGTATTGCGCAGGTTCTGCAGTTCCTGCGTCTCCATCGCCAGCTGTTTGCGACTGTTCTCCAGCGACTCGACGGCAGCCACGTCCAAGGTGAAGCCGCGGGTTTCGGCGAGGCGTGCGGCGGTTTCGGCGAGGCGCGAACGCAGCAGGGATGGATCCAGCATGAGCGAGTCCAGATGAAGGCTTGAACCGTGAATTATCGCTGGCAGGCGGCAATGGCTGCAATGAATACCGGGCAATCGAATGCCGAGGCCCGGCCAACCTGTCCGTTCAATGCACCTGATTGCGTTCGCCGCGACCCAGCCACCAGGCCATCGCGGCACCGGCGAGCAGCCAGCCGATCAGTTGCTCGGCCAGCGCAGCGAGAGTGAAATCCAGCGGGAAGCGATACCAGTTCCAGTACGGCAACATGGTGCTCAGCCACGCGAAGATCGCGGCGGCCGCCGCCACCGCGAGGCGTTTGCGGAAGCTCAGCACGACCAGCCCCATCACAAAGGCCAGTGCCAGCGCGGACAGGGTATCGGACGCCCACTGCCGACCGATCTGCGGCCCCATCTGCATCATGTCGGTGCCTTGCGGCTGGTAGACGACCCAGGCGTACGGCGAGCGGACCGCCTTGATCGAATACGCCCTGACCTCGTTCGCGTCACCCATCTGCTTCGGATCCAGCGACGGCAGCATGTACACGCCGGCCTGCCCGCCCAGCCCTTGCTGCAAGCCACTGAGCGCGATGTTCTCGTTGGCCGGCAGGTGGATGCCCACATTCCCCAGCCCCAGTGCCATGTGCGCTGCCACGCCCCAGATGAACATCACGATCCCGCCGATCAGGCCGGCTGTCAGTACGCGCATGGTTCGCCCCTCCACGTGTCGATGAGCCAATCTAAGGGCAGTCGGGAAAGGCACGCAAGGTTCAGCGCAACAGCCACGGAACGTGCGGCGATGCTATTTATTGTTGCGCGCTTTTTCGCGCGCCGCGCGCAACGCCAGCAGCTTCTCGCGCAATTGCAGTTCCAGCCCGCGCTCGACCGGCTCGTAGAACACCGTTCCTTCCAAGCCTTCGGGCAGGCATTGCTGATCCAGCGCAATGCCGCCTTCGGCGTCGTGGTCGTACTGGTAGCCCTTGCCGTAACCCATGCCTTTCATCAGCTTGGTCGGCGCGTTGCGAAGATGCATCGGCACTTCCAGCGTGCCGCCTTCGCGGATCGCGGCACGGGCCTTGTTGTAGGCCATGTAGGCAGCATTGCTCTTGGGCGAGATGGCCAGCCAGATCGCCAGCTGGGCCAGGCCCAGCTCACCTTCGGGACTGCCCAGCCGTTCGTAGGTATCCCATGCGTCCAGTGCCATGCGCCAGGCGCGCGGTTCGGCCAGGCCGACATCTTCCACCGCCATGCGGGTCATCCGCCGGGCCAGGTACAGCGGGTCGACGCCACCGTCGAGCATGCGGCACAACCAGTACACCGCAGCATCCGGGTCGGACGAGCGCACGGATTTGTGCAACGCCGAGATCTGGTCGTAGAACTGCTCACCCTGCTTGTCGAAGCGGCGCGTGCGGTCGGCCAGCACCTGGCCCAGCGTGGCTTCGTCGATACGCCTGTCTTCAGCCAGCTCGGCGGCGATTTCCAGCAAGGTCAGCGCACGGCGCACGTCGCCGTCGGCGGCCTGGGCAATCGAGTCGAGCGATGCGTCATCGACCTGCAATTGCAGCTCCCCGAGACCGCGTTCGGTGTCGGCCAGCGCGCGTTTCAAGGCGGCGATGATGTCGGCGGTGGAGACCGGCTCCAGCACGTGCACGCGACAACGCGACAACAGCGCCGAGTTCAGCTCGAACGAGGGGTTCTCGGTGGTCGCACCGATGAAGATGATCACACCGCGTTCGATGTGTGGCAGGAACGCGTCCTGCTGGGTCTTGTTGAAGCGGTGCACCTCGTCGACGAACAATACGGTGCGCCGCCCCTGCGCAAAGTTCACCTCGGCCTCGGCCAGCGCCTTGCGCACATCCGGCAGGCCGGACAGCACGGCGGAGATGGCGCGGAAATCGGCATCCGCATAGCGCGCCACCAGCAAGGCCAGGGTAGTCTTGCCACAACCGGGCGGCCCCCACAACACCATCGAGTGGATCTTGCCGGCCTCCAGCGCACGGCGCAGGGCCTTGTCGGCACCGACCAGACGCTGCTGGCCGACGATTTCATCAAGACTGCGCGGCCGCATCCGCTCGGCCAGCGGCTTGAGCGCATCGGGTTCGGCGAACAGGCCGGGTTCGGGCGACGTGACGGAACGGGGCATATCGGCATGATACGGCATGCGCCCGAATCCGGTTGCCTGCCGAAATATGCCGATTTCCCGGTATCATGACGCTTGCGTGGGTTGGGAATATGCACTACGGAACACGCCAGGGGGCAGGCAGCAAGTGATCTTGAGCAGGACCATCCGCCGGGTTGAGGGCACTGTGGGCACAAGCCCAACCGGAACGGTGGATTTCGGCCGTCGGAGACCTGCGTGAGATGGTCGCTTCGTCGTTTGTGGTTGAGCCTGATCGGCCTGCTCCTGCTGGTCTGTCGCACGGGTTCCAGCAGCGCCGCAATCAGTGATCCGTGGGCGCCGTTCGATGCGCCATGGTTTGACAAGGTCTCCAGCGCCGAAGGGCTGCCACCTTCGATCATCACCGCACTGGCACAAGATCGACAGGGCTTGTTGTGGGTTGGCACCATGGTCGGCCTGGCCCGCCATGACGGCTACCGCACCCAGGTGTTCGACACCCGCGGCGGCACGAACCACGGCTTGCCTGACGCCTATGTACGCTGCCTGCTGGCGCTGCCGGACGGTGGCCTGCTGATCGGCACCAATGCCGGCGGACTGGTGCGCTTCGATCCGGCCAGCAACGACTTCCATCCCTACCCGGTCGGTACTGGCGGCACCTCGGATCGCAAGATCTACGCACTGGCCGACGATCATGCTGGCGGCGTCTGGATCGCCACCGAACATGGCCTGGACCACCTCGACCTGCGCAGCAACGTCATCCATCAACTGAAAACCGGTGGTGACACCGCCCCGCGCAATTTCAGCGCCATGCAGGATCGCGCCGGCAATCTGTGGCTGGGCAACAACAATGGCCTGTTCGTGCGCCATGCCGGAAGCCGCGCATTCGTGCGCCCCGATTTTCCTGAAGGCACCGTGGCCACGGTGCTCGACAACCAGATATGGGCCATCCATGAAGACAAGGCTGGCGGAATCTGGGTCGGCAGCGGCCAGGCCGGCGCGGTGTATCGCGACAGTCAAGGCCAGTGGCATCCGATACCCGGCTTCAGCGGTTATCAGGACAGCGCGCAGCATCCCACCGTACGCGACTTCATCGAGGAAGAACCCGGCAAGATGTGGATTGCCACCGATGGTGCCGGCCTGCTCGCGTATGCCCCGGGCGATGCCGGCACGCGGCAGATCCATCACGACCCGGCGATCGATTCATCGCTGCCCGGCGACGTGGTACGTGCCTTGCTGCGTGATCGTTCGGGCAATATCTGGGCCGCCACCGATTTGGGCCTGGCCAGAACCCGGCCCGATACGCGGACAGTGTTCTCGATACTGCCCTCGCCGCTGGAACGGAACACGCTGAGCGATACCAGCGTCCGCGGCATCTATGTCGACAGCCGCCAGCTGATCTGGCTGGGCCTGGGTTCGGGCCGGATCGACATGATCGACCTCAAGCATGGCCGCATGAACCACCTGCAACTGGGCGGAAGCCAGGTTCATCGCGATACGCAGTCATTCGTCGAGGCGGCGGATGGTTCGATCTGGGTCGGCACGCAAGGTCTGGCCCGCATAGACCCGGCCACGCTGAAGATCAGCCCCTCGGTGCTGCCTGCGCTCGAGAATGTGCCCGTGCTGAGTTTGAACCGCGATGGCTCGCGGCTGCTTATCGGCACTTATGACGGCGTGTACCGATACGACACCGTCAGCCATGTGCTGGATCACATCGCGCACGATCCGCACGACCCGACCAGCCTGATCGGCGACACCGTGCGGCAGATTGCCCATATCGACGGCAAATGGTGGTACAGCACCGCCAGCGGCATCAGCATCGCGGACAATTCGCTCGAGCGTCGCGGTTTTCACAATCTGCGCCACCACGACGATGACCCGACCAGCCTGCCCGGAGATTCCGTCGGCGCCGTGTCGACAGACGCGCAGGGACATGTCCTGGTCAGCAGTTCGGGCGGGCTTTCTGTCGCCGCGAACAGCCAGCCGTGGCGGTTCAGTACCACGGGAATAGCCCACGGCCTGGCCAGCGACAAGGTCAACAGTGCACTCAGTGACAACCTCGGTCACGTCTGGATCAGCACGTCCAGCGGCATTTCGGTCATTGATGTGCCTGACCACGCGGTGTACAACCTCGGCCCGCGCGACGGTTTGCACATCAGCAATTACCACTACGCCAATGCCGCTGCACGCGCGCCTGGCGGTGAGCTGCTGTTCGGTGGCCTGGGCGGGCTGACCGTCGTGCGACCAGGCTGGTCGGCCCCGCCGAAGACCGCGGCACGACTGGCCATCACCAACATCGCCATCAGCGATGTGGCGTTGCCCTTCGGCAAGCTGCCACACGATGGCTCGACGATCACGCTGAACAAGCGCCATCACAATCTGCGGGTCGATTTTTCCCTGCTCGACTACCAGGCGCCGGAAGAAACCTCCTACAGCTACCGCATGGAAGGCCTCGACGACAACTGGATCAGCATTCCCAGGGGGGCGTTGCCCAGCGCGAACTACACCAACCTGGGGCATGGCACCTATCGCCTGCATCTGCGTGCCGTCACCCATGGCATGCAGCCGCACACCATCGAATCCAGCCTGCTCGTCACGGTCAAGCCGCGCTGGTATGAGACCCTTGCCAGCCGGATCGCTGCGGTACTCCTGCTGATCGCCCTGATCACCGGGCTGGTCCATCTGCGCACCGTGTTTCTGCGACGCCAGGCCGAGCAGTTGCAGCGGCAGATCAACGAGCACACGCTGCATTTGCGCGCCGCCAACCAGCGACTCGATGAATTGGCCAATACCGACGGATTGACCGGTGTCTACAACCGTCGCCGCTTCCTCGAACTGATCCGCGAAGAACGCGCGCACGCATTCGGGCGCTCAGTCTGCATCGCGCTGTTCGATCTTGATCGCTTCAAGTCGATCAACGATACCTACGGCCACCTGGCTGGCGATGCCGTGATCCGCGCAGCCATTGAGGTGATCAAGCAACACCGTCGCCAGGCAGATTTGATCGGCCGCTATGGCGGCGAAGAGTTCGTGCTGTGCCTGCCCGATACCAGCGTGCGGCAGGCGCAGGAAATTGCCGAACGGATCTGCCTGGCCATCGACCGGAATGCGATCAGCTACGGCAATCACGAGATCAAGGTCACCGTCAGCATCGGCCTTGCCGACCTGCGCCCCGGCGACTCGATCGAACAATGGCTGTCGCGTGCCGACAAGGCACTGTACGAAGCCAAGCGCAGCGGTCGCAATCGCTGCGCCGTCGCGGACTGATCCCGACCCGCTTCAGTCTGCTGCCGAATCCGGCCTGGTTCGCCTCAGACATTGGGCGTAGACCGCGTAACCCGCACCACAGATACCCGTCAGCGCAGCCGGCACCAGCAGGGTTCGTTCCTGCATCACGCCGTACAGCCAGGCACCCGCAACGCCACCGAGAGTGAAGGTGGTCACGATCAGCACGCACACGCGAATGCGCAGGGTATCCACCTGCAACCCGCGCAACCGTTGCCCCATGTAGATGCCGAGATCGGTGAACATGCCCGAGACATGGGTAGTGCGGAACACCATGCCACTGTAGGTGCTGGCCATGCCGTTCTGCAGACCGATCCCGATCGAGGCCAGATAGATCCCGGCGGAATTGCCGGCGTCAAGCAAGGGTACGGCCGCGAACAACAGGATCGACTCCAGCACCAGCGCCACGCCGTAGGGCCGGCCGAGCTTGAGCGTCCGCTGCTGCACAATCATCCCGCTGAGCACTGCGCCCAGCACGAAGGCTGCGATCGACAATCCCCAATGCACGATCTCGCCGCGATCGCCCAGGCCCAGCGACGCACCCAGCATGGTGGTCGACCCGGTGAGATTGGTGATCGCCTGATGGCGGAAGCCGAGGTAGCCCGCGGCATTGACGATACCGGCGATGAAGGCCAGCACGCCGCCGCCGAACCACGCCCAACCCGGCAATTGGCGCAGCACCGGCATCGCCGGATCAGTCTTTTATGGCCTGGACGGAGATTTGCGGTACGTCGCCAATCACGTCGGCTCCTTTCGGCGGCACGAAGTCGAAGGTCCCCGCCGGGATCGACGGATTGCGCTGCCAGCCGGAGAAACGGATGTCGGTGGTCGAACCGAGCTGGTCACGAAAAGTCATCCGCGCCAGTCCGTTGGCATCAAAGCCGAGATCGGCATAGTCGAACTGCGGGTTCTTGCCGGTGGAAGTCAGCCGCATCCAGGCCAGGCCATCGTGTTCGCCGCGCTCTTCCACCTTGAAGTTCTTGTCCAGCTGCTTGAGGTCGGTCAGCACGGTCAACGGACTGTGCGCCTCCTCGGTGCTCTGCAGGCGCACGGTGACCTGTTCCAGCTCCGGGTCGTACATCCAGATCCGGCCACCATCGGCGACGATGGTCTGCTTGTACGGCGTCAACGTCTCCCAGCGGAACTGGCGCGGCGCCAGCATCGCCAGCGTACCGGCACTGGTCTTGCTGGCATTGCCGTTGGCATCGGTCAGGGTCTGGTTGAAATGCCCGGTCAGCGAATGCAGGCCCGTGGCGAAGGCATTGAGCCGCGCGCGGGCCGGACCGACCGCGGCTTGCGCGGTGATCGAGAACATCAGCAGCACAGTGGACAAGACGAGCAGCAGGCGTTTCATCGGTGTTTCCGGCGGAGTGATGCGGTGCATTGTGGGCAATCGCGGCTTAACCGCACTGTAGGAGCGGCTTCAGCCGCGATGTCTTTCGCACGCTTGATGACAGAGCATCGTGGCTGAAGCCGCTCCGACAACAAGCCGTGCATCAATGCTTCGGCGGTGGCGGCGCCAGCACTTCACGGTTGCCGTTGTGCTGCGGTGCGCTGACCACGCCGTCCTGTTCCATCTGTTCGACCAGCCGCGCAGCACGGTTGTAGCCGATGCGCAGGTGCCGCTGCACGCCTGAAATCGAGGCACGGCGGGTTTGCGTGACGATGGCCACCGCCTTGTCGTAAAGCACGGTATCGGCGTCGCCGCCCTCCTCGCCATCCTGCGGCAGACCGGAGTCGTTGATGAACTTGCCGTCGCTGGTGGCCTGCACTTCCTCCAGCACCCCCTCGATGTAGTTCGGCTCGCCTTGCGACTTCAACCAGTTGACCACGCCATGCACCTCGTGATCGTCGACGAAGGCACCGTGCACGCGCTCGGGCGTGGCCGTGCCCGGCGGCAGGTAGAGCATGTCGCCATGACCAAGCAGGGCTTCCGCACCGCTCTGGTCGAGGATCGTGCGCGAGTCGATCTTGCTTGAAACCTGGAACGCGATGCGGGTGGGGATATTGGCCTTGATCAGGCCGGTGATCACATCCACCGACGGCCGCTGGGTGGCCAGGATCAGGTGCACGCCGGCAGCGCGCGCCTTCTGCGCCAGGCGCGCGATCAACTCTTCGACCTTCTTGCCGACGATCATCATCATGTCGGCGAATTCGTCGATGATCACCACGATGTTCGGCAGCGGCTCCAGCGGCTCGGCTGCCAGATTCGGCATCTCCGGGTTGGGCTTGAACAACGGATCGAGCAAGGGCTGGCCGGCGTTCTCGGCGTCCTTCACCTTCTTGTTGAAGCCACCCAGGTTGCGCACGCCGACGGCGGCCATCAGCTTGTAGCGCCGCTCCATTTCGGCGACGCACCAGCGCAGCGCGTTGGCCGCCTCCTTCATGTCGGTGACCACTGGCGCCAGCAGATGCGGGATGCCCTCGTACACCGAGAGCTCCAGCATCTTCGGGTCGATCATGATCATCCGCACGTCTTTCGGGCTGGCCTTGTACAAGAGGCTCAGCACCATCGCGTTGACCGCCACGGATTTGCCCGAACCGGTGGTGCCGGCCACCAGCAGATGCGGCATCTTGCCCAGGTCGACCACCACCGGCTTGCCGCCGATGTCCTTGCCCAGCGCCAGCGCCAGCGGCGATTTCAGCTGGTCGTACTTGTCCGAGCGCAGGATTTCCGACAGGTAGACGATCTGCTTGTGGGTGTTGGGAATTTCCAGACCGATCACGTTCTTGCCCGGAATCACGTCGACCACGCGCACGCTGACCACCGACAGGCCGCGGGCGATGTCCTTGTCCAGGCTGGACACCTGCGAACCGCGGATACCGGGCGCCGGCTCCATCTCGAAGCGGGTGATCACCGGGCCCGGGTAGGCGCCGACCACCTTCACGTCGATCTTGAAATCCTTCAGCTTGAATTCGACCTGGCGCGAGAGCACCTCGAGGGTTTCGTCGGAATAGCCAGGCCCTTGCGGTGGCGCCTCGTCGAGCAGCGACAACGGCGGCAATTCGCCTGGTGTGGCAGCACCGACGAACAGCGGAATCTGCGTTTCCAGCTTGGCCCGCTCGCTGCGCGTCACCGGCGCCGGCGCGGCCTCGATGCGCACCGGCTCGCGTTTGGCCTGGCGCACCGCGTCGGCCTTCTTGACCACCTCGCGCTCGGTGCGCGCCTGGCGTGCCGCCAGTGCCTGCGGTGCCTGGCGCAACTTGCCGCGCAACCAGGCCGCCAGCTGCAGCACGCCCTGCCCGGTCCAGTCCGCCAGCTTGAACCACGACAAACCGGTGGCCAGGGTCACCGCGACCAGGAACAGCGCCAGCAACAGCAGCGGCGCGCCCTTGGCGCCGAAGGCGCTGAGCAGCGCATCGCCGACCCATACGCCGATGATGCCGCCCACGCCCTGGGGCAGCACTGGCTCGTCATGGAAATTGAGATACAGCAGCGCCGGGCCGGTGATGAAGAAGAACACGAAGCCGATCAGCCGCAAGGCCGGTTCCCACGGATGCACCACGCGCACGTCGCCGCGCTGGCGCAGCACCTGCACACCGAGCAGCAGCAACAGCAGCGGGAAACAGTAGGCCACCAGGCCGAAGATCCAGCGCAGCAGGTCGGCGATATAGGCGCCGACCGTGCCACCGAAATT
>DATMTH010000009.1:0-24601 GCA_035564915.1 Rhodanobacter sp.
GCCTTTCTGTTTTGCCGATGACTGGCTGGGGCTTACTTGTTTTTGCCGCCGGTCGCCAGGCTCAGGATATCCATCGCTTCCTTTCTCAATTTGTCCGCCGCGGCATCATCAAGCGGCTGCACGTCGTCACCCACCTGGTGCTGCTTCAGTACCAGGGTGCCATCCTCGCTCCAGCCGGCACGGTCAATCGCGCTCGGCTTTGCGTCACGACTGGACTTGGTCTGCTGCACGATCGCCCACGGCTTGCCGTCACGATAGGCATAGTCGGTGCTGGTGAAACCGTCCTTGCCATAGTCGGTAAGCTCGCGGATGAACTCGACCTTGCCGGCCTGCCGGAACAGCTGCCAGCCGCGCGATGCGTCCTTTTCCAGCTTGGTGCCGTGACTGACCTTCATCGCACCCAGCTGCTTCTGCTCGGCAGTGAACTCGGCGAGCACCTTCTCGCCCGGAGTCTGCTGGGCCACCAGCTGGATCGTCACACCATCGTTCTTGCCTCCCTTGGTCAGCACCGGCGCCTGGATCGGCATCGTGTAATGACGGTCGCCGTCGGTCAGGATCGCCTGAATCACATACAGGTCGTTCGGCTTGACCTCGGCCGGGTTGAAGGTGAGCTTGAACGGCTGCGGGAACGAGCTGGCCGGGGAGGTTGCACTCGCCAGCGGCGCGGACCCGGCCGCCGTGGACGACATGTCGACCAGGTTCAGCACCAGCGTGGCGGTTGCCGAAGGTTGCGGAGAACCCGCACGCAGTGAAATGGTGCCGCTGACTTCACTGGCTACCACTGGCGTTGCCGTACCCGCGGATGCTGAATTGGCGACATCCGATGAGGACGACGAGTTGGGGGAGTTGCAGCCAGCCAGAGCCAGCGCCGCGATCGACATCAGCGACAAAACCGTCTTGCGCATCGTGAAACCTCTTCAACGTGAATACGGGCACGAGGTGATCAGGCGTCTGTTCGCCACGACCATTCGCGGGGGAGCCTCCAAGCATAGCCCATATGTCATGGCACAGAAAAGTCAATCACCCCAACGTCATACCATGCGCCAGCGTACGCCATGATGGCGGCGATCACGACCGATGCAGGGCCCGGTGGGCAATGTCACGCCGACAGAACGCGCCGTCGTAGCGGATGTGGCCCACGGCAGCGTAGGCATGCGCACGTGCCGTGGCGATGTCGTCACCCAGTGCACATACGGTCAGTACGCGCCCTCCGGCGGTCACTGCATGCCCATGTTCATCAAGCCGGGTGCCGGCATGGAAGATCTTCACTTCGGCGTCGAGCGGGGTATCGAGACCGGTGATCGGGTCACCGCCATGCACCCGGCCCGGATACCCGCCGGCCGCCATCACCACGCCGATCGCCGGACGCGGGTCCCAGTCGGCACGGGTCTGTCCAAGGCGACCTTCCAGCGCGGCATCGATCAACTCGACCATATCGGACTTCAGACGGAGCATGATCGGCTGGGTTTCCGGGTCGCCGAAGCGCACGTTGAATTCGATCACTTTCGGTGTACCGTCGCTGGCGATCATCAGCCCGGAGTAGAGGAAACCGATGAACGGCGCGCCTTCGGCGGCCATGCCGCGCAGGGTCGGCTCGATCACTTCGCGCAGGATGCGTTGCTCGATTTCCGCGGTGACTACCGGCGCCGGCGAATACGCGCCCATGCCACCGGTATTCGGGCCCAGGTCGTTCTCGTCGCGACGCTTGTGATCCTGGCTGGAAGCCATCGGCAAGGCATGGCTGCCATCGCTCATCACGATGTAACTGGCCTCCTCGCCTTCCAGGAATTCCTCGATCACCACCCGTGCCGAGGCGTCGCCGAAACTGTGCGCGCCGAGCATGTCATGCAGCGCCAGCTCGGCATCGGCGAGGGTCAGTGCCACCACCACGCCCTTGCCCGCGGCGAGGCCGTCGGCCTTGATCACGATGGGCGCCCCCTGCTGCCGCACATGGGCCAGCGCAGGATTCAATTCGGTAAATACCGCGTAGCCACTGGTGGGGATGTTGTGCCGTTGCAAGAACGCCTTGGCGAAAGCCTTGGAGCCTTCCAGCTGTGCCGCAATGGCATGCGGCCCGAATATGCGCAGGCCGGCAGCACGAAACTTGTCGACCACGCCAGCCACCAGCGGCACCTCGGGGCCGACCACGGTCAGACCGACCTGTTCGCGCTGCGCCAGCTGCAGCAAGCCATCCAGGTCGTTCACCGCCACATCGGCATTGCGCATGCCTGGCTCGTTCGCGGTACCGGCATTGCCCGGCGCCACGACCACTTCGTCGACCTGCGCCGATTGAACCAGCTTCCACGCCAGCGCGTGTTCGCGACCGCCGCCGCCAATGACGAGAACCTTCATGTCAAACTCCAAATCCACCGGGCGCTGCCGCGCAAACGCCCATTGTAGCGGCTGCGATGAACAAGCCACCGCGGCTCGCAGCAACTCAATCGTGGCGGCGCAGCAGATCCAGCAAGGCGCTACGGGGCAATTTGCCGGTCTCGTTGCGCGGCAAGGCATCGACCAGGCGCAACGGGCGCGGCAGGAACAGTGGATCGATGCTCCGCCGCAGCGTATCGCTGATGACGTGCTCGTCCAGTCCCGGCGCGACCACCAGCGCGGCGATCCGATGCACGTCGAGCGCATCGCCGCCCTCCAGCTGGAATATCACGCCGTCGAGTACCCCGGGGATGGCCAGAAGACGACGGTTGAGGTCGCCCAGCGAGGCACGCTTGCCGGCAATTTCCAGCATGTCTGCCTGGCGGCCACGCAGACGGAAGCGACGACCGCCATGGGACAGGCTGACGATGTCGGCCAGGTTGATCGGGGCACGCAATTGCGGTGCGTCGACCCCGGTGCCATCCGGGTGCGGATGCAGGCTGACGCCGTCGTACAGCAGCCAGTCCTCATCCACGCTCGGGCGACGGCTGGCGAACACACAGGTTTCGGTGGAGCCAAATACCTCCAGCACCGGCGCACCGAAGTGCCGCTCGGCGGCCAGCGCCAGCGCGACCGGCAACGGCGCCGTCGCCGACAGCATCGCGGCGACCGGCGGAAACACCATTCCCGAATCGACCAGTGCGCGCAAATGCACCGGGGTAGTCACCAGCACCCTCGGCTCGGCCACCTCGGCCAGCGCGGCGGCCACGTCAGCTGGAAAGAAGGGCCGCCCCGCATGCACGCCGACATCGCCGAGCAGGGGCAGCAGCACCGACATCTCGATTCCGTACATGTGCTGCGGCGGTACCGTGGCAACCACCTCGAAACGCGAACCCAGCGCAGCGCGAAGCATCGCCAGATTGCCCGCATTGCTGGCATGAAAGCTGCGCCAGGTCTTGGCATTGGCGCTGGGTTTCCCGGTGGAACCGGAGGTATAGCCGATCGCCACCACCTGATCGACCGGGATCGTGGGCCAATCCGTCGCCGGCGTCACATCAGAGAGGGGCTTGTCCAGCGACAGCCGTCGATAACCCGGTGGCGCCGGATCGAGCGACTGTTCTCCCAGCGCATAGCAACCCGGATGTGCCGCCATGACCTCATCCACTGCCTGGGGAGCACGCGATGATGGCAACAGATTGGCCTGTCCGCGCAGCGCAATGGCGCAGAAGGCGACCAGGAACGCATAGCGATCCTCGCACAGGTTCACCGCGGCGGCAGCTGCCGGCAAGGTGTCGGCCAGCGCGCGCACATCGGCCAGGAAACGGGCGGCGCTGACCGCCACGCCATCGCGCCATGCCAGCACCCGCGCAGGATCGGTCGCATGCAGCAACGGCAGCCGTGGCGCAAACTCGCGCGGATAGGTGTCTTCGACTATGGCCACTGATGATCTCCCTGTCGTGGGTATTCAGCGCACGAAAGCAGCGTTCGGACACCACCTCCGGTCGAGCCGGGTCAGCAAGACTTCCGGCCGGTATCCGACTGGCGCCGGATGATGCCTGATTCGACGTGTATCCCCTGTGCACTCACGTGCGGATGATAGCGCCCGACAGCGCATCGTGAATCGTGGTCGGGCGCTCCTGGCCACCCAGCGGGCCGTCCAGCAGCCCATCCAGCGCCTCACCGAAGTAATCGAGCACGGTGGCCGCCGTGCGCGCCGGCGGCTGCCCGTGCGGGTTCGCGCTGGTCGACACCAGTGCACCACCAAACGCACGGCACAATGCGGCAGCCGGCGCATGCGCCGTGACCCGCAACGCGATGCCGGCATGACTGCCGGCCACCCACGGGGGCACTTCGGCCGAGCGCGGAAAGATCCAGGTGTGCGGCCCGGGCCAGCTTGCCTGCACCTGCTGCAGCACCTCGCCTGGTACTGCCGCCAGGTCGATATAGCGCTCCAGCTGATCGAAATCCGCAGCAATCAGCAACACGCCCTGGGTCGACGGCCGCTGCTTCAACGCAAACACCTGCTCGAACGCAACCCGGTCATGCGGATCGCAGCCCAGGCCGAACACGGCCTCGGTCGGATACGCCAGCACGCCGCCGCCACGCAGCAGCATCGCCGCCGCATCCAAATGATTGAGATCGAAACGCTGCTGCACTCAGGCCCCGGCCTCGCCCGTCGTCGTCTTTTTCGCTGCAACCTTCTTGACCGCTGCTTTCTTTACAGCCGTTTTTTTGGCCGCCGTTTTCCTGACTGCCGTCTTTTTTGTTGCCGTCTTCTTGGCTGCAGTCTTCCTGGCCGCGGTCTTTTTTGCAGGCGCCGCTTTTTTCACGGCCGTTTTCTTGGCCGCACCCTTTTTGCCGAAACGGCCCTTGCGCACCGGCGCCGCAGCAAGCAGCTCCAGGCACTGCTTCTCGGTCAGCTCTTTCGGCTCCTGCTCCTTGGGAATTCGCGCATTCTTCTCGCCATCGGTGATGTACGCGCCATAGCGACCGTTGAGTACCTGCACCCCATTGCCGAAATCCAGGATCAACCGGTTCGCCAGCATCTCCAGCTTTTCGGCCACCACCTGCAATGCGCGCGGCAACTCGATGGTGTACGGGTCATCTTCCGCCTTCAGCGAGGCATAGGTACTGCCCTGTTTGACGAACGGGCCGAAGCGACCGATCGCCACACTGACTTCGTCGCCGTTTTCCGCGTGGCCCAGTTTGCGTGGCAGCTTGAACAGCTCCATCGCCTCGGCCAGCGTGATGGTATGCATGCTCTGGCCCGGTCGCAGGCTGGCAAAGGTCGGTTTTTCCTCATCGTCCTTGGTGCCGATGGCCGCATACGGCCCGAACCGGCCCAACCGCACCGAAACCGGCTTGCCGGTTTTCGGATCGGTACCCAGCTCACGGGCGCCCGTCGCCTCGTTGCGGTCGACCGACTCGGTTTTTTCGTCGACCTGCTGCTTGAACGGCAGCCAGAAGCGCTCCATCAGCGGCACCCAGGCCTCTTCGCCGCGGCTCACCGCGTCGAGCTCATCCTCGAGCTTGGCGGTGAAATCGTAATCGACGTACTGGGTGAAGTGCTGGGTGAGGAATTTGCTGACTGCACGGCCGACATCGCTGGGCTTGAAACGGCGGCTGTCGAGGTAGACGTACTCGCGGTTCTGCAGCACCTGGATGATGCTGGCGTAGGTCGACGGACGGCCGATGCCGTGCTCTTCCAGCGCCTTGACCAGACTGGCCTCGGAGTAACGCGGCGGTGGTTCGGTGAAATGCTGATCGGCGACGATGTCGCGCAACGGCACCGACTCGCCAACCGCCAGCCGCGGCAGACGACGCCCCTCGTCATCTTCGTCGGCCTTCTTCTGGTCGCTGCCCTCTTCGTAAACCGCCAGGAAGCCCGGGTCGATCACGGTGGTGCCACTGGCGCGGAAGGATGCTTCCCCGCCCGGCACGTCCTTCAGGGCGAATTCGACGGACACGGTATTGAGTGTGGCGTGGATCATCTGGCAGGCGACGGTACGCTTCCAGATCAATTCGTACAGCTTGCGCTGGTCGTCATTGAGATGCGCTGCGATCGACTTCGGCGTGTACATCGCCGAGGTCGGACGAATCGCCTCATGCGCCTCCTGCGCGTTCTTCGACTTGGTCTTGTAGACCTGCGGCCCGTCAGGCAGCGCATGGCCGCCGTAATCGCGGGCAATCAACTGGCGCAGTTCGGCGATGGCATCGTCACCCAACATGGTCGAATCGGTACGCATGTAGGTGATCAGGCCGACATTGCCCTCCTCACCCCCCAGCGACACGCCTTCGTACAGGCCTTGCGCCACCTTCATCGTGCGGCTGGTGGTGAAGCCAAGCTTGCGCGCAGCCTCCTGTTGCAGGGTTGAGGTGGTGAATGGTGCCGCCGGGCGGCGCTTGCGCTCCTTCGAGCTGACCTCGCTGACCGTCAGCCGGCCATCGGCGGCCTGCTTCAGTGCCGCCTGTGCGGCGTGGGCATCGGCTTCGCTGGTGAGATCGAACTGCTCGAATTTCTTGCCGTTGAGTTTGCTCAGGCGCGCATTGAAGTCACCATCGGCATGCTTCAGGTCGGCGCCGATGGTCCAGTATTCGCGTGCCTTGAACGCCTCGATTTCCTCCTCGCGCTCGACGATCATGCGCAACGCCGGCGACTGCACCCGGCCGGCGGACAAGCCGCGCTGCACCTTGCGCCACAATACCGGCGACAGATTGAAGCCGACCAGATAATCCAGCGCGCGGCGAGCCTGCTGCGCATCGACCAGATCGTGCGACAACTGGCGCGGCGCCGCCACGGCGGCCTTGATTGCCTTCGGCGTGATTTCTGAGAACACCACCCGGTGCATCTGCTTGCCCTTGGTCAGGCCCCGCTCATGCAGGATTTCGCTGATATGCCAGCTGATCGCCTCGCCTTCGCGATCCAAGTCGGTCGCGAGATAGATGTCGTCGGCCAGCTTGGCCGCCTTGGCAATCGCATCCACGTGCTTTTCGTTGCGCTCGATCACCTCGTACGCCATGGTGAAGCCGTGCTCGGTGTCGACCGCGCCCTCCTTCGGTTTCAGGTCGCGCACATGACCGTACGAGGCGAGAACCTGGAAGTCCTTGCCGAGGTATTTGTTGATCGTCTTGGCCTTGGCCGGCGATTCGACGATGAGCAGGTTTTTTGCCATGAAGCTGGATATCCGCAAGTGAACCACCGGCGCTTACGGGCCGGGCATATATATAGTTGAAACCACGCCGTAGCGGCAGCTGTCAAGCAAGCACTGCCCGACGACCGGTGCACTGGCCCGAACGCAGCCAGTCAGCGGGATGCCGCGTGAGGCGGCATTTGCTGATAGCGATTGCCCGGCAGGCTCTCGACTCTGGCCTCCAGCTCCAGCATCAACAGCATCGAGGACAGGATCGCCGGCGACACACCGGTACGCTGGACAAGTTCGTCCATTGTCGCCGGATCGTGGCCAAGTTCGTCCAAAAGCCGCCGATATTCAGGCTCCGATGCCATGCTGATGCCGCTGTAACCGGTCCGTTCACCAGTCACCGACGGTACCCTTTCGACGGGGTCCTGCTGCAACCGGGCAGCCAGTTCGGTGCCAAGCATGCACGCTGCGGGCGCCAATGTCTCGATAATTTCCGCCGCCGTCTCCACCAGCCGCGCGCCGTCGCGGATCAACCGATGGCAACCGCGCGCCAACGGATTGTGGATCGAACCGGGCAAGGCGAACACCTCGCGACCCTGCTCGGCGGCAAGTCGCGCGGTAATCAGCGAACCCGAGCGCAGCCCCGCCTCGATCACCAGCGTGCCCAGCGACAGCCCGGCGATGATCCGGTTGCGCCGCGGAAAATGATCTGCGCGAGCCGCCGTGCCCGGCGGGAATTCACTGACCAGCGCGCCCTGCGCGGCAAGCCGTCGGGCCAGTGCATGATGCTTGCGCGGATAAACCCGGTCCGGCCCGGTACCGATCACTGCCAGTGTCCCTGCCGAGGCGTCCAGCACGGCCCCATGTGCCGCGCCGTCGATGCCATCGGCCATGCCGCTGGTGATCGTGAAACCGGCCTCGGCCAGGCTGCAGGCAAAGGCCCGCGCATGCACCAGCCCCGCCGCACTGGCCGCCCGCGCGCCGACGATGGCCACTTGCGGATACAGCAGCAAGCTGGCGTCGCCCACCACGAACAGCACCGCTGGCGGTTGCGGAATATTTTCCAGTTGCGGCGGAAAATCTGACTCGGTGCAACGCAGCAAGCAATGACCCGGCTCGGCCAGCCACGCCATGTCGGCGTCCAGGCGCGCTTGATCCGGCCGTGCCAGCCACGCCCGGGCCGGCTCACCCAACGACACGGCATCGCGGCGCAACTGCGCCAGCACGCCACTTATATCGCCGCCAGCCGCATCCAGCCGCGCGCGCAGACCGCCCGGGCCGAGGCCCGGTGTGCGCAAGGCCAGCAGCCACGCACGCCACTCATCCATGTCGTCGATGTGCATGCACCCAGTTTACGGAACCGGCACATGCGGAAACGGCGCGGTGATGGCCGCGCCGTTGTGTAGGCAAATGCCGCTGCGTGACGCGCTGCGCTTATTCCGGCGCGCGCAGACGGGCACCGATATGCACCGGCCGCAGGCCGTCCATCACCAAGCCGTAGCTGACCCGGTCGAAGGTGCGGAACACCATCACATGACCCGCGTATTCGTCCGGCAGGGTGACTTTCTTGCCGACGCCGCGATTCCAGCTGTTGCTGGCGACATCATCGTGAATGGTCTCGCCCGGCTCGAACATGGCAAAGGTCTCGCCATTGTCGACGCCGTCCTTCGCACCAACCGAAAGCAGCACGACCTGACGCGAGCCAGCCGCGTCCAGCGCGTCGGCAAAGCCGATCACCCTGGCATGGGCCGGCACCGACGATTTCGGTGCATGCGGGTAGTAGTAGGCATCGTAGGGCTTGTCGTCGACCGGCATGACCCGGTCACCACTGCGGATTTCCTTGGTCGAATTCAGCAGCAGCAGGGTCGACGGATCGCCCATGCGCAGGGTTTCGGCGGTGCCGATCACGCTGACCTCGACACCGAGATCATCGCCCTTGCCGTAATGCCCGTCATTGCGGGAATCTTCACGCCACGGCGCATTGACCATCGCCGCGTTGCTGTCCAGCCCATGGGCCACGATGCCATTCTCGGCATCGTTCGGGTCATCCTGCTCGAACCCGCGAAACACATGGCTCGGCCGCACGATCGCCCAGCGCTGGCCCGGCTCACCCTGCAGGCCGCGCACGTAGAGGTTCTGACCGACGGTACCGCGCAGCTGATTCTCTTCCAGGCCCACCACATAGGGCGCAGCGCTGACTGCATTGGAATCCATCACCCGCATGTCCTTGAGGAACATCTTCAGCTGGTCCAGCGGAATCGCCGGTACCGCATCGCCCTCGGCATGCACTTTCGGCTCCAGCCTCAGCTGGGGACCATTGATGAACGACAGGTTGAGCACGTCGCCCGGGTAGATCAGGTGCGGGTTGCGAACCTGCGGATTGGCCTGCCAGATTTCCGGCCACAACCACGGCTTGGCGAGGAACTTGGCGGAGATGTCCCACAAGGTGTCGCCACGGCGGACGGTATAGCTGTCAGGGTGATTGGCACGCAACTGGGCGCCTACCGCATACACCGCCACGGTGACCAGCATGCCGGCCAGCAACACGATAATTTTTCTGATCATTTGCGGGAATCCCCCTTCCCCAGGTGCTCGGTCGAGTGTAACCGAATGGTTAACGCACGCAACAGGTGCGAGTTGGCAAAAATCGTCTGCGCTCGCGTGCTTGCCGACGTACAATGATGCACATTCTAGATCGCGTCGGGGTGGCTTTTTACCAAATCGCCCGCATTTCCGGCGCCAAGGTGAAAATACATGTCCATATTGCCGATTCTCGAGTTCCCCGACCCCCGACTGCGCACCTGCGCCACCCAGGTCACCCGCTTTGACAGTGACCTGAGGCAGCTGGTCGACGACCTGTTCGAAACCATGTACGCCGCCAACGGCGTCGGCCTGGCCGCAACCCAGGTCAACGTGCACCAGAGTGTGCTGGTCATCGACATGAGCGACGAGCGCAACCAGCGCCTGGTGCTGATCAACCCGGAAATCGTCGAAAAAGACGGTTCGCAGGTCTATCAGGAGGGCTGCCTGTCGTTCCCCGGCATCTACGCCGATGTCACGCGCGCACTCAAGGTCAAGGTCAAGTCGTGCGACCTCGACGGCAACGAATTCCTGTACGAAGCCGAGGGCCCGCTGGCGGTGGCCGTGCAGCACGAGATGGATCACCTGGCCGGCAAGGTATTCGTCGACTACCTGTCCCCGCTCAAGCGCGGCCTGTTGCTGAAGCGACTGGACAAGCAGCGCAAGCAGGCGGCGTCCGCTTGAACAAACTGCGCCTGGTCTTTGCCGGTACGCCCGAATTTGCCGTGCCTTGCCTCGAGGCCTGCCGCGCCAGCGGGGCCGAAGTGGTGGCCGTCTACACCCAGCCTGATCGCCCGGCCGGCCGCGGCCGCAAGCTCACGCCCAGCCCGGTCAAGCAGGCGGCACTGGCTGCCGGTATCGCGGTCGAACAACCCGAATCGCTGAAACCGGCCGAGGCACAGCAGGCTCTGGCGGCCTGCCAGGCCGACCTGCTGGTGGTGGTCGCCTACGGGCTGATCCTGCCGCGCAAGATACTGGCGCTGCCGCGGTTCGGCTGCTGGAACGTCCATGCCAGCCTGTTGCCGCGCTGGCGCGGCGCGGCGCCGATCCAGCGCGCCATTCTCGCCGGCGACAACGAAAGCGGCGTCGGCCTGATGCAGATGGAGGCCGGCCTGGATACCGGCCCGGTGCTGCTGGAACGGCGCACGCCGATCAGCCGGGAAGACACCGGCGGCACGCTGCACGACCGCCTGTCCGCCCTGGGCGCCGAGGTGCTGAGCGAGGGCTTGCGCCGACTCCAGTCTGGCCAGGCACTGGTCGCCACGGCCCAGTCGGAGGAAGGCGTGCTGTACGCGCACAAGCTGGACAAGGCCGAGGCCCGACTGGACTTTTCCCGACCCGCGATCGAGCTGGAGCGGCAAGTCCGGGCGTTCGACCCCTGGCCGGTCGCCGAAGGCTTGATCGCCGGCGAGCCGCTGCGGATATGGGCGGCGCACGCGATCGAACGCGACCATCATGCCGCGCCCGGCGACATGCTCGCCGCTACGCGCGACGGTATCGACCTGGCCTGCGGGCGGGGAACGCTGCGAATCACCGCCGTACAGCGCGCCGGCGGCAAACGCATCGCCGGCGCCGACTATCTCAATGCCCGTCCCGAACTGCGCCAGGCTCGATGAAATCCGGCGCGACGAAGACCGATACCCGCGCCGTGGCCGCCCGTGCGCTCGCCGAAGTCGCGATCCGCGGCGCCTCGCTGCGCGAGGTGATCCATCGCAGCGCGCCGCAACTGCGCGATCCGCGCGATCGCGCGCTGCTGATGGCGCTGCTCAGCGAAGGTGCGCGCTGGTGGCTGCGCTTCGACACCGCTGTCGACGGCCTGCTGGAAAAGCCGCTGCGCCACAAGGATCCGGCGGTTCATGCACTGCTGGTGCTGGGCCTGGTCCAGCTGGAAATTCTCGAACTGCAGGACTACGCCGCGGTCGCTGCCACCGTCGAAGCCGTGCGCACGCTGAAACGCCCGCAGCTGGCCGGCCTGGTCAACGCCGTGCTGCGCCGCTGGCAACGCGAACGCGAGACGCGGCTGGCCAGGCTCGATGCCGCCCCGCAGACGCGTCACGCGCATCCGGCCTGGCTGGCGTCCGCCCTGGACCGCGACTGGCCGGCACAGGCCGAGGCGGTGATGATCGCCGACAACTGCGAACCGCCGCTGATGCTGCGTGTCAACCGGCAACGAACTGAGCCACAAGCCATGCTCGACATGCTGCAGGCTGCCGGTCATGCAGCGACCCGGCATGCCTGGCTCAGTGATGCGCTGGTGCTGCCGCACAGTCTCGACGTCACCCGTCTGCCCGGCTTCGAGGACGGCCTGTTTGCGGTACAGGATGGTGCCGCACAGATCGCCGCCGATCTGGCCGACTTGCACGACGGGCTGCGGGTGCTCGATGCCTGTGCGGCGCCGGGGGGCAAGGCCTGCCACTTGCTCGAACGCGCCGAAATCGACCTGACCGCGCTCGAATTCGACCCCAAGCGGGCCGAGCGCATTCGCGAAAACCTGATGCGCTTGCGGCTGAATGCCAAGCTGGTGGTCGGCGATGCCGGTGCACCCGCCGGTTGGTGGAAAGGCCAGCCGTTCGATCGCATCCTGATCGACGCTCCGTGTTCCGCCACCGGCGTGTTGCGGCGACGACCGGATGTGCGCCTGCACCGGCGCGAGAGCGACATCGCCGCCATGCACGAACAACAGCGTCGGATCCTGACCGCACTATGGCCGCTGCTGGCACCGGGCGGGCGGCTGGTCTACATCACCTGCTCGGTGCTGCGGACGGAGAACGAGGCGATCCTCGGCGAACTGCTGGCGACCCAGGCCGATGCACAGACCGTGTCCTTCACGTTGCCGGTTGGCCAGCCGGCGGCTGTCGGCTGGCAGATCCTGCCCGGCGATGGCGACCTCGACGGCATGTATTACGCAGTCATACGGAAGCAGCCATGACGACCGTGCCGTGCATCGAAGTCCACGCCGGCCAGTTATGCTTGGCCTGTTCGCCCTCTCGCTGACGGAACCCCGCACACCGTGAAGCCCCTGGTGCCTTTGTACCGTGCCCGCCCATTGTGGCTGCGTGATGCCCGCTGGGAACTGCTGCTGTTCGGCCTGTTCGCCCTGCTGTTGCTTGGCGTGGGCATCGGCCTGCGCGATCCGTGGCCATCCGACGAGCCGCGCTTCGCGCTGGTCGCACGATGGATGGTGGAGCACGGTCAGTGGCTGTTCCCGCACCGCGGGCACGAGCTGTACCCGGACAAGCCGCCGGTATTCATGTGGCTGCAGGCGCTGTCTTACCTGCTCACCCGCAGCTGGCGCGTGGCTTTCATGCTGCCGTCCCTGCTGGCTGGCCTGGGCGCGCTGGCACTGGTCTACGACTTGTCGCGACGGCTGTGGAACCATCGCAGCGCGCTGCTGGCCGCGGCCACCTTGCTGGTCACCATTCACTTCAGCTACCAGATGCGCAACGCCCAGATCGACCCGTTGCTGCTGGGCTGGATCACACTGGCCAACTACGGTCTGCTGCGCCACCTGCTGCTGGGGCCGTCATGGCGCTGGTTCGCGGTCGGCTGCTTCTTTGCCGGTGTCGGCGTCGCCACCAAGGGTGTCGGCGTGCTGGCCCTGCTGATGCTGATTCCGTATCTGTTTGCCCGTCGCCGCCATTGGCGTCGACTGACGTTGCCACGGGGTGGTTGGCGCTGGGCCGGCGGGCTGGGCTTGTTCCTGGTCGCCATTCTGGCCTGGCTGCTGCCGATGCTGCTGACCGCCCATGCCGATGGCGATCCGCAACACGCAGCCTATCTGCAGAACATCCTGTTCGGGCAAACCGTGCATCGCTATGCCACCCCGACCGGACACCTCCACTCGCCGCTTTATTTCCTCGGCATCATCGTGGTCGACTGGCTGCCGTTGTCGCTGTTGCTGCCGTGGGCACTGCCCGCATGGTGGCGGCGGCTGAAACGGCGCGACGCACGCTTCCTGCTGCCGTTGGGCTGGATCGTGCTGATCCTGCTGTTTTTCTCGATCAGCCCGGGCAAGCGCGATGTCTACATCCTGCCGGCCCTGCCGATGACCGCACTGATGCTGGCACCGTTGCTGCCCGGTCTATTGCGTCGGCGCGGCGTGTGCCGGGCGGTATTCGGCCTGACCCTGTTGTTGAGCGCGACACTGACCGTGGCGGCTGCCTCGGCCCTGCTGCTGCACCCTTCATGGGCGCTGAAGATCGAACAGAGCCTGGATCCGCAGATCTGGTGGCTGCTGTTGGCCATCGGTGCGGCCGGCCTGCTGATTGCCGTGTTCACGCGCGTTCAGCGCGCGCCTCTGGGCTGGCTGCTGTTCGCCGGCGTGTTGTGGGGTTTGTACGGCCTGTGGGGCTACCCGATGCTCAATGGCGACCGCTCGGCCCGTGACGTGATGGTCAAGGCGCGCGCCATTGCCGGGCCGGACGCAACCATCGGCCTGCTCGCCTGGAAGGAGCAGAACCTGCTGATGGCACAAGGCCCCGTAGCCGAGTTCGGCTTCCTCAAGCCCTGGCCGGAGCAATATGCCGATGCTGTCGCCTGGCTGCGGCAAGCACCGCGGCAGCGCTGGATTTTCAGCCTGGACGAGGCGATGGGGGCTTGCGTCGATCGCCATCATGCCACCTATGTCGGCCACGCCAATCGACGAGAATGGTGGATGTTCAGGGAAGACGCGGTAATACAAGGCTGTATTCCCCATGCCAATGGCGATGATGACGAATGATCCGGACGACCTCTCCACAACAATCCGTGACCCTGGGCGGTACCGTGGGTAGCCGGCAACTTGCCACCCAACTGTTGCGACCAGCCGGCGTCCCGCGCATGCTGCGACTGCGCTTCATGCAAGGCCGCCCCGCGCAAGCATCATTGAAAACCTGGCCATCGTGGGTGCTTTCGGTTCTGGTTGCCCTGATGCCACTGTCATTTTCGATTGACCCGCGCATCAAGGCGCTGCCCACGGCGCTGCTGTTCCTGACCGGCCTTGCCCTGCTCTTCCGCTCGGCGAACAGCCGCCACAATTTCCGCGCCGCGTGGCAGCCGGTAGCTGCGTCATTTTTGATGGTCGGCTTTGTGATTTTCAACGTGGTGATTCACCAGTTGGGCTGGCGACCGCTGGATCGCCCGGCACATATCCTGTTGTTCCTGGCGATTGCGGCCTGTTTCAGTCTGCCGCTGCGGATGCGGGTGGTCTGGGCAGGATTCAGCCTGACCACCATCCTCCTCGGCGCGTTTGGCATCTTCCAATGCCATTTGCTCGGCGTCGATCGCGCCTACGGCCTCAACGGCGGCGCTTCGGCGTCGATCGAACTGGCCACCATCCTGCTCGGACTGTCTGCGGTTGCGCTGGTGCAGTTCCTGGCTCCAGACACACGCCGATGGGAAAAATTGCTCCATCTGGCCGCCATGGGTTGCGGCATGTACGGTGCGCTGCTGACGCAGAGCCGCGGCCCGCTGCTGGCCTTCGTACCAGTTTTCGTGCTGCTCGTGCTGTTGCACGCGCGGCGCACCCGGCACTGGCGCTCAAGCTTGTTGCTGATCGGTACCGCATGCGTTATTGCCGCGGCCGCCACTTACAGCATGCGCGGCGAAATGGCTGCGCGCTTTGAGGCAATCGCGCCGGAGATCACCAGTTTCGACCAGCGTCACGATGCGCGGGGCGCGGTGCGCGAACGACTGGAGATGTGGCATACCGCCGCGCGCGCTTTTGCTGCCCATCCCGTGCTCGGCATCGGCATCGGCGAGTTCGCCGATTACACCAGCAAGGAGATCGCCGCCGGCCGCAGCAATCCGATCATTGCGCGCTACAACCAGCCGCATAATGAATACCTGGAAGCCGCTGCTACAGGCGGAGTGCCTGGCCTGCTGGTACTGCTGGCCGTGTTCCTTGTACCTCTGCGTTATTTCAGCCGTCACGCACTCAACCAGGACGCCGAGATCGCACGGTTGGCATCCATTGGAATGGCAGTGATCGGCCTGTACATGCTGTGTGCGCTCACCGACAGCGTGTTCTACCGTGTGATGACGCAATCGTTTTATTTCTTCCTGGTGCTCGGGCTGGCACTGCGAATTGCGCAACTGGGTCGGAACATGAGGTACCCCGGTCAGCAGGACTGAATTACGCCCTGACGACCTGCGCCATGCCAATCGCATCCATCGGCATCACCGGGTACGGCGGCATGGGTGCATGAGCCACACGAAGATCCGCAGGCGAGCTTGCAAACTCGTCCCGGTACTGCTCGACACCCCGCTCGCATCGGATCAGAAGCCGGCGACGGGTGTCGTCCAGGATGCGGTCGTTGGGATTGTCGACGACATGCTTGCGCGTGCGGTGATAAAGATGCGCAGCCAGCCCGCCCAGGCGCAGATCACGTCGAAACAGGCCCGCATGAAACGCACGCACCGCCAGCTCGGTGTCCTCGCGCCCCCATCCGGTCATCGCCTCGTTGAAGCCGTTGAGACGCAGCAGATCTTGCCGCCAGAACGCCATGTTGCAGCTCTTGATACCGCGCTGCCGAGTGCTCGGCCGGGCAAAAATGCGCGCCAACTGCGGAAGTCGCACGGTATGTCTGCGCCGATCGATACCACGACGGAAAAAGTCGGGGAATGAGAGATGCCGCTCAAGCATGTCGCCGACCAGTCGTTCGTCGGTCAGCACGCGCGAGCCCTGCACAAAACAACCCTCCCGCGCGAAGGCCTGATGATCGGCGATGAAGTGCCGCTCGACCACCATGTCACCATCGAGCAGGATGACGTAATCACCCTGGGCGGCAGCAATGGCACGATTGCGCGCACGACTCATGCGCGCACCATCGTCCGGTTGCCACAGATGCACCAGCCGCACCGGGTAGTCCTGCGCCAGACGAAGCAATAAGTCGCGGGTTTCGGGCTGCGAACCATCATCTGTAACGATGACTTCATGCGGCAACCGGGTCTGACAGGCAAGCGCCTCCAGTACCAGCCGCAATGCGTCGGGCCAGTTATAGGTGATCACAGCGACACTGATGCGCACGTAATGAAGCCCCCTGAAGTGATTCATCAAGACTGTTGCGGTGCGACCTCCAGCCGCAGGCGAGCAGATCCAGGGCTCATTCCTCTTTTGTCACGCCGTATCCCTGCGGCGCGTTCCCAGCCAGCGAGGCCGCACCTTTTCCAGATGAAGCAAATGGGTTCGACTCTGCGCCATGCTGAAGATGGCTGGTGCAGATGAAGCTCTCGCGACCCACCCTGTGATCGACTTCCGTGCCTGCGCCGCACGCACATGATAACTCCGCAACGGACTGACCGCATGCTTCGGCTAGAATCCACCCCATGCCCGTGCTCCCACTGACCCTCGCCGTAATCACCCGCAACGAGGCGGACAACATCGCGCGTTGCCTGGACAGCGTTCCATTTGCCGCTGAAAAGCTGGTGGTGGACTGCGGCAGCGACGACGACACCGTCGCCATCGCCGGTGCGCATGGCGCCCGCGTCGTCCATCAGGACTGGCTCGGGTTCGGTGCACAACGCAACTTCGCCAGCACTCAGTGCAGCCACGACTGGATCCTGGCGCTGGATGCCGACGAATACCTCAGCCCCGAACTCGTGGATGAACTGCAGCAATGCCTGCCCGCGCTGATGGCCAGCGAAGCGCCAGCGGCCTGGTTGCGCCGCAGCACGATCTACATGGGTGCGCCAATGCGCTGGTACCGACCCGCCGTCGGCGAGCGCATGGCCCGGTTGTACCACCGCGGCCGCGCACGCTGGAGCGACGCCCGGGTACATGAATCGCTGTGTTTCGATGGTGCCGCCACCACCCTGCGCGCCACTTTCAATCACACCAACAACCCGACCCTGGTGCACAAGCAGCTCAAGGTGCTGCGCTATGCCGAGCTGAAGTGTCGCGACTGGCTGGACAAGGGCAAACCGGTCCGGATGTGGCAGACACCGTTCGTATTCGTGCTCGCGTTCCTCAAGGATTATGTCTTTCGGTTGGCCTTCCTCGATGGCTGGCGTGGATTCATGATGGCCCACACGGCGGCCAGCTACGCCATCTACAAGCGCATGCGCTATTACGAAATGCGCCACAGTCCGGATTCGGTGGCGCTCGCCGCCAGTCTGCTGACGAGACATGAAATCGATCGCTGATGACAGACCCCAAACGCTATCTTCTGTACGGTTCCGAGCGCTACGCGCTGGCCATCCTGCGTCCGCTGCAGGACGCCATCCGGGCACGTGGCGGCGAAACGGCCTGGTTCTTCGACGGGCCCGGTGCCGAGGATCTGGTCGAAGGCGAGCGCCTGCTGAGCGTGCGCGAGGTGCGCGCATGGAAGCCGATCGCGGTGCTGACGCCGGGCAACCATCTGCCTCATTTTTTCCCGGGGGTGAAGGTCGAGGTCTTCCACGGGTTCGATGCCGGCAAGCCGCGACACATCTATATCCGCGGCTTTTTCGACCTCTACTGCACCACCGGCCCTCGCGATACCGCGCAATTCCAGGCGCTGGCGGACAGGCTTGGCCATTTCACGGCCAGCGAAACCGGCTGGCCCAAGCTCGACCCGTTCATGCGCAGCATCGCCGGGCCATTGCCAGCGGTGCGGCAACCGCCGGTCATCCTCTACCACTCGACTTTTTCGCCTTCCTGGAGCGCCGCGGAAACCCTGTACGAAGAGGTGAAACGCCTGTCACGCGACGGTCGCTGGCGCTGGATCGTCACCTTCCATCCAAAGATGAACGCCGACACGCGCGCCAGGTACAAGGCGCTGCAGAACGACTACCTGTGCTTTGCCGAAAACGACAATATCCTCGACCTGTTTCCGCAGGCCGACATGATGTGTTCGGACACTTCATCGGCACTGAACGAGTTTCTGCTCACCGGCAAACCGGTGGTGACATTCAGGAATCGTCGCCCCGGCCCGCAGTTGATCGACATCGGCGAGCCGGCCCAGTTCGAACCGGCGATCGAGCGCGCGCTGGCGCGGCCACCGGAATTGTTGCAGGCCATCCGCGACTACGCCGATTCAATCCACCCGTATCGCGATGGCCGCTCCAGCGAACGCGTGCTGGATGCCATCGACGCCTTCATCGCCAAGGGCGGCAGCAACCGTCGGCGCAAACCGCTGAATCTGTGGCGCAAGCTGAAGTTGCGTCGCCGCATCGGCTACTGGGGGCGAGCATGAGCCCGCACTCCCTCGCCTTGTGCCAGCCCGGTGCAAGCTAGAATCATCCATGGTCCACCTAGAGCCTGCCTGTGCCACTGAGTACATATAGCCGCACCGAATATCTACGCGCCGCATGGCCATGGCTGCCGCTGTGGATGCTGGTAGCGCTGCTGGCGATTTTTTCGCATGGGCCGATGCCGCTGTATTCCACGCGTACGCTGGCGGTGGCGTGGGAGATGTTCAGTCACGGCCAGTGGCTGGTACCGCATATCAATGGCCAGCCCTACAGCGAAAAGGCGCCGCTGCTGTTCTGGTTGATCCAGGCGGGCTGGTTCGCGTTCGGCGTCAGCGACGTCTGGCCGCGCGTGCTCGAGGTGCTGATCGGCGGCGTACAGCTGATGCTGGTCTCGATGCTGGCGCGGCGGCTGTTTCCGCAGCGACCGTGGATAGCCCGGGCAGCACCGTGGATGCTGCTGTCGTTCGGTTATGCGTTCCTGTTCGGTCTGCAGATCATGTACGACGTGCTGCTGGCGACATGGGTGCTGGCCGCCTTGCTGTGCCTGGCCCCGAAGCCGCAACGCGCCGAACCGCGCTGGCTGCTGTTCGGCCTGTGCATTGGCCTGGGGCTGCTGACCAAGGGTCCGGTGATGTTGCTGCATGTGATCTTCCCCTGGCTGCTCGGGCCGTTGTGGAGCGACTGGGCACGCCAGCATCGGGGCCGCTGGTACGGCCGTGGCGTACTGGCGGTGCTGCTGGGCGGCGCGATGTTGCTGGCGTGGGCGCTGCCGGCCGGGTTTTCCGGCGGCGAGGCTTACCGTGAGCGGCTGTTCTTTACCCAGACTGCCGGCCGCGTGGTCGACAAATTGGCCGATGGCAAGAATCTGCAGAATCATGCCGAGCCGTTCTGGTTCTATCTGCTGTGGCTGCCGCCGCTGCTGTTTCCATTCAGTGGCTGGCCACGCATGTGGGTGGCGCTGGCCGGCTTGCGGCGTCCACTTGAATCCGGCTTGCGCTTCGCCCTGTGCTGGCTGGTACCTGGCTTCGTCGTGTTTTCGCTGATCAGTGGCAAACAGCTCTATTACCCGTTGCCCGAGCTGGCCGGCATGAGCTTGTTGATGGCCGGCGCGATCGCCGTGCTGCGCGATCGCCGGCCCGCACTGGCTGGCAACAACTGGCTCGGCACCTGGCCGCTGGGCGTGGGCGGCATCGTGTTCGCCGTGTTGCTGTTCGCCTTGCCACTGCTGGTGGCAAACAACCATCTGCATGCCGAATGGGCCTATACAGCAGCACCGTACAGCCGCTTTTTCAGCGTGATCTTCCTGCTTCTCGGCGCCCTGCTGTTGTTGCGTGGGCGCGGCGAGCTGCGCCGGCTGGCCGTAGCCGGCCTGGTCGGCGTGCTTGCACTCAATACGCTGTTCACTCTGACCCTCTGGCCACGCTGGGATCTGCGCCCGGCCGCACACCTGCTGGGCAGCGCCGAACAACAGCATCGCCCGCTCGCCTATCTGGGCAATTACGAAGGCCAGTTCCATTTCGCCGGACGGTTGCTGAACCCGATCGAGGAACTCTCCGGCAACCAGGCCGTGCTCGACTTTGCCCACGCCCACCCGAACGGGTTGATCGTCACCCACCCGGGCAAACTCAAGCCGAGTGCGCTGCGCTATGCCTTGCTGGTGCAGCCGTTCCGTTCGTCATGGCTGGTGATCTGGCCAGCCACCACGCTGGCGGATCTGTACAGCGGAACGACCCCGCCCGAGCCGGCGCAACCGACCCAGGTTTATCCCGCCGACGACTGGCGCTACCACCCGGAACCATGAACCATCGCCGATGACCGCCTTGATCAGCAACCTGCGGCAACAATGCAACGGCCCCCGTGACGGCGCGCTGTTGCGCTTCTCGCTGGGCAGTGCCCTGCTGGGCAACGGCGAGCTCGCCGAGGCGATCGACGAACTGCGCCACGCGCTGGTTTTCGATCCCGACTATTCGGCGGCCTGGAAACTGCTGGGCAAAGCCTGCCTCGACGACGGGCAACCTGACGCGGCCGCCCTCGCCTGGCAGCAAGGTATCGCGGCTGCGGCCGACCGCGGCGACAAGCAGGCCGAAAAGGAGATGACCGTATTCCTGCGTCGACTGGAGAAAACCACGCCGTAACAGGATCCTGCCAAGCGGCAACGGCTTGCGATCGACTGCCGGGGCAAGTTCAGCCGCGATGTTTCTGCTCTGATCCGGCGACGAAGAGCATCGCTGCCGACGTCGCTCCCGCAAAAAGATACTCGCTCCCTACCAGCTCTCGCGATCGTACGGGCTGATCAGGCCGTCGGCCGACCAGCGCTTGTATTGCCACTGGTATTGCGCAAAAGCCAGCTCGACGCAATTCTGCACGCCCTCATTCAACGCCGCGCAGGCAAGATCCGGGTCGGCGTCAGCCACTTCTGCGGGGGCCGGCAGCAAGTGGATGCGGTAACCACGGCCGGCCGGCAGGCGCTCGGCAAAGGCGAACAACACGGCCGCGCCGGTGCGTGCCGCCAGCCGCGGCAGCAGCACCATGGTCAGCGCCGGGCGACCGAAGAAAGGCACCACACGTCCCTCGCCGGCACGCGGCTTCTGGTCCGGCAGGATGCCGACCGTGCCGCCTGCCGCCAGCTTGCGGTACAGGCTGCGCACACCGGCACCATCGGCACGGATCTGCTCGGGAGCCAGCGCGCCGCGCACCTTGCGCAACAGCCCTTCGATCGCGGCCAGTCGCGGTGGCCGATACAGGATGGCCATCGGCGTCTTGCGACACAGCCAGTAATTGAGCAGTTCCCAGCAACCCAGGTGCGGCGCGGCAATGATCACGCCCTTGCCCGCTGCCAGCGCCGCATCGAACAGGGCCTCGCCGCGCACCTCGCGCACCAGCTCCAGCGCCTGTTCGGCACCGCCGCCCCAGACCTTGACGATCTCGCTGATCGACTTGCCACTCTCGCCCATCACCTGTCGCAGCAAGGCGGCCTGCTCGGCGTCATCCAGTCCCGGCCGTGCGATTTGCAAGTTCACCGCGGTGTTGTGCGCCGTGCGCCCGTGCCGCCACAACACCAGCCGGCCCAGCCCGGCACCCAGGCCATGCAACCACCGCAACGGCAACAGCGCCAGCAGGCGCAGGAACAGATAGATCAGATAGATGTCGAAGCGCATGAACGAAAGTGTAGAGGACACGGGCCGCTGCCGATCGCTCTTCGCTATATGCTTTTGCAAACACCCGGACCCCGAATCCATGATTGCCCTGATCCAGCGCGTCCTCTCCGCCAGCGTCCGCGTCGACGATGAAACCGTGGGTGCGATCGGCCCGGGGTTGCTCGCGCTGGTGGCGGTGCAGCCGGATGACGGCGAGGCGCAGGCCAAACGCATGCTTGAGCGGTTGCTCGGCTACCGGGTGTTTGCCGACAACGCCGGCAAGATGAACCGGTCGCTCAACGATACCGGCAGCGGCCTGTTGCTGGTCAGCCAGTTCACCCTGGCCGCCGACACCCGTTCGGGCATGCGGCCAAGCTTCACCAGCGCGGCGCCGCCCGAGCAAGCGCGACACTGGTTCGAGCGCCTGTTGACGCTGGCCCGCGCAGCCCACCCCGGGGTGGAAACCGGGCGTTTCGGCGCCCATATGGTGATCGAGCTGGTCAATGATGGCCCGGTGACTTTCTGGCTGGATACGAGCTGAGCGCTCCCGAATACCCCCATGCGTCGACTCGGCTGGTGGCCAGATAACCCTGTGGTCAGCGGGATGTCTTCGACGATGCCCAACACCGCCATTTGGCGCGATTTTTGCGTAAGGCTCAGCCTTTGCTTTTTACTTGAAAACTGGCCAAAAAAGCATCACATCGCTATAATGTCCGGTTCTTGCACCCCCTTGGCGGTCGGTTAATTAATGAACAGCAAAGCTCCCCACGAGCAACAGTCGGAAATCAAGGCGCTCATCTCCAAGGGTCTGGAGCAGGGCTACCTGACCTACGCCGAAATCAACGACCACCTGCCCGACGACATCGTCGACCCGGAGCAGATCGAAGACATCATGGCGGTGCTCAAGGGCGTCGGCATCGAAGTGCATGACGCCGCCCCCGACACCGACACCATCTCCGATGGCGCGGCCCCCGGCTCAAGCTCCGGCGACGATGATTCGGCGGCCGAAGAGGCGGTGGCCCTGCTTTCGGCAGTGGATGCCGAGGTTGGTCGTACCACCGACCCCGTGCGCATGTACATGCGTGAGATGGGAACGGTCGAGCTGCTCACCCGCGAAGGCGAAATCGCCATCGCCAAGCGTATCGAACAAGGCCTCGGCCAGGTGCAGACCGCGCTGGCCAGCTTCCCGCTGACGATCGAGCTGCTGCTGGAGGAGTACGACCAGCATCTGGACGGCAAGCGCCGCCTCAGCGAAATCCTGGCCGGCTTCCTTGACCTGGAAGAAGCCGCCGACCTCGCGCGCAAGGAAGCGGAAATCGCGCGCAAGGAAAAGGAAGCCGCCGCCGCGCTGCTGCCTGATCCCGAACCGGGCGACGACGAAGACGGCGACGAAGACGGCGACGAAGACAGCGGCGATGAAGAAGAGGCAGGTCCGACCGGGCCGGATCCGGAAGAGGTCAAGCGCCGCTTCGAGCTGTTGCGCGACCATTACGCCAAGTTCCAGAAAGCCGCCCCCAAGGCTGCCAGCATCACCGACAAGAAGATCGTCAAGCTGCGCGAGCAGATGGCTGAAGAGTTCCTCAAGCTCAAGCTGCCCAGCGCGCTGATCGACGGCTTCGTGCGCAAGCTGCGCGAAGTGGTGGGCGACATCCGCCACCACGAGCGCGTGCTGATGGATATCTTCGTCAAGCAGGTGAAGATGCCCAAGGGCGAGTTCATCAAGACCTTCCCCAGCAACGAAGGCAACCTCGAGTGGGTCGCCGAGCTGAGCCGCAAGCGCCAGAAGTGGTCGCCGAACATCAAGACGCACCGCGAGGCGATCGACGCCGAGCAGGAGAAGCTCGCCGCGATCGAGCGCAAACTGTTCCTGCCGCTGATCGACATCAAGGACATCAACCGCGCCATGGCCAGTGGCGAGGCGAAAGCCCGTCGCGCCAAGAAGGAAATGGTCGAGGCCAACCTGCGCCTGGTGATCTCCATCGCCAAGAAGTACACCAACCGCGGGCTGCAGTTCCTCGACCTGATCCAGGAAGGCAACATCGGCCTGATGAAGGCCGTCGACAAGTTCGAATACCGTCGCGGCTACAAGTTCTCGACCTATGCCACGTGGTGGATTCGCCAGGCGATCACCCGCTCGATCGCCGACCAGGCGCGCACCATCCGCATCCCGGTGCACATGATCGAGACGATCAACAAGTTGAACCGCATTTCCCGCCAGATGCTGCAGCAGTTCGGCCGCGAGGCGACGCCGGAAGAACTGGCCAAGGAAATGGAGATGCCCGAGGACAAGATCCGCAAGGTGCTGAAGATCGCGAAGGAACCGATCTCGATGGAAACCCCGATCGGCGACGACGAGGATTCCCACCTGGGCGACTTCATCGAGGACGGCAACGCCAGCTCGCCGGTCGAGTCGGCCACCGAAACCGGCCTGATGGAAACCGTGCGCGACGTACTCGGCGGGCTCACTCCGCGTGAAGCCAAGGTGCTGCGCATGCGCTTCGGCATCGACATGAACACCGATCACACGCTGGAGGAAGTCGGCAAGCAGTTCGACGTCACCCGCGAACGGATCCGCCAGATCGAAGCCAAGGCCCTGCGCAAGCTGCGTCACCCGAGCCGCTCCGAGCAATTGCGTTCGTTCCTCGACGTCGAGTAACACGCACGCACGTCAGTGGTCATCGAAAGCCCCGCTTCGGCGGGGCTTTTTCGTGCGCATTCTCATAT
>DATMTH010000010.1:0-72269 GCA_035564915.1 Rhodanobacter sp.
GCCACGTAGCGCGCGGCGTAGGCGGCCGAACGGTCGACCTTGGACGGATCCTTGCCCGAGAACGCGCCGCCACCGTGACGGGCCCAGCCGCCGTAGGTGTCCACGATGATCTTGCGGCCGGTCAGGCCGCAATCGCCCACCGGGCCGCCGATCTCGAACTTGCCGGTCGGGTTGATGTGGAACTTGGTGCCCTTGTGCAGCCACTTGGCCGGCAGCACGGGCTTGAGGATCAGTTCGCGCACGCCCTCGATCAGGTCTTTCTGCTTCACACCCGGATCGTGCTGGGTCGACAGCACCACCGCGTCGATCGCGGTGGCGACACCGTTCTCGTAGCGCAGGGTGACCTGGCTCTTGGCGTCCGGGCGCAGCCACGGCAGCGGCGAGTTCTTCTGCTTGCGCACCTTGGCCTGCTGCTCGACCAGGCGATGCGAGAAGTGGATCGCCGCCGGCATGAAGCTCTTGGTCTCGTTGGTGGCGTAGCCAAACATCAGGCCCTGGTCGCCTGCGCCCTGGTCTTCCGGCTTCTTGCGGTCCACGCCCTGGTTGATGTCGGGCGACTGCTTGCCGATCAGGTTGATCACGCCGCAGGTGGCGCCGTCGAAGCCGACGTCGCTGGAGTCGTAGCCGATGTCGACGATGACCTTGCGGGTGATCGCTTCCAGGTCGATCCACGCATCGGTGGTGATCTCGCCGGCGACGATCGCCACGCCGGTCTTGACCATGGTTTCGCAGGCCACGCGGGCGCGCGGATCCTGCACGATGATGGCGTCGAGGACGGCGTCGGAAATCTGGTCGGCGACCTTGTCCGGATGGCCTTCGGAGACCGATTCGGAGGTGAACAGGTAGTTGGACATCGCGGTTTATATCCCTTTGTGCGGATAGAAAGATAAATGAAGTCGGACATGATACAACGACCCGTCCGGCTTTGCAGCCGTTGGCTGGCTGGCCGGGCAGGATCCGTTCAGACGTCTGGATGGCCGTGCATGGCCAGCGGGCTCACAACACCACGCAGCGGTTGCGGCCGCCGTGCTTGGCGCGATACAGCGCGCGGTCGGCGCGGTCGAATGCCGTATCCGGTGTGTCGTCGCCCTGCAACGAGGTGACGCCGCATGAAAGGGTGATGCGCACGGGCTGTTGCTGGCCGCGGAAGCCGATCCCTTCGATGCAGGTGCGCAATGCCTCCGCCATCGCATGTCCTTCCTCCGGCCCGGTGTCAGGCAGCACGGCCACGAATTCCTCGCCGCCGAAACGCGCCAGCAGGTCGTCCGGGCGCAGCCGGGCCTGCAATTGCTCGGCCACGATGCGCAGGGCGCGATCGCCGGCGGCATGGCCGAAGCGATCGTTGATCTGCTTGAAGTGATCGATGTCCAGCACCAGCAGGCAGGTGTGCGCGCTGGCCTGCGCCCTTTGTGCACAGGCCAGCGCCATGCGCTGTTCGAACACCAGCCGGTTCGCCAGCCCGGTCAGCGGGTCGGTGGAGGCGAGCTGGCGCTCCTGGCGAAGGCTGGCCTCCATCGTATGCGCCGAGCGCTCCAGTTCGCGGATGCGCTGGTTCATCAGTTCGGAGCGGGCCTGCCAGTCGCGTTCGCGGGTGTCCTCGCGATCACGAAACGTTTTCAGGTGACTGGTGATGGTGCTCAGCCGCGACTGCAGTTCCTGGCGCAACGAGTTCATGTCGCTGGCGTGTTGCAGGTGGCTTCCCAGTGCGTCGATCTCGCCGGTCAGGTGGCGATCCAGTTCGGCTCTGGCCCCGCTACTGTCCTGGCGATCGACATTGGCATGGTCGAGATACTGGGCCAGCTCGTCCAGCTGGCCGGTGACGTGGGACAGCAGCCGTTCGGCGGCGGCGCGCTGCTCGCCGAGCTGCCGATGGTGGCGGTTGACCAGTTGGGCGATCGCTTCGGTCTGTACCGCAAGTTCGGCATCGTCGGCAGCGGCAAGGACAGCCTGGCGCACCGTATCCAGGCGGCTGCTGCAACTGTCGTCCAGATACAGGCGGTCGATCAGTCCGAGCAGCAGACTCGCCGTCGAAGTGGTGCCCGGCGTGACCGGCGTCGTCGTCACGGCTGGCGTCGGCAACGTGTCAAGTGATCGCAC
This sequence comes from Rhodanobacter sp., assembly GCA_035564915.1. GTDB lineage: Bacteria > Pseudomonadota > Gammaproteobacteria > Xanthomonadales > Rhodanobacteraceae > Rhodanobacter. The sequence continues at coordinate 2,098 of DATMTH010000010.1, forward strand.
GGCATCGGTCAGGCTGCTCAGCAATGACTCCAGCGCCGTTTCATCGACCGGTTCGCGCAGTTGCCGGCGCAGCTCGACCAGGGCGGCATCGAGTGTGCCCGTGCGGCCTTCGGCGGCATAGGCCAGCCGCGAGGCCAGCCGACGAAGCAGCATGTCGATGTGCGACCAGTGCGCCTGGGCGAGCCCAAGTTGCCCGATCGTTTCCTCGGACGCAGGTACTGATTGCCGCGTATTCATGGTTCCCCACCGCACGTCGCCAGATGCCGATCTTACGTTGCAGGATGGTGAAACGCACGCCTGCGCGTCGATGCGCAGGCGGGCGCGTGCCTTGCCTTTCCGCCTGGGCATGACGCCACCATCAGGGCGGGTTGCCGGGGTCGGGCACGGATCAGGGGCTGGCTTCGCCGAAGGCCTTCTTCACCCGCTGCGGCCAGTCCGGGGCATTGATCCGCTGCAACAGCGAGGTATCGATAGGTTCGCGCAACTTGCTGCCGGTGGGCAGCGCAAAGGCGTAATCCTGGCGCTCCAGTAGCAGCGGCAGCACCTTCAACTTGCCGCGATAGTGTTGCTGGATATCCCAGCGCAACAGTGGCGCATCGTAGACCACGGCGTCGACGCGGTCGGCCGCCAGATCAGCCAGTGCGGCATCGACATTGATCGCCTTGGTGTAACCGTATTTCTGCCGTTCAAGCCAGTTCGCACTGGTGCTGAAGGGCACGCTGGCCACTTGCATGCCGCCCAGATCCTGCGCATTGCGGATGCGGTCGCTGAGTTGCCCCACGGTGAGCGCGCTGGTGATCGAGGCGGTGAAGAACGACACGATCACCAGCGCCGCCAGCATCCAGACCAGACCGATGATGCGTCCACCCACGGTGCGCGGCGCGGTATCGCCGTAACCGACCGTGGTCATCGTCACCATCGCCCACCAGAAGCCGGAAAAAATACCCTGGCGACGGCTGCCGCCGAACTGCTCCGGGTTTTGCTTGTGCTCGAGCAGCCAGACCAGGAAGCCGACCACGAACAACAGCAGCGCCAGCGTGCCGATCACCTTGAGGAAGGCGGGCGAGACCAGCGCCTGCACCACCGCCAGCCAGCCGGCGCTTTGCCCGCCGCGTACGGCCACCCCCAGCCCCGAACTGGTGATCGGGTGGGCGAAGTCCATCCGCTTTTCGCGCGCGGCGGTGGCGGTGATGGCACCAAGGGCCACGTCCACCTTGCTGTTGCTGACCGCATCGAGCAGGCCTTCGAGGTCGTACGGTTTGTAGACGAAGCTCCAGCCATGATCGGCGGCAATCTCCTGCCACAAGTCGACCGCCAGGCCGCTGTAATGACCGTGATCCTCGATCACGAATGGCGGTGCCACCTTGATGCCGACGATCAGTGGCTGGTTCGCGCTCTGCAGTTTGTCGACGGGCTTCACCGTTGCGGCGGTGCCGGCGGCGATGGGGTAGACCTTGATCGTCGACGAGGCTGGCCCCGAGATTGCCCCGGATGTCATGCCCGACAACAGCAGGAGAATCAGCAGCAGGCGTAATGGCCGCGAGAATTTCGTCATCGGTGGTTCCTGTTGGAAACGGCGACGCGGTGGATGCGTCCCTCCGTTTCGAGCCTAGCGCATCGGCAGCACGCTTGTCGTGACGGGGCGTGTTGCCGATGCCTGGTCTCGACCTCGATCTCCGGATGCCGGGACAGGCGACATTGGCCAGCTCGAACTGCTCAGGGCCCACGTAGCCGAGCGTCGGGCGAAGCCGGGTTCGATGGCAGTCAACCACGGTGTATTCGAATGCACGCGCCCGCGCCGGTTCGCGCGTGGCAAAGCGTTTTACGTGGATCGTCTCGACTTTCAAACCGTGGTCCCGGCTCTCCATTGCCGTGTTGTCGTGGCGGTTGCCTCTGGCGCACATGCCGGCGATGAGCCAGTGGTCGTCAGGGCCTTTCAGGACGCCGCTGCTGACTCGGCCCCTGCGCGTGCGGCTGTCGACATGCCGTATTCAATGGCACGCAATGGCGCTTGCCGCCCGGACTCTGGATTGTGGCGCTTGCGCTCGATCCCGGGCTGTGTCGACATCTTCTTGTTCTTGGCCTCTCGCACCTCGGTGATACCGGCAGCAAGCCGCTTGACCCGGTGCCCGAGAAACAATGCAGGATCAACCGGCGGCGCAGAAACGAGACGTATGGACGGCCAAAGTCGATCTCGCGCCACCGCTGTTTCAGGCAGTGCACATTGCAGATGGTGGCGCGACGGGAAGTGTCGGGTGGCCGGGTTCAGGCCGCGCGACACTCGCCGCCGACAAGGCCTGCAAAATAGTCGCGGGTGAGGCGCAACTGCTCGCTGGCAGTCTCGGCACGGTTGACCACGTGCCGAAACGACGCGTTCTCCGGGCGGTCCTTCGCGTACCAGCCAAGGTGTTTGCGCGCGATGCGCACACCGGCCTGTTCGCCGTAGAAGGTATGGAGCTGTTCCAGATGGCCGATCAGGATGTGCGCGACTTCGTCAGGCTGCGGCTCGGGCAACAGTTCGCCGGTGGCCAGGTAGTGTGCTATCTCGCGGAAGATCCACGGTCGCCCCTGTGCACCGCGACCGATCATCACCGCATCGGCGCCGGTGACGGCGAGCACATGCTTCGCCTGTTGTGGCGTACAGATGTCGCCGTTGGCCAGCACCGGTATGCGCACCACCGCCTTCACCGCGGCGATGGTGTCGTATTCGGCCTCGCCTTCATACTTGTCGGCACGCGTGCGGCCGTGCACCGACAGTGCGGCGATGCCGGCGTCTTCGGCGATGCGGGCAATGCTCAACGCGTTGCGGTTGTCGCGATTCCAACCGGTACGGATCTTCAGTGTCACCGGCGCATCGGTTGCGTCGACCACGGCCTTGCAGATGCGCGCCACCAGCGGCTCGTCCTGCAGCAGGGCCGAGCCCGACCATACGTTGCATACTTTCTTGGCCGGACAACCCATGTTGATGTCGATCAGCTGGGCGCCGTTGGCAACATTGAAACGTGCCGCCTCGGCCAGCATGGCCGGGTCGTAGCCCGCGATCTGCACGCTGACCGGCTCCGGTTCGCCTTCGTGATCCATCCGCTGCAGCGACTTGCGTGTGTGCCACAGCTTCGGATCGGCATTGGTCATTTCCGACACGGCCAGACCCGCACCCAGCCGCTTGCACAGCAGCCGGAACGGCTTGTCGGTGACGCCGGCCATCGGGGCGAGCACCACGGGCGGGTCGATGATGTAGGGGCCGATCTGCATCCGTCCATTGTAATGAATCCGGGCTGGCCGGTCTTTCGCGGGCGCAGCCGGAGCCGCATGTGGCTGCATGCAGTGGGGTTCAATTCGTCTCCTGTGGCAGCACCACCAGCTTGCCGATGGCCTGGCGGCCGAGCAGGGCGTCCAGTGCCTGCGGCGCCTGCGCCAGCGGATAGCGGCACGAGATCAATGGCTGGATGCGCCGCTCGCGTAGCCAGCCCAGCAGCTGACCGATGTTCTCCGCGTTGAGTGCCGGCTCGCGGCGCATGAATTCGCCCCAGAACACGCCGACCAGCGAACTGCCCTTGAGCAGGAGCAGATTGATCGGGATCTTCGGGATGTCGCCGGCGGCGAAGCCCACCACCAGATAGCGCCCCCGCCAGCTCACGCAGCGCAACGCCGGTTCGGTGAAATCGCCGCCAACCGGGTCGTACACCACGTTCACGCCGCGGTCTTCGGTGAGTACCTTGATCCGCTCGCGCAGATCCTCGTCGGTGTAGTTGATGCATGCGTCGGCGCCATGTTCGCTGGCCGCCGCGAGTTTTCCGGTCGTGGATGCCGCGGCAATCACGCGCATGCCGAGCAGTTTGCCGATTTCCACCGCGGCCAGGCCCACACCGCCGCCGGCGCCGAGCACCAGCAGGGTTTCGCCGGACTGGGCGTTGGCGCGATCCTTCAGTGCGTGCAGCGAGGTGCCATAGGTGAGCATGCAGCTGCCGGCCAGCTCCAGCTCCTCGTCGCTGATGCCGGCCGGCAACGGCACCACGTGGCTGGCATCGATCGCCACTTCCTGTGCCCAGGCGCCGTACGGAGTCAGGCCGACCACCTTGTTGCCGATGGCGAGATGCCTGACCTCGCTGCCGAGTGCGATGATCTCGCCGGACAATTCGCCGCCGGGCGAGAACGGAAACGCCGGCCTGGCCTGGTACTTTCCGGCCACGATCAGGGCGTCGGGGAAATTGACCGCGGCGACGCGCGGGCGCACGACCACCTGGTTCGGTCCGGGTGCGGGTGAGGGCAGCTCGCGCAGTTGCAATGAAGAGGGCGGGCCCCAGGTGTCGCAGACGATGGCTTTCATGCATGTGCTCCCGTGGATGCTTGGCCCTTGGCTGGCTGGAACTGATCTTCCGCAACGGGCCTTTGCTGTGCTCCGGCACTTTGCTCGAAACGGCGCGGGCTAGCCTGCGCCTGACGACCACCCGCGACATCCGCACCGATGATATTCGTGGGCAAGGTGCATCTGCCGGGGCGAGCCGGCAGATGCAGGGCATTGTCGAATCCGCACCAGCGCATGCTCAGAAACTCAGCTTGCCGGTGATGCCATAGGTGCGCGGTGCGCCGAGGAAGGCGTTGATCGAGCCGGTCTGGATCGGTGCATCGAAGGCCACCTGGGTATAGGTCTTGTTGGTCAGGTTTTTGCCCCACAACTCCAGCGACCAGCGCTTGTTCCGGGCGCCGATGGAAAAGCGGGCGTCGATCACGGTGAACGCGTCCTGTTGCTTGGCTGGCGCCAGGTTGGATCCGGTGTTGTAGTCGGTGGTGTATTTGGCGCCGACATTGAAGCGTCCCATCAACCGGCTACCCATGTTCCACTGGTAGGCCACCGAGGCAGCCGCCTGCCATGTCGGGGCGAAGCTGGGTGTGTTGTCGGGCAACAGGGCGAGGTCGGCATCAGGCAAGGTCTCGTGTCCATATCTGGCGTGCAGCCAGGTGGCGCCGCCGTGCAAGGTCAGGCCGGGGATGCTGGTCTGCCACAGCAGGTCGACATCCAGGCCGTGGGTATCCAGATGAGGCACCGAGCGCACCACGTAACTGGTGCCCAGGAAACTGTTGAGCTGGAAGTTGGTGTAGTCGGACTTGAACAGCGCCATGTCGAGCAGCAGATTGCCGTCGGCCCAGGTGGTCTTGGTGCCCAGCTCGTAGCTGTCCACGAATTCGCCCGGGAACGAGGTGTTGGTCACCGGCAGGATGCCGGCCGGGCCATCGCTGAGACCATTGCCGGACTGCTCACTGTCGAGATTGAAGCCGCCAGCCTTGTAGCCCCGCGCGGCGGACAGATAGGTCATCACGTCGGGGGTCCAGCGATAGGATGCCTTGGCGGTGCCGGACCACTCGTTGGCGTCGAGCTTCTGGGTGGTCTGGAGCCCGTCGAACAACACATTGCTCCAGGGCAGGCACATGTAACCGATCACGGTGGGCGTGATCGCGCCGAGATAGGCCGCAGGAACGCCGCGTGCTGCAAGGGCGCCGGCCACGCCATTCGGGTTGCTCAGGCCGGCACCGCAGGCGTATCCGCCATTGGGGCGCGAGTAGTACGAGTCGAGCGTCTTCTCTTGATGGGTGAAGCGTGTGCCCACGGTGATGTCGAGCTTGTCGGTGGCATGAAAGGTGACGTTGCCGAAGGCCGCCGAGCTGGTCGAATTCTGGTGGAAGGTATCGTTCGATGCGACGCCGGAGAGTGCCGCGCCATAGGGCAGGCCGGAAGCCTGCGACAGGAAGGTGGCCGCGTTGCTCGTATCGACCAGGCCGGCCGGGAACGAGGAGGCGATGCTGTTCAGCAGTGCGATCGAAAGATACGGCTCGTACGCGCTGCCCAGGGTGATCGAGTCGTTCCGGTCGAGCCGTTCGCCCTCGAAGTAGAGACCGCCGAGCCAGTCGAAATGATCCGTGGAGCCGGTCAGGCGCAACTCCTGCGTCCAGGTGTGGAAGCGCACGTAATTGTGGTCCGGGCTGTACTGGCGCGACCATATCGGCGCGCCGCTGTAGTCGAGATCGGCCGAGTTGTTGCCATCCCACTTGCGTACCGAGCTGATCGAGGTGAACAACGCATTGCCCAGCCAGGGCGTGGTCCAGTTCAGCTCCGAGGAGATGCCTTCGTCGGTAACGGTCTGGCGCGTTCCGTCATTGCCGTAGGCGAGCCGGCGGGATGGATCGACCGTGTCGATCACGCCCTGGCCGCCGGCCGACAGCGCATCGACGATGGCAGCGGTGGGGCCGCGCACCAGGGTGACGCCGACGCAGCAGTTTTCGTCGCGCTTGGTGTAGTCGCCGATCAGCAGGATGTTGACGTTGTCGCTCGGCTCGATCAGCAACTGGCCGCGCACCGAGTGGAAGTCCTGGTCGCCATCGTTGCCAAGCGTGCGCGGACCGCCAGCGACATTCACGTTGTCATAGCCATCATGTTTGCGATCGACGGCATACAGGCGGAATGCAACATGCTTGCCGATCGCATCGTTGTAGGCCGCGTCCACGCCGGTTTCGCCGTAGTTCCCAAGAGTCAGTTCGGCATAACCCTCTTGCTTGAACTCGGGACGCTTGGTGGTGATGCTGATCTCGCCGGCCGAAGTGTTCTTGCCGAACACCGTGCCCTGTGGTCCTTTCAATACTTCGATCTGTTCCAGTTCGCCCAGGTCGCCGAAGGCGACGCCATTGCGCGGGCGCGGCACGCCGTCGATGGTGATGCCCACCGAGGATTCCAGGCCGGGGTTGTCGCCTACTGTGCCGATACCGCGGATGCGCGCGGTGGTCTGCGATTCCGAACTGGTGTTGGTGACGCTCAGGCCGGAGACGACATTCTGCAGATCCTTGATGTCCTCGACACCGGCGTCGTGCAGTTGCTGCCTGGACAGCGTGGTCATGGTGATTGGCACGTTCTGCAGCAGCTCCACGCGTTTTTGCGCGTGCACCGTGATCTCGCTCAGCGTGGTCGTCTTTTTGGCATCGGTCGCCTGGCTTGCCTGGGGGGCGGCAACATCGCCGGTCGTCGTCGCCTCCTGTGCGTGCGCCAGCGGCATCCGGATCGCCCCGAATGCGACGACGATGGACAACGCGAGTAGCTGCCTGCGGTGATTTCGAATAGCCATGTCTGCTCCCCTCCCGTGATGAACCTGGTTTTGAATGCGTCAGAACGAACCTTCCCCCACACAAACCTGTTGCCGATTCACGCCGTCTGCAGCTGTCGCGCAAGCTGGCGCAGATGCCAGTCGGTGCCGCCGCCGCGCAGCTCGAACGCGGTCAAACGCCTGAAGTAATGGCTGACGTCGAGCTCGTCGGTCATGCCCATGCCACCGTGGATCTGCACCGCCTGCTGGCCGACGAAGCGCGCGGCCTGGCCGATCGCCACCTTCGCCGCGGACAACGCATGCCGGCGTACGCCGACGTCGGCATCGCCGCAGCGACAGCTGGCCAGGTACGACATCGAACGTGCCTGCTCGACCTGCATCAGCATGTCGGCCATGCGGTGCTGCAGCGCCTGGAAACTGCCGATCGGCGTGCCGAACTGCTTGCGCGTGCGGCTGTACTCGATCGTGGCGGCGAGAATCTTGTCGAGTGCACCGACCGCTTCGGCGCACAGTGCGGCGAGGCCGAAATCGAGCGCGGATTGCAAAGCTGCCGCGGCATCGCCACCGAGCCGGCTGGCGACGGGGGCGAACACCTCATGCAGTTCGATGTCGGCCGCGCGCTGGTCATCGACGCAGCGATAGCCGCGATGGTCGAGGCCGTCGCTGTCCGCCGGCAAGGCGAACAAGGCCAGCTCATCACTGCCATCGATGTGCGCGGATATCAGCAGCAGGTCGGCGAGGTCGCCGTGGGCAACGGTCTGCTTGCGGCCGTTGAGATGCCAGCCGTCAGCGACGGGCGTGGCGCGGGTCGACACGCCTTCGCCATCGGCCCCGTCGTGTGCCAGTACGGCGATCATTTCGCCGGCAGACAACGCGGGCAACCATTGCGCCCGTTGCTCGTCATTGCCCAGCGCCACCAACGCACGGGTGGCGAGGATTGCACTGGCGTGAAATGGTTCCAGCAGCAGGCCTTCGCCGATCGCGTTGGCGACCAGCATCGCGCCGATCGGGCCGGCGCCGATGCCGCCATCGGTTTCGGGGATCACCAGGGCGAGCAGGCCGAGCTCGGCCATTTGCTGCCAGGTTTCGCGCGACCAGCCCGAGTCGCTGGCGCGGATCTGTTCGCGCCGGGCGAAGCTGTAATCCTTCGCGATGAGGTGGCGGGTGGTGTCCAGCAGCATCTGCTGTTCGTCGCTGATCGAGAAGTCCATGTCATGCCCCCTGCAGCTTCAGGATCATCTGCGCGATGATGTTGCGCTGGATCTCGTTCGAACCGCCGTAGATCGAGAGCTTGCGCAGGTTGAGGTATTCGGCCATCGCCCGCGGCACATCGTCGTCGCCGGCGCCGTGACCAGACGCGAGTGCCGCGGGGCCCAGCACCTCCACCTGCAGCTCGGCGATGCGCTGGCGGATCTCGGTGCCGCGGATCTTCAGCATCGATGCCTGCGGTCCCGGTGTGCGGTTTTGTTCGGCGTCGAAAATCACTCGCAGGTTGGTTATTTCCAGCGCGGCGAGTTCGACCTCGACCTGGGCAATGCGGCTGGCCAGCAGCGGATCGTGCAGCAGTGGCTTGCCGTCGTGAAAGCGCGTGGCAGCCATCTGCTTCAGGCGCTGCAGTTCGCGCTGTGAGCCGCCAATGCCGGCGATGTTGGTGCGCTCGTGGCCGAGCAGGAACTTGGCATAGGTCCAGCCGGCGTTTTCCTCGCCGACGCGGTTGTCGGCCGGCACGCGCACGTTGTCGAACCAGATCTCGTTGACTTCGTGGCCGCCGTCGAGCAGGCGTGTGGGTTGCACCTTGATGCCGGGCGATTTCATGTCGATCAGCAGGAACGAGATGCCGCGCTGCGGCTTGCCGCTGGTGTCGGTGCGCACCAGGCAGAAGATCCAGTCGGCGAACTGGCCCAATGTGTTCCACACCTTCTGGCCATTGACGACATAGTCGTCGCCGTCGCGCTCGGCGCGGGTCTTCAGCGAGGCCAGGTCGGAGCCGGCGCCGGGTTCGGAATAGCCCTGGCACCACCAGTCCCGGCCGTCGAGGATGCGCGGCAGGAAGCGTTGCTGCTGCGCTTCGCTGCCGTAGCGCATGATTACCGGCGCCACCATCTTGATGCCGAACGGCAGCTGGATCGGCGCGTCGGCCAGCGCGCATTCGGTCTCGAAAATGTACTGGCGGGTGGCGTTCCAGCCGGTGCCGCCGAACGCCACCGGCCACGCCGGCGCGCCCCAGCCGCGTGCATGCAGGATACCTTGCCAGCGTGGAATGTCGGCCTTCACCTGGCTGTCGTCGCTGCGGCGCACGCGGTCGCGGATGTCCGCTGGCAGCTCGCTGGCGAGGAAGCGGCGCACCTCGTCGCGGAAGGCCTGCTCGTCGGCGCTGAAATCAAGATCCATGCTGGCTCCGGGTGGTGTCGTGGGTGGTCTCGCGCAGCGCTGCCTGCAACTGCGCGCGCAACTGCGGGTGTTCGGCATACGGGTCGGGTGGGTTGTGCCGTGCGATCAGTGCTTCGGCGTGCTGCCGTACCGGTTCGAGTGCATGCGGATGGGAGAAGATGTAGAACGCTTCATCGCGTATCGCCTGGAACGTCATCCGCGCGACCTCCGCGGCACCGACCTTGCCCGAGTTGACCGCCTTGTCGATCATGGCCCGGGCGATGCGCTGCGATGGCGTGGGTTCGCCGTCGTCGCTGAGTGTGGCGGGACGGTTGCGCTCGGAATGACTGATCCCGGTGGGCACGAAGTACGGGCACAGCACCGAGCAATGCACCTGGGCGGTGACCAGCGAGAGGTCGTGATACAGCGTTTCCGACAACCCCAGCACGGCATGCTTGGATGCGTTGTAGACGCCGGTGGTGGGGTTGTTGAGCAGCCCGGCCATCGATGCGCTGTTGACGATGTGGCCACGATAAGCCGGATCGGCTGCGGCCGCGGCCAGCATCAACGGCGTGAATGCGCGGATGCCGTGCACCACGCCCCACAGATTCACTCCCAGCGACCAGCTCCAGTCGTGCACGCTGCTTTCCCAGATCAAACCCGCCGTGCCGACGCCGGCGTTGTTGAACAGCAGGTGCACCGCGCCGAAGCGCTCCATCGTTGCCGCAGCCAGTGCATCGATCTGGTCGCCATCGGACACGTCGACCCGGCGTGCCAGTACCGGGACGCCCTGCGCGTGCAGTTCGTCCGCGATCGCCTGAAGCGCGTCGTCCTGCACGTCGGCCAGTACCAGTTGCATGTCCAGCGAAGCGCCGAGTCGCGCGAACTCGCGGCCGAAACCGGAGCCTGCGCCGGTGATCACCGCCACCTTGTTCCTGAAATCGTTCATACCGCGGTATAGCCGCCGTCCACCGCCAGGATCTGGCCGGTGATGTGCTTGCCCGCATCCGAGGCGAACAACAGTGCTGCGCCCTTGAGGTCCTCGTCATCGCCGAGCCGGCGCAGCGGCGCGTGGCCCATCAGGGCTTCTTCGCCCATGTGCTGGATCAGCCCCTGGCTCATCTTCGAGGGAAAGAAGCCCGGTGCCAGCGCGTTGACGGTGATGCCGTACTTGCCCCACTCACCGGCCAGGGTGCGGGTGAAATTGACCACGGCGCCCTTGGAGCTGTTGTACGCGATCGTCTGCATCGGCCCCGGCGGGTTGCCGCGCAGGCCGGCGATCGAGGCGATGTTGAGGATGCGGCCGTAGCGTTGCGGGATCATCGAGCGCTTGCCGATCTGCTGGGTCAGCAGAAACAGTCCGCGCACGTTGAGATTGAACACCTTGTCCCACGCTTCCGGTGGGTAATCTTCGGCCGGCGCACCCCAGCTGGCGCCAGCGTTGTTGACGAGGATGTCGACCTTGCCGAGCCGCTCCATCGCGGCGTCAGCCAGGGTGGTCACGCCGGCTTCGTTGCCGTTGTCGGCGGCGATCCAGTCCGCCTTGATGCCGAGTGCCTGCAAGTGCTTCTGCGCCTGCTGCAGTTCGTCGGCCTTGCGCGCGGACAACAGCACCTGCGCGCCGTAGCCACCCAAGGCCTCGGCAATCTGCAGCCCGAGCCCGCGCGATCCGCCAGTGATCAGGGCGGTCTTGCCGTCGAGGTCGAACAGGTTGTGTTTGGTCATGTCAATGTCCCGGTGTGTTCAGAACCACGCATCGCGCATGTCCAGCGCGGTACGGTCGAGTCGTGCGAGAAGATCCAGCTGGGCATCCGCCTTCGGCAATTCCCATTCGAAGAAATAGCGTGCGGCCTGTCGTTTGCCGCAATGAAAATCGCTGTCGTGGCCGTATGCGGCCTGTGCCTGTTGCAGCCAGATCCAGGCCAGGACGATGTGGCCGAACGCCTCGAGGTAAACCGTGGCGTTGGCAAGTGTCAGCGCGGTGTCGTCGTCGGCCCACAGTGTCCGGGTTACTTGCAGCAATCGCTGGAATCGCTTGTGCAGCGCATCGGCCCATTCGCACAGTCCGGGTGCGGCGCGCGCGCGTTCGATGCTGATGGCGATGCGTTCACCCAGTTGCGTCAGCGCGGCGCCGTCATCCATCAGCACCTTGCGGCCGAGCAGATCCAGCGCCTGAATGCCGTGGGTTCCTTCGTGGATCGGGTTGAGCCGGTTGTCGCGCCAGAACTGCTCGACCTTGAATTCGCGGGTATAGCCGTAGCCGCCGTGTACCTGGATCGCCATATCGTTGCCGGCCACGCACCATTGCGAAGGCCAGCTCTTGGCGATCGGTGTCAACAGCTCCAGCAGCTGTTCGAGGCGTGCGCGCTCGCCGTCGTCGTCGGCCACGCGCGCTTCGTCCACCAGCTTCGCGCAATACAGGTTCAGGCCCAGCGCGCCTTCCGCATAGGCCTTCTGCGCCAGCAGCATGCGGCGCACGTCGGCGTGCTCGATGATTGGTCGGGGTAGGTCGCTGCGCTGGCCGATCACGCGGCCTTGCGGCCGATTGCGCGCGTAGTCGAGCGCGTGCAGGTAGCCGGTATAACCGAGTGCGGCGGCGCCCAGGCCGATGCCGATGCGTGCCTCGTTCATCATGTGGAACATGCAGGCCAGGCCCTGTTGCAACGGGCCGACCAGGTAGCCGATCGCGCCGTCGCGACCACCTGGCCGGTACGTCGAGCCTTCGCCGAAATTCAGTGCGCAATTGACCGTGCCGCGATAACCCAGCTTGTGATTGATGCCGGCGACGCGTACGTCGTTGCGTTCGCCACGGCTGCCGTCCTCGTTCACCAGATACTTCGGCACCAGCAGCAGCGACAGGCCCTTGACCCCGGTGATCGGCTTGCCGTCGTCGCCGGGAATCCGCGCCAGCACCAAGTGCACGATGTTGTCGCCGAGCTCATGGTCGCCGCCGGAGATCCACATCTTGTTGCCGCTGACCCGGTACTGCGCACCGAACGGCGAGGCGCCCTCGTACTCGGCGCGTGTGGTGATGTCGGCCAGCGACGAGCCGGCCTGCGGTTCGGACAGGCACATGGTACCGAACCAGCGGCCCTGCAGTTGCGGTTCGGCAAACGTGGCGATCTGCGCGGGCGTGCCATGGCGCAGCAGCAGGCGCGCGTTCGCCATGCTGAGCAGCGGATAGGCGCTGAAGCCGATATTGGCGGCGGACAGGTAGGCCAGCGCGGCCTTTTCCACCACCAGTGGCAGTTGCATGCCACCGCGCGCGTAGTCCTGGGTGGCGGCGGCAAGCCCGCTGTCGGCGAAGGCCTGGAGTGCGGGCGCGAGCTCGTCGATCAGGGTCACCCGTTCACCGTCGAATCTCGGCTCGCAGCGATCCGCCTTCTGGTTGTGCGGTGCGAACCATGCCTCGGCGAGACGTTCAGCGGTGTCCAGCACCGCATCGAAGGTCTCGCGCGTGTGGTCGGCGTAACGGCCGGTGCGCGTCAATGCGACCACGTCCAGCCATTCGTGCAACTGGAAAGCGAGATCGCGGCGGGCGAGCAGCAGTTCGGTCATCCGCAGATCTCGAACAGGCCGGCGGCACCCTGGCCGCCGCCGATGCACATGGTCACCACCACGTACTTCACCTCGCGGCGCCTGCCTTCGATCAGCGCATGGCCGACCAGTCGCGCCCCGGTGACGCCGTAGGGATGACCGACCGCGATGGCGCCGCCGTTGACGTTGAGCCGGTCGTGGGGAATGCCGAGCGTGGCCGCGCAATACAGCACCTGTACCGCGAACGCTTCGTTCAATTCCCACAGGCCGATGTCATCCACCCCAAGCCCCGCACGCTTGAGCAGTTTCGGCACCGCAAACACCGGACCGATGCCCATCTCGTCCGGCTCGCAGCCGGCCACTGCGAAGCCGCGGAAAATGCCCAGTGGCTGCATGCCGTGCTGCGCGGCGTAGTCGGCGTCGACCACCACCGCCGCCGACGCACCGTCGGAAAACTGGCTGGCGTTGCCGGCGGCGATCACGCCACCGGGCAGGGCGGGACGGATCTTCGCCAGCGCCTCGCAGGTGGTGTCGGCGCGGATGCCTTCATCCGCGCTCAGGGTGGTCTCGCGGGTGGACAGCCGTCCGCTGGCGCGGTCGGCGATGCCGGCCAGCACGGTGATCGGCACGATTTCGGCATCGAAGCGTCCGGCAGCGGCAGCGGCGGCGGCCCGTTGCTGGCTCTGCGCGCCGTATTCGTCCTGGCGTTCACGCGCAATACCGTAACGCTTGGCGACGACTTCCGCGGTGCGCAGCATCGGCCAGTAGATTTCCGGCTTGTGTTCATGCAGCCAGCCATCGACCAGCATGTGCTGGTTGACGGTGTTCTGCACGCAGGAAATGCTTTCCACGCCGCCGGCGACGAACACCTCGCCTTCGCCGGCGATGATCCGCTGCGCGGCCATCGCGATGCTCTGCAGGCCGGACGAACAGAACCGGTTCACGGTGGCGCCGGGCACGCTCACCGGCAGTCCGGCGCGCAGTGCGCACTGCCGCGCGATATTGCTGCCGGTGGCACCTTCGGGCCAGGCGCAGCCCATCAGCACGTCTTCCACACGATCCGGTGCAATGCCGGCGCGTTCGACGACGTGCCGGATCACGTGACCGCCGAGCGTGGCGCCGTGGGTCATGTTCAGTGCGCCCTTCCAGCTTTTTGCCAGCGCGGTGCGTGCGGTGGAAACGATCACGGCCTGTTTCATGCGCTGGCTCCGCTGGGGTTGAAGCGCCCGCCGGTTTCGGCCAGTTGCAGCAACAGTGGTGCCGGCGTCCACGCCTCGCCCTGATAGCCGCCCGCATGGCGGCGCATCGCCGCCAGCACGTTCGGCAAACCGACGGTATCGGCGTAAAACATCGGGCCGCCGCGCCAGACCGGGAAGCCATAGCCAGCCAGGTACACCACGTCGATGTCCGAGGCCTTGGCCGCGATGCCTTCGGCCAGGATCAACGCGCCTTCATTGGCCAGTGCGTAAAGCAGGCGCTCGACGATTTCCTGGTCGCCGATCTGGCGACGAGTGAGGCCCAGGTCCGCCGAGTGCTGCGCGATCATCGCGTCGACTTCGGCCGACGGGTGCGCGGTGCGGTCGCCGGCCTTGTAGTCGTACCAGCCGGCACCGGTCTTCTGGCCGTAACGGCCGCGTTCGCACAGCAGGTCGGCGGTCTTCGAATAGGTGATTTCCGGTTTTTCGACGTAGCGCCGCTTGCGGATCGCCCAGCCGATGTCGTTGCCGGCCAGGTCGCCCATGCGGAACGGGCCCATGGCGAAGCCGAATGCCTCAATTGCACGATCGACCTGCTGCGGCAGCGCGCCTTCGTCGAGCAGGAAGCCGGCCTGGCGGATGTACTGCTCCAGCATGCGGTTGCCGATGAAGCCGTCGCAGACACCGGAGACCACCGCGGTCTTGCGAATCTTCTTCGCCAGCGCCAGCACCGTGGCCAGCACGTCCTTGCCGGTCTTTTCGCCGCGCACCACTTCCAGCAGCTTCATCACGTTGGCGGGGCTGAAGAAGTGCGTGCCTAGCACGTCTTGCGGACGCGAGGTGAAGCCGGCGATGCGGTTCACGTCGAGGGTGGAGGTATTGCTGGCGAGGATCGCGCCGGCCTTGGCGACACGGTCGAGCTGCTCGAAAACAGCCTGTTTGACCGCGTACTCCTCGTACACCGCTTCGACGATCAGGTCGGCGTCGGCGAGATCGGCATATGCCAGTGTTGGCGCAAGCAGGCTCATCCGCTGCTCGACCTGCGCCGCGGTCAGCTTGCCTTTCTTCGCGCTGCTCTCGTAGTTGCGGCGAATGGTGGCGATGCCGCGATCCAATGCCTCCTGTTTCGTTTCCAGCACGGTGACCGGGATGCCGGCATTGAGGAAATTCATGCTGATGCCGCCGCCCATGGTGCCGGCGCCGATCACGCCGACCGTGCGGATTTCGCGCAGCGGCACCTCGACGCCGATGTCGGCGACCTTGCTGGCCGCGCGCTCGGCGAAGAAGGCGTGGCGCAGCGCCTTGGACTCGGGCGTGTTCAGCAGCGCCATGAATCCCTCGCGCTCGCGGCGCGCGCCTTCGTCGAACGGCAGGGTGACCGCCGCCTCGACCGCTTCAAGGCAACGCAGCGGCGCCGGGTAGGGGCCGGCGGCCGCCGCAATGACGGTACGTGAAAAGCCGAGAAAACCTGCCGCGTTCGGATGTTCGACTTGCCAGTCGCGCACGCGCGGCAAGGCTTCGCCACTGGCGGCCTTTTCCCGTGCCAGGGTGATCGCCGCTTCCAGCGCGTCGCCTTCGGTGATGACGTCGAACAAGCGGGTGTCGGCCAGCGTGCTCGCCGCCACCGGCACGCCGGAAACGATCATGTTCAGCGCGTTTTCCAGGCCTGCCGCGCGTGGCAGCCGCTGGGTGCCGCCGGCGCCGGGGAGCAGGCCCAGCTTCACCTCGGGCAGGCCGATCTGTGCGCTGGCGACGGCGACGCGGTAGTGCACGGCCAGCGAGAACTCCAGCCCGCCGCCCAGCGCGATGCCATTGATCGCCACCACCACCGGTTTGGGGCTGGCCTCGAAACGAGCGATCACGCTGTGGAGTGAGGGCTCCTGCTCGGCTTGTGGCGTGTTGAATTCGCGGATGTCCGCGCCGCCGGAGAACAAGCGCGGTCCACCGCTCACCACGATCGCGACGACCGATGCATTGGCGAGTGCGGCATCGAGTGCATCGACCATGCCGCGACGCGTGGTCAGGCCCATGCCGTTCACCGGCGGGTTGTCGATCGTGATGACGGCGACGCCGTCGCGGATGTCGCGATGTACGGTCATGCGTGGATTTCCTGGGAGAGGTCGAAGAATCGGCAGGTCGCGTCGATCAGGGCCGGTTGGCGGATTGCGCCGAGGTGGTCGCCGGGAACCATGAGCAGCTGTGCGCCGGGGATTGCCGCGGCGAGGCGTTCGGGCTGGCGGGCCAGCATGTCATCCATGCCGGCCAGTACCCGTACGGGTGCCGTGATGCGCTCCAGTGGGATCGGCGTGGCATGCATGCGCTGTGCCTGCGCGGCGAGTGCGGCAAGATCGTTGCCGTTGGCTTCGGCGAACAGGCGGAAACTGCCGGCAGCCGGGTCGGCGATCGTGCTGATGTCGGGGGTCAGCAGTGCCGCGACCAATGAGTCGCGATGGATCACCCGGGTGTCGACGCCCCCGCACTCGAGCACGCCTTCGCCGACACCAGCCACGATCAGTCGGCGTACGCCCGATGCCTGGCTGGCGAGAATCAGGCTGGCCACCGCCCCCATCGAATAGCCGAACAGGTCGAAGCGACCCACATGCAAATGAGCGAGCACTTCGCGCAGGTCCTGCGCCATGCGGGCTTCGCCGTAGCGTGCCGGATCATGCGGCTTGCCGGACTGGCCGTGGCCGCGCGCGTCCATCGCGATGACGCTGTGCCCGGCGCCGGTCAGCGCGTCGACGATGCCCGGCAGCACCCAGTTGCTGACAGCGCTGGCGGCAAAGCCATGATGCAATACCACGGGTACCGCGGATGGATTCCCCCAGCGGTAATACGCGAGGACGACACCGTCGCTGGTGATGAGTCGCTGCGTGTTCATCAATCAGCCGCCTTGCATGCGAATTGCCAGCCCAGTTCGGCCAGCGGTAGTACTTGCGCACCGTAGCTGGCGGCGCGTTCGCTGCTGGCGGTGCCGTCCCGGGCGCGACGGCCCACGCCCTGCAGGATTGCCGCGATGCGAAACAGGTTGTAGGCGAGATAGAAGTTCCAGTCGCCACTGATCGGACGACCGCTGCGTTGTTGGTAACGACGCAGATAGGCGTTCTCGTCGGGAATGCCCAGCGCAGCCAGGTCCAGTCCGCCGAGTCCGCGCAGCACGCCCGGGGGCAAGTGCCAGCTCATGGTGTGGTAGGCGAGATCGGCCAGCGGATGGCCCAGGGTCGACAGCTCCCAGTCGATCAGTGCCAGGATGCGCGGCTCGGTTGGATGGAAGATCGCGTTGTCGAGCCGATAGTCGCCGTGCACCAGCGTGACCTGTGGCGTGTCTTCGTGCGGCACGTGCTGCGGCAGCCATCCCAGCAGGCGTTCCATCGCGTCGATCGTGGCGGTCTCGCTGGCGCGGTATTGACGCGTCCAGCGGTCGATCTGGCGACTGAAATAATTGCCGGGCTTGCCGTAATCGTCGAGGCCGGATGCGTTGATGTCCACGCTGTGCAGCGCGGCGACGACACGGTTCAGTTCATCGTAGATGGCGGCGCGATCCTCGCGTTCCATGCCGGGCAGCGACTGATCCCAGAAGATGCGGCCATCGACATGAGCCATCACGTAGAACGCCACGCCGATTATCGTTTCATCGGTGCACAGGCAATGCATCGAGGCCACCGGCACGGCACTGTCGACCAGTGCGGATTGCACCCGGTATTCGCGTTCGATGGCGTGCGCCGACGGCAACAACTGCGCCGAAGGCGCCGGTTTGCAGCGCATCGCATAATCGCCTTGCGGCGTATGCAGACGCCAGGTCGGATTGGACTGGCCGCCATTGAAGCGGGTTGCCGTCAGTGGGCCGTGGAAGCCGTCGATGTGTCGCGCCAGATAACTTTCCAGCGCCGCCGGATCGAACGGCAGTGCGTGGTTCGTGACTGTCGTCGTGTTCATGCGGCCGCCCGCCGCAGTTCGCCGCCCAGGAGTTGCGGCACGATGTCGATACGATCGCAGGTGGCGGCGTACTCCACTTCGTCGCGCAGTCCGAATGACTGCATCCTTTGTCCCACACGTGAGGCGAGCAAAGCGTCGCGCGCATCACTGCCACGAGAGAGCATGGCCGCTGCCAGTGCGGCATCGCTCAGGTGATAGCCATCCAGACGGCTGAAATGCCGGGCCAGGTGACCCGCCCCGTAGAAGTCTTCGAGGTTGATGCGCCCCAGCGAGCCGGCGCACAACAACAGCACCGGTGCATCGGGATGCGTGCGTGCCACGTGTTCGACCACGGCGCCACCGTTGAGCAGGGCGCCCACATAGACATGCGCTGCCGTACTGGCGCGATGCAGGGCCGGGGTGCCATTGGTGGTGCTGTAGACCAGGCGGCGTCCGCGCAGGCCGGTGCGGGCCAGTGCCAGCGGTGTCGCGGCCTCGAAATCGGGCAGGCCGCTGGCAAGGTATTCACCAGCCAGCACGGCGCCCGAACCCTCCGCGCCGAGTCGAATGGCATCTTCGGAGTCGAGTGCAGGCGACACGCTGGCGACCCCCTCGTCAAACGCGTGGACGATGGTCGAGGTGGCGAACAGGATGTCGAGCACGATCACCACCTTGTCCTCCAGGCGAGTCGGGTCGAGCTCTTCCTGTCGCAGCAGCACATGCAGCTTTGGCATGACTTCTCATGGATTCGTGGATTAACAAGTTTCGTATAATGAAACTATATTTCTTTATACAAAATAATCCTAGCCAGCCTCAAAATCGAAAGCAAGCCTTTGAGATACGCCAGATTGATGTGCGACCGCAGCAAAATGCGTTGAATAGTCCGTGCTTGCAGTGATCGCGGCAGTCCGACTACGATACGTTCAACTTTGGAATATAGTTTCATTCAACGAAACTTTATTTGCCACATTCCAGGAAACGTCGCATGGACTTCTCCCATACGCCCAGAGTCGAGGGCTTGCGCACCGAGCTGTTGCGCTTTTTCGATGACTGCATTTATCCCAACGAGGCGCGCTACCAGCGCGAGATCGCCGAGCATCGGCACTCAGGCGATCCGTGGCAGGTCAGCCGGCTGATCGAGGAGCTGAAACCCGAGGCGCGCCGGCGCGGTTTCTGGAATCTGTTCCTGCCGCATTCGCCGCGTGCGCCACAGGGCCTGTCCAACCTGGAATATGCGCCTCTGTGCGAGATCATGGGGCGGGTGCCGTGGGCCGCCGAAGTGTTCAACTGCTCGGCGCCGGACACCGGCAACATGGAAATCCTGGAGCGTTTCGCCACCCCGGAACAGCAGGGGCGCTGGCTGGAGCCGCTGCTGGCCGGGGCAATTCGCTCGGCGTTCCTGATGACCGAACCGGATGTGGCTTCGTCCGACGCCAGCAATATCCGCTGTTCCATACGTCGCGAAGGCGACAGTTATGTGATCGACGGACGCAAGTGGTTTTCTTCCGGTGCCGGTGATCCGCGTTGTGCCTTGTACATCGTGATGGGCCAGACCGACCCCGCGGCAAGACCCGGCAAGCAGCAGTCGATGGTGCTGGTGCCGGCAGACACGCCGGGGCTGGAGGTGGTGCGTGCGTTGCCGGTGTTCGGTTACGACGGTGCGCCGCACGGGCATATGGAGATCCGCCTGCGCGACGTGCGGGTACCGGTGGCGAATCTTTTGTTGGGAGAAGGGCGCGGTTTCGAGATCGCGCAGAGCCGGCTCGGGCCCGGCCGTATCCACCATTGCATGCGCACGATCGGGCTGGCCGAATGCGCGCTGGAGCTGCTGTGTCGACGAGTGCAGTCGCGCGTCGCGTTCGGCCGCACGATCGGTGAGTTCAGCGTCTGGCACGAACGCATTGCCGAAGCGCGCTGCATGATCGAACAGGCGCGGCTGTTGACGCTGAAGGCGGCGTGGATGATGGACACGGTAGGCAACAAGGCGGCGCGCCGTGAAATCGCGATGATCAAGGCGGTGGCACCGGGAATGGCCTGCCGCATCATCGACTGGGCGATCCAGGCGCATGGCGGCGCCGGGGTCAGCGATGATTTTCCGCTGGCGGCGGCGTGGGCCGGCGCACGTTCGCTGCGATTGGCCGATGGCCCTGACGAGGTCCATTGCGCGACCATTGCGAAGCTCGAGCTGGCGCGGCATGCGCTGCAGCCGGCAGCCACTTCAGAATGATCAGGGCAACCATCCATGGGTAATCCGAAGCGCGGCAGCGATGCCTTCAGCAAGGCCGTCGACGCCAATCATCCACAGTTTGTCAGCGCGGTGGCGCGGGCGTTCGCGATCCTGCGCTGCTTCGAGCACGGCGAGCACTATCTGGGCAACCAGGAGATCGCCAGGCGCACCGGGCTGCCCAAGCCGACCGTGTCGCGGCTCGCGTTCACGCTGTCCTCGCTTGGCTACCTGAGCTATTCGCCGGGGCAGGAGAAGTACGCGCTCGGTACCGGTGTGCTGGCGCTGGGTCATGCCTTCAAGAAGGGCAATGATGTGTTGTCGATTGCGCGGCCATTGATGCAGGAGCTGGCGACCTACACCCAGTCCGCGGTGATGCTGGGTGCTGCCGACGGCCTGCGCATGGTGGTGCTGGAGGTGTGTCAGGGTGATCCCACGTTTCAGATGAAACTGGAGTCCGGAGCGCGTGTGCCGCACGGTTCCACCGCGCTGGGCCGGGCCGATCTGGCAGCGCGCCCGCTGGAGGTGTTCGAGGCGCGGTTGGCCGAACTGGAGCGTGATTGCGAACCCGCGGCATGGCCGAAGATTCGCGCTGGCATCGTGGGTGCGCGACAGGAATACGAAAGTTACGGTTTCTGCTTCTCGGTGGGCGACTGGAATCCTGATGTCTACGCGATCGGCGTGCCAATGATCTCGGCCGACCGTACCCGCGTGCTGGCGTTCAACTGCAGCGGACGGGTGTCGGTCATGACACGCGAGAAGCTGATCCAGGATTTTGGCCCGAAGCTGATGGCACTGCGCAACACCGTTTACGAAGCTGTCGAGGGTCGTTTCTGAAGCCCGCCATCCGGGGAGGATTGCTTCCGTGAATCTTGAATATTGGCCACCGGGCCTGCCGCAGAGTTTGCGGTTGCCCGAGACATCGCTTCACTACAACCTGGAAGTGGCGGCCGCACGCTACCCGCAGCATCCGGCCATCATCTATTACGACAGCGTGCTGAGTTACGCCGAGTTGAAGCAGCAGGTCGATGCGCTGGCCGGCTGGTTGCAGGCATGCGGCGTGGGCAAGGGCGATCGCGTGGCGCTGTACCTGCAGAACAGCCCGCAGTTCGTGATCGCGTATCACGCGGTGCTGCGCGCCGATGCGGTGGTGGTGCCGATCAATCCGATGAACCTCGCCGCCGAAGTGAGCCACATCGTCGCCGACAGTGGCGCGAAGCTGGCGGTCTTCGACCAGGCGTTGGCGCCGGCCATTGTCTCGCTGCTTGACGACGGCCGCCTGCAGCATGCACTGGCGGTGAGCTATGCCGACTACCTCACCGTGCCCACCGACTTGCCGCTGCCCGAATGCGTGAGTGCGCCGCGACAGGCGATCGCCGGCACCACGGCATGGATGGACGCGCTCGCCGCGCAACTGGCGCCAGCGGCACACACTGCCGGTGCCGCCGATCTGGCGATCATTCCCTATACCTCCGGTACAACCGGCGAGCCGAAGGGTTGCATGCACACGCATCGCAGCGTGATGCAGAACACCGTCGGCAGTGCCGAGTGGTGCCGTATGGCCAAGGACGCCGTGGTACTGGTGTGCCTGCCGATGTTCCACGTCACCGGCTTGCAGACTGGCGTCAACACGCCGGTGTGGCTGGGCGCGACGATGGTCGTGATGACGCGTTGGGACAAGCGCTGCGCCGCGATGCTGATCGCCCGCCATGGCGTCACCGCGTGGACCGCGATCCCGACCATGTTGATCGATTTCCTCAATCAACCGGATCTGGATCCGCACGAACTGGCCTCGCTGAACCTGCTTACCGGTGGCGGCGCGGCGATGCCACGCGCGGTGGCGGAGAAGATCCAGGCGTTGTGGGGCATTCCGTACGTGGAAGGCTATGGCTTGTCCGAAACCATGGCACCGACGCATACCAATCCCGCGCACCGACCGAAGCCGCAATGCCTGGGCCTGCCGGTGTGCAACACGCACGCGATGGTGGTCGATCCGCTGACTCTTGCGCCGCTGCCGGTTGGCGAGGTCGGCGAAGTGCTGGTCAACGGACCGCAGGTGTTCCAGGGTTACTGGGGCAATCCAGCAGCCACCGCGGCAGCCTTCGTCGAGGTGGAAGGCGTGCGCTACTTCCGCACCGGCGATCTGGCGCGGGTGGACGAGGAGGGTTACTTCTTCATGGTCGATCGCCTCAAGCGGATGATCAACGCGTCCGGATACAAGGTCTGGCCAGCCGAGGTGGAGACGATCCTGTATGGCCATCCGGCGGTGCTGGAAGCCTGCGTGATTGGCTATGTCGATGCGCATCGCGGCGAGAGCGTGAAGGCGTTCGTGGTGTTGCGCGCCGGCCAGCAGCTGGATGAGTCGGGGTTGATCGCGTGGGCGCGTGAGCACATGGCGGCCTACAAGGCGCCGCATGTGGTCGAGTTCGTGCAGCAGTTGCCGAAGTCCGGCACCGGCAAGGTAATGTGGCGTGCGCTGCAGGAGCGCGAGGTTGCCGGTTGAGTTTTTTACGCACCCGAAACGGAGCGAGTCATGAATCACCGCGACAACTACCGCCATTTCCTGCCTCTGGCCACGCGCTGGAAGGACAATGACATCTACGGCCACGTCAACAATGTCGAGTACTACAGCTATTTCGACACGGTCATCAACACGTACCTGATCACCCGGGGCGGGCTGGACATCAAGCACGGCGCGGTGATCGGCGTATGCGCTGAATCGCATTGCCGCTTCCTCGGCGAGATCGCGTTCCCGGAAACGATCGAGGCCGGCCTGCGCGTGGAACACCTGGGCAATTCCAGCGTGCGCTATGGCATCGGTTTGTTCCGCGAGGGACGTGACACACCGGCGGCCGAAGGCTGGTTCGTGCATGTGTTCGTCGATCGCAATGAACGGCGCCCGCTGCCGCTGCCTGCATCGATGCGCGCAGCGTTGGAACCCTTGAAGACGGAGTTGCCATGAAGGTGCGTGCGGCCGTGTTGCGCGAAATGGGCCGGGTCACGCCGTATGCGCAGTCACGGCCGCTGGCGATCGAGACGGTGGAGCTGGCGCCGCCGGGCCCGGGCGAGATCTGCGTCCGGGTACTGGCTGCCGGACTGTGTCATTCGGATCTGTCGGTGATCGATGGCTCGCGGCCGCGGCCGTTGCCGATGGTGTTGGGCCATGAGGCCGTCGGCGAAGTGGTGGAGCCGGGCCCGGGCGTCGACGATTTCGCGGTCGGCGATCGGGTGGTGTTCTCCTTCGTGCCGGTGTGCGGTCATTGCGAGCCCTGCTCGACCGGGCGCCCGGCGTTGTGCGAACCGGGGGCGCAGGCGAATGCGGACGGCAGCCTGCTCGGTGGCGGGCGGCGCTGGCATGCCGGCACCGGCGAACAGTTGCTGCATCATCTCGGCGTTTCAGGTTTCGCCGAGTACGCCGTGACGTCGGTACGTTCGGCGGTGCGCATCGATCCGGATGTGCCGCCGCACATTGCCGCCTTGTTCGGTTGTGCGGTGATGACCGGTGTGGGGGCCGTGATCAACACCGCACGGGTGGCACCGGGCGAAAGCGTGGCCGTGTTTGGTCTCGGTGGTGTCGGTCTGGCTGCCTTGCTCGGTGCGCGGGCAGCGTCGGCGCATCCGTTGATCGCGGTCGACGTGGTGCAGGAAAAGCTGCTGCTGGCACGTGAGCTCGGTGCCGATTTCGCGATCAACGCGAATGATCAGGACGCCGTTGCCGCGATCCGCGAGCTCGCGGCTGGAGGCGTGCAGCACGCGATCGAGTCGGTCGGCAACGAACAAGTGTTGGCGCAGGCCTACGCCGCGACCCGTCGCGGTGGCACGACGGTGACCGTGGGCTTGCCTGCGCCGGGTCGCATGTTCAGCGTGCCGGCGGTGAGTCTGGTGGCGGAGGAGCGCACGATCAAAGGCTCGTACATGGGCTCGGCGATCCCTCGCCGTGATATACCCCGCTATGTGGCGATGTATCGACATGGCAGATTGCCGGTGGATCGGCTGCTGTCGCACCGGCTTGCGCTGGACGACATCAATACCGGCTTTGACCGTCTGCGTCGTGGCGAGGCGATCCGCCAGGTGGTGGTGTTCGCGGACTGAGTCCGGCTCATCCGTGCAGCGGAGCGCCGGGTTGCAGCACCGGGTTGCCACGCACATGCTTGTGCTTGAACAGGAGCGCAAACAGCACCGCGACCACCAGCGAGTAGCTGGCGAAGCTCAGCCAGATTTCATGCCAGTGCAGCACGCCACCGGGGCCGGTGAAGTAGCGGTCGATGATGATGCCGCTCAGCGAGCTGCCCAGCACGGCACCGATGCCATTGGTCATCAGCATGAACAGGCCTTGTGCGCTGGCGCGGATCTGCGGGTCGGCCTGGCCTTCCACGAACAGCGAGCCGGAGATGTTGAAGAAGTCGAACGCCATGCCGTAGACGATGTTGGACAGCAGGATCATCCACAACAGGTCGGTCGGGTTGCCGTAGGCGAACAGGCCGAAGCGCAACACCCACGCGACCATGCTGATCAGCATGACCGTCTTGATGCCGAAGCGGTACAGGAAGAACGGAATGGCCAGGATGAACAGTGTTTCCGAGACCTGCGACAGCGACAGCACGATGTTCGAATACTTCACCACGAACGATTGCGCGTATGCCGGATTGCTGCCGAAATCGCTGAGGAAGGTGTTGCCGTAGGCGTTGGTCAGCTGGAGCGATGCTCCCAGCGCCATGGCGAACAGGAAGAACACTGCCATCTTGTATTGCTTCATCAAGGCGAATGCGCGCAGGCCCAGCGCGTCGACCAGTGACGCATGCCTGGTGTACGTCGGCGGGCAGCGTGGCAGGGTGAACGAGTACAGCCCCAGCAGGACGGCTGCGATCCCGGCCACGTAGAACTGGGTGGGCGAGGTGTCCAGGTGACGCAGGCTGATGGTCCACATCGCGACGATGAAGCCCACCGTGCCCCATACGCGGATCGGCGGATACACCTTGACGATGTCCTGGCCATCGGCTTTCAGTGCGTTGTAGGCCACGGTGATCGACAGCGCGATGGTCGGCATGTAGAAGCACATGTTGACCAGCATCACCCAGAACAGCAGTTGCGGGCTGCCGATGGTCGGCACGATGAACAGCATGCACGCGCCCAGCAGGTGCAGCACGGCATACAGGCGCTCGGCGTTGATCCACTTGTCGGCCACGATGCCCATCAGCGCAGGCATGAACAGCGAGGCGATGCCCATGGTCGCGAAGATCGCGCCGAACTCGGTGCTCGACCAGTGCTGTGTCTGGTAGCAATAGTTGCCCACCGTGGTGAGCCATGAGCCCCACACGAAGAATTGCAGGAAGTTCATGACGATGAGGCGGAGCTTGAGGCTCATGGGCGATGGTCCGGCATGCGTGGTTTTCCCCTGGCGGGCCGCGATCAGTTCGCGGCTCCAAATCTTGCCGCAGGTTAGAGGATGCCGCAGCGAACCGGCAAGGCGCGGTGCAGCGCCATGTCAGCCGGGGTGGTGCAGGGCACTGGCCACCTGCCCGCGCAGCACGGGCAACAGCTCCGCTTCGAACCACGGGTTGCGCAGCAACCACAGGCGATTGCGCGGACTCGGATGCGGTAGCGGCAGATGCCCGCGCGCAAGATGATCGCGCCAGGCCTGCACGGTATCGGTAAGACGGGTGCCGCGCGGCACGCCGAGGACGCCGGCCTGTGCGTACTGGCCGATGACCAGGGTAAGCCGCACCCGGGTCAGCAGTGGCAGCAGGCGCGGATGCCAGGTTGGTGCGCATTCCGGGCGGGGTGGCAGGTCGCCACCCCTGCCGCTGCCGGGGAAGCAGAAACCCATCGGCACGATGGCCACCCGGCTGGCGTCGTAAAACGTCGCTTTGTCGATACCCAGCCATTCGCGCAGACGCTGGCCACTGACATCATCGAATGGAATGCCGCTCTCATGCACCTTGCGCCCGGGTGCCTGGCTGACGATCAGCAGCCGCGATGTCGCTGACGCCTGCAGCACGGGTCGTGGCCCAAGCGGCAGCTGCGCTTCGCAGATCCGGCAGGCGCGAATGTCCGTGAGCAGGCTGTTCACTGCACGGGTCGCAGAGATGCCGGGCTTGATTCTCCGATGTTCCATTTCCGACTCTTGATGCGCTGCCATCAAGGCAGCAGCTTGCCCGGATTGAGGATGCCATCCGGGTCGAAAGCCAGCTTGATATGGTGCATCAGGCTGAGGGTGGCCGGTTCCAATGCCAGCGGCATGAACTCGCGCTTGATCATGCCGATGCCGTGCTCGCCCGACAAGGTGCCGTCGAGCGCGATGACCAGCGCAAACAATTCGGCCAGGCAGGCTGGCGCACGTGCGCGTTCCAGCTCGTCGCGCGGCAGCAGGTTCACGTGCAGGTTGCCGTTGCCGGCGTGGCCGAAGCTGACGATCGGCAGCTCGTGCTTCCGTGCCAGCACCTTGATCCCGTCGACCAGCTCGGGCAGGCGGCTGACCGGCACGACCACGTCTTCGTTGATCTTGTTCGGAGACATGGTGCGTTGTGCCGGAGACAGTGCCTTGCGAGCCGACCACAAT
This sequence comes from Rhodanobacter sp., assembly GCA_035564915.1. Taxonomy (GTDB): domain Bacteria; phylum Pseudomonadota; class Gammaproteobacteria; order Xanthomonadales; family Rhodanobacteraceae; genus Rhodanobacter. The sequence continues at coordinate 28,990 of DATMTH010000010.1, forward strand.
GCCTTGGTTTCCGCCGCGGTGTCGGCGACATGCAATTCGTCGAGGCCATCGCCACGGGCTGCGCGCGATACGGCCTCCCCCGCCGCAGGCAAAGCGGAGGCTTCGCCATCGACTTCGATCATCAGCATCGCGCCGGCCAGTGGCACGATGTCGCCGCCGTAGTCGTGGGCGAGTTTCAGCGCCACGTCGTCGATGAATTCCAGCGCGCACGGGGTGACCGGCTGCGCCATGATCCGCGCGACGGCACGCGCCGCACTACCGACATCGCGATAGGTGGCGCGCAAGGTGCGGATGGCCGAGGGTTTCGGGGTGATCTTGAGGGTGGCTTCGGTGATCAGGCCCAGGGTGCCTTCCGAGCCAATCAGCAGCCGGGTGAGGTCATAGCCGGTGGCACCCTTGCTGGTCCAGGTGCCGCAGCGAAAGCTGTCGCCGTTGCCGGCGACGCCGCGCAGGCCCAGCGTGTTTTCGCGGGGGCTGCCGTATTTCACCGTGCGTGGCCCGGCCGAGTTGCAGGCAAGGTTTCCACCAATCGTGCACCATGGCGCCGAGCTGGGATCGGGCGGCCAGAAAAAGCCGTGCGACGCGAGCGCGTCTTGCAGATCGCCGTTCAGGACGCCCGGCTCGACCACCGCGAGACGGTTGTCCGGATCAATGCGCATGATCCGGTTCATCCGTTCGAAGCTCACCACCACGCCACCGTTCACCGGTACCGTGGCGCCGGTGGTGTTGCTGCCACGGCCGCGACCGATCACCGGTACGCTGTGGGCGCGGCAGGCTTGCACCAGCGCTACGACCTGAGCGTGTTCAGTCGGAAACACCACCGCGTCGGGCAGCGCATGCCGGCGCGAGTTGTCGTAGGAGTAGGCAATCCGCTCGGCTTCGCCGAGGGCGAAGGCGCCGGCAGAAAATGTTTCGCGCAGGCGGGTCAGCAAGTCGGTGGGCAGCGGCATGGATAAAGCCTATCGCAGGTTACGCCGGCAAACGGCGTCGACGTCATGGGGTGCCATGGGCTGCCATTGTAGGAGCGGCTTCAGCCGCGATGCTCTTGCCGTGGCCAAAAAAGCAGAAGCCTCGCGGCTGAAGCCGCTCCAACAGTTTGTGCAGGGATGACTCAACCTGCCTCGAAAGCGCTGCGCAGCCAGTCACGCCGGATGGCATCGGGTGGCCCGTCATAGCTGACCACGTCGAAGCGACAGGCGCGTCGCGCATGCTGGGGGTGTGCGGCCAGCCAATGCTGTGCCGCAAGAATCAGCTTGGCCTGTTTGCTGGTGGTGACCGAGGCAACGGCGTCACCGTGGCTGGCACTCTTGCGATAACGCACTTCGACGAATACCACGGTATCGCCATCACGCATGACCAGATCCAGCTCGCCGTGACGAGTGGCGTAGTTGCGTGCCAGCAGTTTCAACCCGGCTCGTTCGAGCTCGCTGCAGGCACGCCGCTCGAAGTCATCGCCGGCTGCGCGCATCAGTGCGATGCTGGCGGATTGCCGGTCATGGGCAGCTTGTCGGTGGCCGCCGATGAACTGGCGGGTGCCGGCGCACTTCCGGCTGGTGCCGGCGTACCCGCTGGCAAATCGTCCATCTGCAGGCTGCCGCCGAGCGGCCGCGCGATGCCGTTCTGGAACTGCGCCCAGATCAGCACGCGACGCACGCGGCCGAAGCGGTCGGCGGCAAGCTGGCCGCTGGCGCCGGGTACATAACTGCCAGGATGTGCGCGCAGCCAGTCGAGGTAAGGCACCAGGTTCCAGGCGTCCATCCCGAACGCGAACAGCCGGGCTGAACCATCGCGGGCCGCCGGCAACATCGCCGCGATCGTGCCCCGGTCGGGCAGGCCCGGCTGGGCATTGAACAGCCAGGGCGCGTCGCAGAACTCCAGCCCATCCAGATCGCGGTTGTTGGCTGCGTCGTCGGTACCACCGTAGACATGCGATGTGGCGAAGATCGGCAGATCGACGCGAGCGATGCGCAATTGCGGCAGCAGCAGGCGTGCTTGCATCGGACGCATGCTGATGAAGATGCCGCTGCCTTCACTGACGCTCTCGGCGGGCGTGCCGGTGCTGGACGGGGTCGCCACGGTTGTCGCGGGTGTGGCTGGTGCAGGTGGAAAATGCATGCCGCGGATGTTGTCGGCGTAGCTGGTGCCGCTGGCAGGCAACTCGGTGCTGCCCACCACATCGCCGCCACGGGAGATCATTTCGGCTTTGAACGCACCTGCCGCGCGGCGGGCGAAATCGTCACCGGAAATCACCACGTACGCGTGCCGCAAGCCACGCTCGATCATGTGGTCTGCCGCTTGGGCGCCCTCGGTTTCAGGCAGCAGGCCAAACTCGCTGGTGTTGCCGGCCGGCAATTGCCGGGTGTCGGGATGATTCAGTGCCAGCACCGGTACTGGCAGTTGCCCCTGGTCGAATACGGCAGCCACTTCGCCGCGGGTGAGTGGTCCGACGACCAGTTGCGCACCGTCCCTGACGGCCTGTTGATAGGCTTGCACGGCGCCGTCGGTGGTGCCCTTGCTGTCGTAGACATGGATCGATGGTCGTGGCGCGTGGTTGCTGGCGGCGTCGAAATACGCGGCAAAGAAACCCTGGCGGATCGGCATGCTTGCTGCCGCATAATCACCATCGGCGGGCAGCAGCAGGGCGACCTGGGCCGGCACCTTGTAGCCCTCGCGCACGGTGGCGCCTGCGCCGGGCAGCAAGGTGCCGACAGCCTGCTGCAGATCCGGCTGTGTCTGTGCCACGGTGACGCCAAGCTGGCGCAGTGCCTCGTTGACCCATGGCAGCATGTGATCGCCTGGCTGCATCGCCGCGGCGCGTTGCTGGAGTGGCGGCGCACCCAGCGAGGTGAGCAGGTCGAGTGCCTGCCGGCGATTCTGTGACTGGTCGAAACCGTGCAGATGGTCGTCCATCTGCACCCGCGTGCGCGCTGCACCCCAGAGGTCGCCACTGGCCTTCATGGCGCGGGCGCGCAACTCGAGCAGGCGCGCCTGCAGATCTGCCGGCACGCTGACTTTCGGCTGGATGGTGAGCCGCAGCGCGGTATTCGCGTCGTGCCGGCTGAGTGCGAGTTCAGCCAGCAACAGATCCAGTCGCAGCGGCTCGTCGCCGGTCAGATGTTGCCGCTTGACGTTCGCGAGTATCGGCGCGGCGCGGTCGATCTGACCCTCCTGGCGCCAGGCTTCGGCGGCCAGCAGGCGATAGCTGTCGGCGTGGCCGCGTGACTGGCTGGCCAGGTTGAGATAGGCCTGCGCCGCTTGATCGAACTGGCCTTGCTGCGCGAGCGTGGCGGCTTGCTGCGCGGCAGCGATCTCTGCCGGTGAACGTGTCGCGTTCATCGGTACGCAGGCGCTCAGCGCGACGGAAAGAATCAGTCCGATGGCGGCGGCACGCGAGAGGCGCATGAGGCGCATGGGCGGTCCCTTGTTCGTCTTGGTCATCAATGCGCGATGATAGCTGATCGTCTTGTCGGTCTACGGAGTACCCGGATGTCATCAGTTCAGCCAGCCTGTCTGTGGGTGGTGGCCACCCCGATCGGTCATCGCGACGATCTGTCGTCCCGTGCCATCGAGACGCTGCGCGCAGTGGCGATAATCGCGGCCGAAGATACCCGGCACAGTCGACCGCTGCTGGTGCATCACAACATTGACACGCCGTTGATCGCGCTGCATGAGCACAATGAGCGTGATGCGGTGGATGCGCTCGTGCGGCGGTTGCGGGCGGGCGATTCGGTGGCGTTGATCTCGGACGCGGGCACGCCGCTGATCAGCGACCCCGGCTTCCGGCTGGTGCGTGCCGCTCGCGCTGCGGGCATCCGCTGCATACCCGTGCCGGGTGCCTGTGCGGCGATCGCGGCATTGTCGGTGGCGGGGTTGCCCAGTGACCGCTTCGTGTTCGAGGGTTTCCTGCCACCGAAAGCGGCGGCTCGGCGCGGTCGCCTGCAGGCACTGGCCGCCGAGTCGCGCACGATCATCTTCTATGAGTCGTCGCATCGGGTGTCCGAAAGCCTTCTCGACATGCGCGACGTTTTCGGCGGCGATCGCGAGGCTGTGCTGGCGCGTGAGCTGACCAAGATGTTCGAGACCGTACTGGGCGAGCCACTGGCGGAACTGGCGGCACATGTCGCCAGCGATCCGGATCAGCAGCGTGGCGAGCATGTGATCCTGGTGGCCGGGCGCGGTGAGGAAGCGGATGCGAAGCTGACCGAAGGCCGGCGCGTGTTCGCGATCCTGCGCGAGGAGTTGCCGCCGGCGAAGGCGGCCAAGCTGGCCGCGGCGATCAGCGGGGCGCCACGCAAATACCTGTACGAGGGGTAGGAGAGCACCTTGTGCGCGATGCTCTTCGTTGCGGGCCTCGAACAAAAGCATCGCGTACGGGGTGCGCTCCCACTAGACTTGTCGACGGAGTCGGCCGGACAGTCGCGTCGCACGCAAGTGCATCGAGGAAAGTCCGGGCTCCACAGGGCAGAGTGCCAGGTAACTCCTGGGCAGCGCGAGCTGACGGCCAGTGCAACAGAGAGCAGACCGCCGATGGCCTCGCAAGAGGATCAGGCAAGGGTGAAAGGGTGCGGTAAGAGCGCACCGCGTACGGGGTCAACGTCGTACGGCACGGTAAACCCCACTCGGAGCAAGACCAAATAGGGGAACGATAACGCGGCCCGCGTTGTTCCCGGGTAGGTTGCTGGAGCCAGGTGGCGACACCTGGCCGAGAGGAATGACTGTCGCGTCGCAAGACGTACAGAACCCGGCTTACAGGCCGACTCCACCTCGTTCAGGCCCATGTCGTCCGCGCGATTCATCGTGCGGGCGACTTGGTGCGCGGATGAACGCTGATTCATCTGCGATGCCCGTCCGGAGCCCGAATTTGCCTTGGGTGCGCCCAAACCGGCCCGCAAGATTCATTGAAAAATTCCATGCATTCAAACACCTTGCGGATATTCCTGAGAAAGTGCTGGATGCGCAGTCAGGATTCGGCCTTTACTCATTGATTCACAAGCGAAAATCCCTTGACAGTCTCATGAGGCGAGACTATCGTGGGTTCCAGTGTGAAATCGTGGGTTTTAGTGGAGTCTGCTGACTGTGTTCCAAGGCGAAACCGCCATCACTGTAGACGACAAGGGCCGCCTGGCCATCCCGACTGCGTATCGGGAGCTGGTGGCGGGCGAGTGCGCCAATCGTCTGGTGATCACCTACAACCCGTTCGAACCGGGTTGCCTGTGGCTGTTTCCGCATGCGGAGTGGGAGCAGGTGCGTGACCAGGTCAATGCCTTGCCCAAGGTCAAGGCCGCCCATCGTGACCTGCAGATGAAGCTGGTCGGTGCGGCGGCGGTGGTCGAGCCCGATGGCGCGGCGCGAGTGTTGCTGCCGGCCAGTCAACGGGCGGCGGCAGGGATCGAGAAGAAGGCGGTGCTGCTGGGCATGGGCAACAAGTTCGAATTGTGGAGCGAGCAGGCGCACCTGGCCAAGATCCGCCAGAGCATCGGCGAAGACGACATCACCAACGACATGGCCGACCTGCGTCTGTAGCAGGACGCAGCGACAAACGCGACAAGGGAGCGGGAGTGCGGCATGGCCACGAGCCGGAATACAAATTCAGGCTCCGAGCCGCTGCAGCACATCCCGGTAATGCTGGGTGAGGCGGTGGAGGGTCTGTCCGTGCAGTCTGACGGGCGCTATCTCGATGGTACCTTTGGTCGCGGCGGTCACGCTCGCGCGGTACTGGCGCGCCTGGGGCCTGGCGGGCGACTGCTCTTGATGGATCGTGATCCCGCCGCCATCGCCGCCGCGCAGGCTGAGTTTGCCGGCGATTCGCGGGTGTCGATCCGGCATGCCAATTTCTCCAGCCTGGCCGAATGGGACGAAACGGCGGCCGGTCTCGACGGCGTGCTGCTTGATCTGGGCGTGTCTTCGCCGCAACTGGACGAGGCCGCGCGCGGTTTCAGCTTCATGGCCGATGCGCCGCTGGACATGCGCATGGATACCACCCAGGGCGACAGCGCGGCGGATTTCCTGGCGCAGGCGGATGAGCGCGAGATCGCCGAGGTGTTGTGGAAGTACGGCGAGGAACGCCACAGTCGTCGCATCGCCCGTGCCATCGTGACCGACCGCGAGGCGGCGCCATTTGTCCGCACCGGTCAGCTGGCTGCGTTGATCGAGCGCATCGTGGGTCGGCGCGAGCCGGGCAAGCATCCCGCGACGCGCAGTTTCCAGGCACTGCGGATCCGGGTGAATGGCGAGCTGGATGCCCTGCAGCAGGGGCTGGATGCCGCGCTCGAACGTCTGCGCCCCGGCGGCCGGCTGTCGATCATCAGTTTCCATTCGCTGGAGGATCGCGCGGTGAAGCTGTTCATTCGCGATCATTCCGGCCGGGTGCAGAACAGCCGGCGCGGGCCGCCGGTACAGGCGGCAACGGCGCAGCTGGCCGCCGTCGGCAAGGCGCAGTTTCCATCCGGGGCTGAATTGGCGGCCAATCCGCGTTCACGTTCGGCCGTCCTGCGGGTGGCCTGCAAGCTGGCAGGCGAGGTGCGCCCATGAGGGCCGTCGCAGTCCTGTTCACCGTGATCCTGCTGCTGGCGGCCCTGGCCAGCGCGATCGGCGTGGTGTGGACGCGGCATGAGAGTCGAGTGTTGTTCGTGCAGTGGACCGCACTGCAAAACCAGCGTGACGAACTGAACATCGATTACGGCAAGCTGGAGCTGGAGCAGGCGACCTATGGCGAACCTCGTCGGATCGACGAAGAGGCACGCCAGAAATTGGGCATGATCGATCCGCGCCCGCAAGACATCAGGCTGTTGCGCTGATGGGCTGGCGCAAGCATATCAAGCCGTCCCGGCCCGAGCGCCGTCGCAGCGGCGGCCCCAGCGCACGTCGCCGGATGGTGCTGGTGGCCGGCCTGCTGGGCTTGACGGCGACCGGGCTGGTGGCGCGCGCGTTCGACCTGCAGGTCGTGCGCAAGCAGTTCTACCAGCGCCAGGGTGATGCGCGCTTCCTGCGTGAAATGCCGATTCCCGTGTCGCGCGGCACCATCTTCGACCGCAATGGCGAGCCGTTGGCGGTGTCGACCCCGGTGACGTCGATCTGGGCCAATCCGTCCGAAGTGTTGGACAACGATGAGCGGCTGCCGCAACTGGCGCGTGCTCTGGGGGTGGACGCGGACGAGCTCAAAAGCCGGCTGGCGCAGCGCTCGGATCGCGAATTCGTCTATCTGCGCCGGCAGATGTCGCCCGAGGCGGCGCAGGCGGTGCTTGACCTGGGCATCCCCGGCATCAACGGCCAGCGCGAGTTCAAGCGCTATTACCCGTCCGGCGAAGTGACTGCGCACGTGCTCGGTTTCACCAATATCGATGACCACGGGCAGGAGGGGCTGGAGCTGGCCTACGACGACTGGCTCTCCGGCAAGCCCGGCGCCAAGCGGGTGATCCGTGATCGCATGGGCCATGTGGTGGAAGACGTCGAGCAGGTGCGCGCGCCCAAGCCGGGGCAGAACCTCACCCTCAGCATCGATCGCGGCATCCAGTTCCTGGCCTACAGCGAACTGAAGAACACGCTGGAAAAATTCAAGGCGGATTCCGGCTCGATGGTGGTGCTCGACATCAGGACCGGCGAAGTGCTGGCGATGGTCAACCTGCCGACCTACAACCCGAACGCGATCGGCAACAGCAAGCCGGATCAGCGGCGCAATCGTGCCATGACCGACGTGCTCGAGCCCGGCTCCACGATCAAGCCGATCCTGATGGCGGCTGCGCTTTCCAGCGGCAAGTTCACCCCGACCGGCCCGATCATCGATACCACCGGCGGGCACTGGTATTTCCAGGGTCACGACATCCACGATACCCACAACTACGGCTTGCTGACGCCTACCGGGGTGATCACCAAATCGAGCAACGTGGGTGCGGCGCATATCGCGATGGATCTCGACACCACGCTGATGTACGACACCTATCGTGCGTTCGGTTTCGGCAACAGCACCGACAGCGGCTTTCCCGGCGAAGCCTCCGGTTACCTGAAGATTGGACGAGACTGGCGGCCATTGGAAAAGGCCATCCTGGGTTACGGTTACGGCCTCAACGTGACCGTGCTGCAGCTGGCCAATGCCTACGCCACCATCGCCGATGGCGGCGTGATGCATGGTCCGACGTTCATCAAGAACAACGACAATCCGGCCCGGCAGATCATCTCGCCGACGGTGGCCCACGAGCTGGTCCAGATGATGGAGACGGTGACCGGCCCGGGCAGCACCGCACCGCAGGCGCGCATCGCCAATTACGCCGTGGCAGGCAAGACCGGCACCGCGCACAAGGCCAGTGCGGGTGGCTACGACAAGCACAGCTATACCGCGGCGTTCGCCGGCATCGTGCCGGCGACGAATCCGCGCCTGGTCGGCGTGGTGGTGATCGATAACCCGCAGAAGGGCAGCTATTACGGCGGCATGGTGTCCGCGCCGGTATTCGCCAAGGTCATGAGTGGTGCCCTGCGTCTGCTCGATGTGCCGCCGGACAACATCGGGCGCTGGTATGTCGGCGGCCCGTTGCAGGGTGCCGGTGGTCTGGTGGGCAGCCAGCCACCGGTGGACGCACCGATCGATGACGCTCCGGTCGACGAGGACACGCCATGAGCGCGGGCCACCTCGACCAACTGTTGCTGGGTATCGCCGACGCACAATTGGCCGCGACGCCCATGGCCGCGCACATGGTGGTGTCCGGGCTCAGCCTGGATTCGCGCCAGGTGCGTCATGGCGATGCCTTTTTCGCCTTGCGCGGCAGTCAGGGTCACGGCATCGAGTTCGCCGCCGGTGCGGTGCAACGCGGCGCCCGGGTCGTGCTGGCCGAGGCGCCTGCGCCGGATCAGGTCGCCGCACTGGAGGTGCCGTTGCTGTGGGTCGATCGCCTGCATGAACACGTGGGTGAAATTGCCGCGCGTTTTTACCGGCGACCCAGCGAGTCAATGCGCGTGGTGGGGGTTACCGGCACCAACGGCAAGACCTCGTGCGTGCAATTGCTGGCCCAGGCACTGACCCTGCTCGGCCACCGTGCGGCTTCGATCGGCACCCTCGGTGCCGGGGTACACGGCCAGTTGCACGGCGGCGAGCGCACCACCCCCGATGCGATCAATCTGCAGGCCCGGCTGGCGGATTTCCGCGACGACCGGGTCAGTCACGTGGCAATGGAGGTTTCTTCGCACGCACTGGTGCAAGGGCGTGTGGCCGCTGTCGATTTCGAACTCGCCGCGTTCACCAACCTCACCCGCGACCACCTCGATTACCACGGCAGCATGGAAGCCTATGGTGCCGCCAAGGCACGGCTGTTCGCCTGGCCGGGGCTGCGCAGCGCGGTGATCAACATTGATGATGCGTTTGGCCGTCAGCTGGTGACGCAGGTGCCGGATGGTGTGCGACTTCTGCGCTTCGGCATGGCCGACGGCAGCGACGCGGAAATCGTCGCGAGCGAGATTGTCACGTCGGCCGAAGGGCTGGCATTCCACTTGCGCAGCCCATGGGGCAGTCGCGCGATTCGCAGTCCGCTGCTCGGGCGCTTCAACGTGGCCAACCTGCTCGCCGTGGTGGCTTGTCTTGGTGCGCTGGACGAACCCTTTGCACGTATCGTCGAGGTCGTCGCGCAGCTGCAGCCGGTGAACGGGCGCATGAGCCGGCTTGGCGGCGTGCACGGCCAGCCGCTGGTGGTGGTCGATTACGCGCATACGCCGGATGCGCTGGAACAATCGCTTGCTGCCGTGCGCGCCCATTGCGCCGGCAAGCTGATCTGCGTGTTCGGCTGCGGCGGCGAGCGCGATGCGGGCAAGCGCCCGTTGATGGGCGAAATCGCGGCGCGACTCGCTGACGTGGCCATTGTCACCGATGACAACCCGCGCGGCGAAGATGGCGATGCGATCGTGGCGCAGATCGTTGCCGGCATGACCGCGGCACCGGCGATGACGGTCGAGCGTGACCGTGCCGTGGCGATCGCTGGTGCGCTGGCTTTGGCCCGGCCGGGCGATGTGGTGCTGGTGGCCGGCAAGGGTCATGAAACCTATCAGGAAGGGAGGGACGGCAAGCGTCCGTTCGACGACCTCGCCGTGGCGCATGCCGTGCTGGAACAGATCAGCCGGGAGCCGCGCGCATGATGCAACTGGGGGCCATTGCGATGTGGACGCACGGCAAGCTGCTCGACGGCAGCGCCGGAGTGGACGCCGTCGAGATCACCGGTGCCGCCATCGACACGCGAAAGCTGCTGCCTGGCAACCTGTTCGTGGCCCTGAAGGGCGAGCACGTCGATGGTCATGACTATCTTGCCGAGGCCGCAGCGCGGGGCGCCGTGGCCGCCCTGGTGACGCGTCGGGTCGACAGCGAGCTGCCGCAGGTGCTGGTGGATGATGCGGCGCTGGCACTGGGCGATCTGGCCAGTGCGGTACGTGCGCAGCGCAATGTGCGCGTGGTCGGCATCACCGGTTCCAACGGCAAGACCACGGTGAAGACCCTGCTGGCCTCGATCCTTTCGCGTCATGGCCGCACCCATGTCAGTGCCGGCAATCAGAACAACGAACTGGGTTTGCCGCTCAGCTTGCTGGCGATGCCGCGGGATGCCGAATACGCCGTGTTCGAGATGGGCGCAGGCAAGCCCGGTGACATCAATTACCTCGCTGCCATCGCGCGGCCAGATATCAGCCTCGTCACGCTCATCGCGCCGGCGCATCTTGAGCGCATGGGCAGCATCGAGGGCGTCGCCGAGACCAAGGGCGCGATCTATCAGGCGTTGCCGGCCGACGGCATCGCGATCATCAATGCGGATGATCATTTCGCCAGTTTCTTCGGCGGGCTTGCCGGTACCCGGAAAGTGCTGCGCTTCGGCCTGGATCACCCGGCGGACGTGGGCGCCGATATCGTCGAGCAGCGCGTGGACGGTTCGCACTTCGTGTTGAGCACGCCGCAGGGCGATGCCGAGGTGGCGCTGCCGCTGCCGGGCCGGCACAACATCGCCAATGCACTGGCGGCAGCAGCGGTGGCATTGGCGCTCGCCGTGCCGCTGGACACCATCGTGGCCGGGCTCGAGCAGGCGTCCGCGGTGGCCGGACGCTTGCGCCGCGAAGTGACTGCCGGCGGCTGGAGCGTGATCGACGACAGCTACAACGCCAACCCCGGTTCGATGGCGGCGGCGATCGAGACCCTGCTGCTCGCCGCTGGCGAGCGCTGGCTGGTGCTGGGCGACATGGCCGAGTTGGGCACGGATGCGCGCGAGCTACATGCCGGCATGGGTGCGATGGCGCGGGCGCGTGGCATCGATCGGCTGTTTGCGGTGGGGCCGCTGAGCATGGCCACGGTCGAGGCGTTTGGCGCCGGTGCGGCGCATTTCGAGGACAAGGCGGCATTGATCGACGCACTGCGGGCGCAGTTGCATGCGGGCGTCACCTGCCTGGTGAAAGGCTCGCGTTCGGCCGGCATGGAGCAGGTCGCGGCTGCGCTGCTGGGTGAGGCAGGCAAGAACAACGGGGGGGGATTCCATGCTGCTTGAACTGGCCGACTGGATGGCACGGCATTTCACCGCCATGCATCTTTTCCAGTACATCACCTTCCGCACGATCATGGCCGCGCTCACCGCGCTGGCGATGTCGCTGCTGTGCGGGCCGTGGCTGATCAACCGGCTGTCCGCGTTGAAGGCCGGTCAAGTGGTGCGCAGCGATGGCCCGCAGACGCATCTGGTCAAGGCCGGCACGCCAACCATGGGCGGCGTGATGATCCTGCTGTCGGTCACCGTGGCCACCTTGCTGTGGGCCGACCTGCACAACCGCTATGTCTGGGTCGTGCTGGCGGTGCTGCTGAGCTACGGCGCGATCGGCTTCTATGACGATTATCGAAAGCTGGTGCTGAAGGACAGTCGCGGGCTGGCCAGTCGCTGGAAATATTTCTGGCAGTCGGTGTTCGGACTCGGCGCCGCATTGTTCCTGTACTACACCGCGCCGCACGCCGCCCCCGGCGTGACCGTGGCCGAGACTGCGTTGTACGTGCCGTTGTTCAAGCATGTGGTGTTGCCGCTGGGCCTGTTTTTCGTGGTGATCACCTACCTCATGATCGTCGGCTTCTCCAACGCGGTGAACCTCACCGACGGCCTGGACGGACTGGCGATCATGCCGACGGTGCTGGTTTCCGGTGCGCTCGGCGTGTTCGCCTACCTTGCCGGCAACAAGGTGTTCTCCGAATACCTCGGCATTCCCTCGATTCCCGGCGCGGGCGAGCTGGCGATTTTCACCGGCGCCCTGGCCGGGGCAGGGTTGGGCTTCCTCTGGTTCAACACCTATCCGGCGCAGGTGTTCATGGGCGATGTCGGTGCGTTGGCCATGGGTGCGGCGCTCGGTTGCGTGGCGGTGATCGTGCGCCAGGAGATCGTGCTGCTGGTGATGGGCGGCGTGTTCGTGATGGAAACCGCCTCGGTGATGATCCAGGTCGCCAGCTTCAAGCTCACCGGCAAGCGCGTGTTCCGGATGGCGCCGATTCATCACCATTTCGAATTGAAGGGCTGGCCGGAACCACGGGTGATCGTGCGTTTCTGGATCATCTCGGTGGTGCTGGTTCTCATCGGCCTTGCCACGTTGAAGGTGCGCTGATGATCGACTTCGGCTCATCCCAGGCAACCAAGCGCAACGGCCCGCGTGGCAGCTTCGATCCGTGGCTGCTGGTGGCGTTGATCGGCCTGGCCAGTGTCGGTGTGGTGATGGTCACCTCCAGTTCGATCGCGGTGGCCGACAGTCAGCATCTGGGTGCGTTCTATTTCCTGCGCAAGCACCTCATCTTCCTGGCGGTGGGTGTCGTTGCCTGCGGCGTGGCCATGCGCACGGAATTGAAGCTGCTGGAGAAATTCGCGTTTCCACTGCTGGCACTGGCCTTCGTGCTGCTGCTGGCGGTGTTCGTGCCGCATTTCGGCATGCGCATCAACGGTGCGCGGCGCTGGCTCAACTTGCTGATCACCACGTTCCAGCCGGTGGAAGCGGTGAAGTTGATCCTGGTGATCTATACCGCCAGCTACCTCGTGCGCCACCGCGAGAGTGTGGAAACGAAGTTTCTTGGCTTGATCAAGCCGATCGCAGTGGCAGGGGTGATCGTGCTCCTGCTGCTGGCGCAGCCTGACTTCGGCTCGGCCACGCTGGTCATCGCGGTGAGCATAGCGATGGTCTGGCTTGGCGGGGCACGACCGATCTATCTGTTCCTGATGGGTCTGCCGTTGATGCCGCTGCTGTACATCGCGGCAACCGGCGAAAGCTATCGCATGAAACGACTGACCTCGTTCATGGATCCGTGGAAGGACCCGTTCAACGACGGCTTCCAGCTGACCCAGTCGCTGATGGCGATCGGTCGCGGCGAATGGACCGGCGTCGGCCTGGGGTCCAGCGTGCTCAAGCTGTCCTATCTGCCGGAAGCGCATACCGACTTCATCTTCGCGGTGATCGGCGAAGAACTTGGCCTGGCTGGCGTGCTGCTGGTGATCGGCCTGTTCGGTCTGGCCGTGGGGCGAGGCCTGTACATCGGGTTGAAGGGAGTCGAGGTCGGGCAGCGCTTTGCCGGCTATGTCGCGTTCGGCATTTCATTGATGCTGGCGATGCAGGCGATCGTCTCGATCGGGGTGAACCTCGGCGCGCTGCCGACCAAGGGCCTGACCTTGCCGCTGATCAGCTACGGCGGCTCATCGATGGCGCTGACCTGTGCCATGGCCGGCGTCCTGCTGCGCGCCACCTATGAGATCAATCGCGCTCTCAACGCGCGCCAGATGGCTACGCGCATGCCGGCGGCGGTCGTGGCGGTGGACATGAACGACGCGGCCAAGCCGCGTGAGGCGGCTGCCGCATGACGACCTCGTCCGCACCCGTGCTGATCATGGCCGGTGGTACCGGTGGCCACATATTCCCCGGCCTGGCGGTGGCCGATTGCCTGCGCGACGAGGGCGTGCCGGTGGTCTGGCTGGGCGCGCTCGGCGGCATGGAAACGAAGGTCGTGCCGGCGCATCAGATCGAGCTGCATGCGGTGGCGGTCGGCGGCCTGCGCGGCAAGGGTCTCAAGACCCGCTTGCTGGCACCGCTGATGTTGCTGCGCGCGCTGTTCGCTTCTCTGGCCGTGCTGCGCAAGGTCAAGCCGCGCAGCGTGCTGTCGATGGGTGGCTATGTGGCCGGGCCTGGCGGCCTGGCGGCGTGGCTGTTGCGACGGCCGCTGCTGGTGCACGAGCAGAACAGTGTGGCCGGCTTCACCAACCGCAAGCTTGCCAGCCTGGCCCGGCGCGTACTGGTGGGTTTCGCCGATGCCCTGCCGCAGGGCGAATGGGTAGGCAATCCGGTGCGCGGGGCGATTGCCGCGCTGCCGTCGCCCACGCAGCGCATGGCCATCCGCCAGGGACGTGCACAATTGCTGGTGCTGGGCGGCAGCCTTGGCGCGCGTGCGTTGAACCTGGCATTGCCGCAGGCGTTGGCCCTGATCGATCCGGCTGGACGTCCGCAGGTGCTGCACCAGTGCGGAAGTCGTGGCCTGAACGAGGCGCGCGATGCCTACGCGCGGGCTGGGGTCGAGGCGGAAGTGGTTGCCTTCATCGACGACATGGCCGCGGCCTATGCGAAGGCCGACCTCGCGGTGTGTCGCGCTGGCGCACTGACCCTGGCCGAGCTTTCCGCGGCCGGACTCGGCGCCGTGCTGGTGCCGTTTCCGCATGCGGTCGACGACCACCAGACCCGCAATGCCGCGGTACTCGTCAAGGCCGGTGCCGCTGAAGTCATGCAGGAGAAAGATCTGGACGTACAAGTATTGGCACGGCGGCTGGAGTCCCTGCTGGGCAATCGCGCCGATCTGCTGGCGATGGCAGAGGCGGCACGCACGCTGGCCAAACCCGCCGCCGCGCAAACCATCGCCCGCGCGTGCCAGGAGGTGGCTGCATGAAGAGGCTTGCTGCCCACGACGATCTGATGAGCACGTTTCGCTGCGTCCATTTCATTGGCATAGGCGGCGTCGGCATGAGCGGCATCGCCGAGGTGTTGCACAACCTCGGCTACACCGTCTCCGGCTCGGATCGCGCCGATTCACCGACAGCGCAGCGCCTGCAGAAGCTGGGTATCGAAGTGCATGTCGGCCATGCCGCGGAGCACATCGCGGGCGTCGACGTGGTGGTCACTTCGAGCGCGATCAGGCAGGACAACCCGGAATTGGTCGCTGCCCGCGCCGCGCGCATCCCGGTGATTCCGCGCGCCGAAATGCTGGGTGAACTGATGCGCTTCCGCCGAGGCGTGGCGATCGCAGGCACCCATGGCAAGACCACCACGACCAGTCTCACTGCCAGTGTGCTGGCCGAAGCCGGCTACGACCCGACGTTCGTGATCGGTGGCCAGCTCAATGCCGCCGGCGCCAATGCCCGGCTTGGCACCGGGCAGTATCTGGTGGCCGAGGCGGACGAGTCGGACGGCTCGTTCCTGATGCTGTCGCCGGTGATCGCGGCAATCACCAATATCGATGCCGATCACCTTGAAAACTACGGCGGCGACTTTGCTCATGTGAAACAGGCTTTTGACGCGTTCCTGCATCGACTGCCGTTTTACGGCCTGGCCGTGTTGTGCGTCGACGATCCGGAAGTGGCCTTGCTGGCACGTTCCACCAATCGCCGCGTGGCTCGCTACGGCATCGATAGCGACGAGGCCGATGTGCGCGCGCTGAACCTGCGTCAGCAGGGTTTCGAAATGCACTTCGAGCTGCAGCTCCCCGGCCGCGAGGAAACCCTGCCGGTGACGCTGAACCTGCCGGGTCGGCACAATGTGCTGAACGCATTGGCCGCCGCCACGATCGGCTGGCAGCTCGGCGTGGAAGCCGAGGCGATTGCTCATGCGCTGAAGCACTTTCAAGGTGTCGGTCGCCGCTTTCACCGGCGTGGCGAGATTGCGCTCGACCAGGGCAGCGTGTTGCTGGTTGACGACTACGGCCATCACCCGCGCGAGTTGGCGGCGGTATTCGAGGCGGTGCGTGGTGGCTGGCCGGAGCGGCGGCTGGTGGTCGGTTTCCAGCCGCACCGTTACAGCCGCACCCGCGACCTGCTCGACGATTTCGCCAACGTGCTCGCCGAAACCGACGTGCTGGTGCTGACCGACGTGTACCCGGCCGGCGAATCACCGATTGCCGGCGCCGACGGTCGTGCACTGGCCCGTGCGGTGCGCGCGCGGGGCAAGGTCGACCCGGTGCTGATTGATCACCCGCGCGATCTGAAGGACAGCCTGCCGAGCCTGCTGCGCGACGGAGACATCTTGTTGCTGCTCGGCGCCGGCGACATCGGTGCTGCCGCGGTCGAGCTGGCGCGCAGCGGCCATCTGAGGACAAACAAGTGAACAGCAACTACGTGCACCGGATCCATGATGCGGCCCGGTTCGGGCGCGTTGCGGTGGTGATGGGTGGCAGCTCGGCCGAGCGCGAGGTGTCGCTCGACTCGGGTCGCAATGTGCTCGCCGCGTTGCAGGCGCGCGGTATCGACGCGCACCCGATCGATGGGATTCCGGCCCTGCTCGATGCCTTGCGTGCGGGCCACTTTGCCCGCGTGTTCAACATCCTGCACGGGCAGAACGGCGGTGGTGAGGATGGCGTGCTGCAGGGGGCGCTGGAATCGCTGAAGGTGCCATACACCGGCTCGGGCGTGCTTGGGTCGGCATTGTCGATGGACAAGACGCGTTCCAAGCGCGTGTGGCAATCGCTGGGCCTGTCGACGCCGACCTTCACCGCGTTGCCGCGTGGTGCCGATGTCCATGTGGCCGCGCGCAAGGTCGGCTTTCCGCTCATCGTCAAGCCGGCCTGCGAGGGTTCCAGCGTCGGTGTGACGCGGGTGTTCGCCGAGAAGGATCTGGCCGCGGCGGTGGAGTTGGCGGCGAAATACCCCGGCGACCTGCTGATGGAAACACTGATCGAAGGAGATGAGCTGACCGTGGCGGTTCTCGGTCGTCAGGTATTGCCAAGCATCCACATCGTGCCGAAAGGCGCGTTCTACGATTACAACGCCAAGTACATAGCCGAAGACACGCAATACATCTGCCCGGGTGCCGACGGTGCGGCCGCTGACGAACTGGCTGCGCTGTCGCTGGCGGCATTCGATGCTCTCGGCTGCTCGGGCTGGGGTCGGGTCGACGTGATGCGTGACCGGCATGGTCGCAACTGGTTGCTGGAAGTGAACACCGCCCCCGGCATGACCTCGCACTCGCTGGTGCCCAAGGCTGCTGCGGTGGCGGGTATCGACTACCAGGAGCTGTGTTGGCGCGTACTGGAAACCAGCTTGCAGGAGGGTTCGTGAAAGGAAGCCTCCGCCTCGTTGCCTGGTGCCTGGCCATTGCGCTGGTCGCGCTGCCGATCGTCGGCGTGCTGCGCGGCTGGTTTGCCGCCGGCCGCTGGCCGGTGACACGACTCACCGTGCAGGCCGAATTCCAGCATGTCAGTGCGGCCGACATTCGGGCGGCAGTGCAGCCGAAGCTGGGCAAGGGCTTCTTCGCACTGGATCTCAGTGCGGTGCAAAAGGCGGTGGCGGCGTTGCCGTGGGTGGAGTCGGTCGAGGCACGCAAGCGCTGGCCGGACACCTTGCTGCTGCGCGTCTATGAACGGCAGCCGTTTGCGCGCTGGAACGAGCAGCAGCTGATCAGCCGGCAAGGCCTGGTGTTCGACGCACCCGGAGCGGCTGAGATGACGACGTTGCCGGATCTGCATGGCCCGGATGACCGGCTGGCCGAAGTGGTGAGCTTCTACGCCGACACCCGCAAGGCGTTCGCTGGCGACCATCTGCAGATTACCGGCGTGGCACTGACCGAACGTGGCAGCTGGAGCGTCAGCACCGCCAGCGGTGCACGGATCGTGATCGGCGACCGCGACCAGGCCGGTCGTCGGCTGCATCGCTTCCTGGATGTCTATCCGCAACTGATGGCCGGTCATGCCGAGGGTCTGACCTACGCCGACCTTCGCTACACCAACGGGTTCGCCGTGCGCTGGTCGCCGGTGGCCGGTGCCCATGAAGGAAATTCGCCACGCTCATGACTATCTCGCTATGAAAACGCGCAATGAAAAGCAACTGGTCGTCGGCCTCGATATCGGCACCTCCAAGGTGGTGGCGATCGTCGGCGAATACGAACCGGGCGAGCCGATCACCGTGATCGGCATCGGCACGCATGTATCGCGCGGCATGAAGCGTGGTTCGGTGGTCGACATCGAATCCACCGTGCACTCGATCCAGCGTGCGGTGGAAGAGGCCGAGCTGATGGCCGGCTGCGATATCCGTTCGGTCTACGCCTCGATCTCGGGCAGCCATCTGGAGACGCGCAATTCCCACGGCAATTCGGCCATTCGCGATCGTGAGGTGACGGCAGCCGATCTGGAGCAGGTGCTGGAAGCGGCCAGTGCGGTGGCGATTCCGGCGGACCGGAAGGTGCTCTACAAGGAGTCGCAGGAATATCGGATCGATGGCCAGGACGGAATCCGCTCGCCGGTCGGCATGAGCGGCGTGCGTCTGGAGGCCAATGTCCACCTGGTGACCGGTGCGGCGGCCGCCGTGCAGAACATCAGCAAATGCATCCAGCGCTGCGGGCTGACCGTGGACGAACTGGTGCCCTCCGCGCTGGCCAGTGCGCGCTCGGTGCTGACCGACGACGAGCGCGAGCTGGGCGTGTGCCTGGTCGACATCGGTGCCGGTACCACGGACATCGCGATCTACACCCATGGCTCGATCCGCTTCACTGCCTCCTTGCCGGTCGGTGGCGACAACGTCACCGGCGACATTGCCCAGGGCGTGCACACGCCGACCGCGCATGCGGAGGAAATCAAGATCAAGTACGCCTGCGCACTGGCCGGCATGGCGCACGCGGAAGAAACCATCCAGGTGCCCAGCGTCGGCGATCGGCCGCCGCGGCGACTGGCGCGACAGTCGTTGGCGCAAAGCGTGCAGGCGCGCTACGAGGAAATTTTCGAGATGGTGCAGGACCAGTTGCGCCGCTCCGGCTACGAGAGCCTGGTGGCTGCCGGCGTGGTGCTTACCGGCGGCGCCTCGAAGATGGAAGGCGCGCTGGAGCTGGCCGAGGAGATCTTCCACAAGATGGTGCGCATCGGCGTGCCGCAACAGGTCGATGGTCTCGGCGACGTCGTGGCCAGCCCGCTGCACGCCACCGGCGTAGGCCTGCTGCTGCATGGTGCGCGGGCCGGCGGCATGCGTGTCGGCGGGGCTGTCGGCGGCAGCATGGGCGGCATGCTCGGCAAGGTTCGAGGCTGGCTCACCAGGAATTTCTAGAGAACCCATTGGTGGCGCAGGAGGCGTCGCCACGGGCGGAAGGATATCCGCCCACCACCATGAGCCGACAGGAGTCATCACCCATGGTTAAAACGACAACAACTCTACGGAGGACGGGAAATGTTTGAACTGATCGATAAACTCGCACCCAATGCAGTGATCAAGGTAATCGGCGTGGGCGGTGGCGGCGGCAATGCCGTGGCCCACATGCTCAACTCCAATATCGAAGGCGTGGAATTCGTCGTCGCCAATACCGATGCACAGGCGATGACCAGCTGCGGTTCGCGCACCCATTTGCAACTGGGTGGCAATGTGACCAAGGGTCTCGGCGCTGGCGCCAACCCCGAAGTCGGCCGCCAGGCTGCGCTGGAGGACCGTGAACGGATCGAGGCGATGCTGGAAGGCGCCGACATGGTCTTCATCACGGCC
Source organism: Rhodanobacter sp. (assembly GCA_035564915.1). Taxonomy (GTDB): domain Bacteria; phylum Pseudomonadota; class Gammaproteobacteria; order Xanthomonadales; family Rhodanobacteraceae; genus Rhodanobacter. The sequence continues at coordinate 48,675 of DATMTH010000010.1, forward strand.
GGCATGGGCGGTGGCACCGGCACCGGAGCGGCACCGGTGGTGGCGCAGCTGGCCAAGGAAAAGGGCATCCTCACCGTCGCCGTGGTGACCAAGCCGTTCCCGTTCGAAGGCCGTCGTCGTATGCAGGTGGCCTTGAAGGGCATCGAGGACCTGTCCCAGCATGTCGATTCGCTGATCACGGTTCCCAACGAGAAGCTGCTCAGCGTGCTGGGTCGTGACGTGACCTTGCTGAATGCGTTCAAGGCCGCCAACGATGTATTGCAGGGTGCCGTGCAGGGCATTGCGGACCTGATCACCGCCCCGGGCCTGATCAACGTCGATTTCGCCGACGTGCGTACGGTGATGTCGGAGATGGGTCTGGCGATGATGGGTTCGGGCACCGCCAACGGCGACGATCGCGCCCAGGCGGCGGCCGAGGCGGCGATCAAGAACCCGCTGCTGGAGGACGTCAATCTCAATGGCGCCTGCGGCATCCTGGTCAATGTCACCGCGGGTACCAACCTGACCATGCGCGAGTTCGACGAGATCGGCCGGATCATCCACGACTTCGCCAGTGAGGATGCCACCGTGGTGATCGGCACCTCGCTCGATCCGGACATGAAGGATGACGTTCGCGTCACCGTGGTGGCTACCGGCCTCAACCGTGCCGTCGCCTCGCGCCAGCAGCCGCCGATCCGCATGGTCGAGACCCAGCAGGTGCAGATGCGCCCGCGTCCGGTCGTGTTGCGTACCGGCACCGGCAACGAGGTGGTCGATTACGCCCAGCCGGATTCGGTGGTCAGCAATCACGCTCGTCCGGAACCCGGCAGCACGACGAAATCTGCCGATACGGGCTTCGACTATCTGGACATTCCGGCGTTCCTGCGCCGCCAGGCGGATTGAGACGGCTTGACCTGCGGGTGTTGCATCAGTTAAGGAATTGCGAAATCATGGAACGAACGTGTGTTCGGCTGGTCACTACCCAAACCTGTGAATTCCAGTGCTTCGGCGTGGGGGGAACAGCGTTCATTGGCACCGACGGCCTCGGTAACCAGCAGCATTGCCATGGCCAGGTGCAGCAACAAGACTGTGCGTCGGGATGACGCGCGGCCAGTCGCCACGGTTCGCACGCGGTGGCCGGCTCGATGCCCCGTGCCGGATTCCCGTCCCAGGCACGGGGTGTTGTGTCCCGATGGAGCTGTCCGACCGGGAGTTTGCAGGCAATTCCAATTGCCGATGAAAGATGAAAGTAGTATGAAGGCGTAACAAGACTGTACGGTACGGTTTGCTTTTGCCACAGGTTAAAACTGTGTTAGCATCCGCCCCTGATTGGCTGCTGCCTACACAGGTACCAACAACAATGATCAAGCAGCGTACGCTTAAAAACATCATCCGCGCGACCGGCGTTGGCCTGCATACCGGCGACAAGGTGTACATGACCTTGCGGCCGGCTGCACCGAACACCGGCATCGTGTTCCGCCGAACGGATCTCGATCCGCCGGTGGACATTTGCGCGCGGCAGGACAATGTCGGGGACACTCGGCTGTCGACCACGCTGGTCAATGGCGACGTTCGCGTTTCCACGGTTGAGCATCTGCTTTCGGCGATGGCCGGCCTGGGCATCGATAACGCCTATGTCGACCTGTCGGCGCCGGAGGTGCCGATCATGGACGGCAGTGCCGGCCCCTTCGTGTTCCTGCTGCAGTCCGCAGGCATCGAGGAGCAGCCGGTAGCCAAGCGCTTCATCCGGATCAAGAAGCCGGTGAAGGTGCAGGAAGGCGACAAATGGGCCAGCTTCGATCCCTTCGAAGGCTTCAAGGTCGGATTCTCGATTGACTTCAATCATCCGATCATCTCCAGGCGCACCTCGCGCGCGGAGATCGACTTCTCCACCACTTCCTTCGTCAAGGAAGTCAGCCGGGCGCGTACGTTCGGCTTCATGCGCGACATCGAAATGCTGCGCGAGAACAACCTTGCGCTGGGTGGTTCGATGGACAATGCGGTGGTGCTGGACGACTACCGCGTGCTCAACGAGGATGGCCTGCGTTACGAGGACGAGTTCGTCAAGCACAAGATCCTCGATGCCATCGGCGACCTGTATCTGCTCGGTCACAGCCTGGTCGGCGCCTACCATGCGCACAAGTCGGGCCATGAGTTGAACAACAAATTGCTGCGCACCCTGATGGCCGATGCCTCGGCATGGGAAGAGGTCAGCTACCAGGATGATCCGGCGATATCGCCCATCTCCTATGCGCACCCGGCGCAGGCCATCTGAGCCACGCCCGTCGCAGTTCAGCGGTACACAATCAACGAAATGGCCATGTCGGGAGACATGGCCATTTTCGTGATGATCACCCCATTCCACTGGTGTACCCCTTCACGTCCTGATGACATGGGGCTTAATTTTGTCCTCGGGCATGCTATAAACCCAATCTGCGACACGGTCAGCGGCGGCCGGATGACGACCCGCTGCTGATAATGGAGTCGTTGGCCGGGTTCAATCGGCTTCGAATCAGGGGGAATCAGCGGTTTCGGCGAGGGACGCCAGCTCAAGGAACAGTACCCGCCATTCGGGGTCTGTGGATGAAGCGGCGGCAGCCCTGAGATGGGCGGCTGCGGCTGGCGAAAGCGGTTTTGACTGATCCGGCACGGTTGCAGCCGGTGGTGGGGGAGCCACTTTCACGGTGACTGAACTGGCGCATGTGCCAATGGCGCGTGCGGTGGCAAGGATCTGTGTCTGCATCAAGCGCAGACGCGAAGCCCAGGCCGGTGAAGACGCCAGGAAGACGAGGCGGTCGTTGCGCAGGTTGGCGAATCTCACCTGCTCGCGCAACGGCGATGGCAACGTCTGGCGCAGGGCGCGATCCAGCGCTTCCAGCGCGCCGGCCTTTCGGGCCAGCGTCGCGAAGGAGCCGCAATCAGCGAGGGATTTCGGTCCGTTGCTGCTGCGGCGGGAAGTGGCGGGAGCGGCGTGCTGCATGGTGCCGGAATTCGACTTTGGAAAGACATGCAGATCATACTCGTATCACGCGCCAGGAAATTGCCCAAGACCCTGGATATGGCTGACCGGCGCTTGCGCTGGAAACTGTTTTCGATGCTCTCGCTGGCCGTGCTCGGTTGCATGGCTGCCGGTGTGGCGCTGGCCTTGCTGGTGGCCAGTCCGGGCGACCGTTCACTGGCCCAGATCCGTCATCTGCAGCAGCAGGTGCATCAGCAGGAATCCCAGGTGGCGACGGTGCGCACCGATGCGCAGCGAAGCCTTGACGCGCTGGCCATGAAGTTGGGGCAGCTGCAGGCGCAATCCACCCGGCTGAACGCGCTCGGTGAGCGACTCGTGCAGGCCGGCAAACTCGATGACGGCGAATTCAATTTCGAGCAGCCGCCGGCCGTTGGTGGTGTCGAGGATGCCGACGGTGCAGCATATGCGCTGCCGGCAGGGCTGGAAGGCAGTATCCAGCAGCTGGCGCGGCAGTTCGATACTCAGCAAGCCCAGCTGTCGGCACTGCAGAGCCTGTTGCTGGATGCGCGCATCGAATCGAATCTGAAGCCGACCGGGATGCCGGTGTCGGGCTACATCTCGTCTTATTTCGGCGTGCGTCCGGATCCGTTCGACGGTCATTCGGCAAGGCACACCGGGATCGACATCGCCACCCCGTTCGGCACCTCGGTGCATGCGGTGGCCGAGGGCATGGTGACCTTTGCGGGGATACGCCATGGCTACGGCAACGTGGTCGAAATCGATCACGGCAATGGCTACATGACCCGTTATGCGCACAACAGCAAGCTGGACGTGCATCCGGGGCAGCATGTGCAGGTGGGTGACGTGATTGCGCAGGCCGGATCGACCGGTCGCTCGACCGGCTCGCATGTGCATTTCGAGGTCTGGTACGACGGTCGCGTGGTCAATCCGCTGGCGTTCGTGCGCAACCATCGCTAGCGGGCCGTCAGCCGGTCGGCTGTCTTGAAACCGGCCCCGGCCGTCGCCATTCAGGTCGTTGGGGTCGTCGCGTCACGCTGACCGGCCCCATGCTATCCCGGTCTGCAGCAGACGCGGCTTGGCGGCATGCCTTTCGGGCCTGCCTCCACTGGCATGTAGTAACATGCTCGATTGGCCTGCGACTGTTGCGGGCATTCTGTTCCCCAATTCGGAAAACCGATGTTCAATCGTGCCCTGACGAGTCTGTTTGGTAGCCGCAACGAGCGCGTGTTGCGCCAGCTTTCCCGAACCGTCAACCGTATCAATTCGTTCGAGCCGGAGTTCGAGAAGCTGGATGACGAGGCGCTGCGTGGCAAGACCGAGGCGTTCAAGCAGCGCTTCGGCAACGGCGAGTCATTGGACAAATTGCTGCCGGAGGCGTTTGCCGTAGTGCGTGAAGCGGCCAAACGCACGCTGGGCATGCGCCACTACGACGTGCAGATGATCGGTGGCATGGTGCTGCACCAGGGCAAGATCGCCGAGATGCGTACCGGCGAAGGCAAGACCCTGGTCGCCACGCTCGCGGTTTATCTCAATGCGCTGGCTGGCAAGGGCGTGCATGTGGTCACCGTCAATGACTATCTGGCGCGTCGCGACTCGGCCCAGCTTGGCAAGTTGTACAACTTCCTGGGCCTCACCGTGGATGTGGTGTATCCGGGCATGGATCACGCCGACAAGCACGCCGCCTACGCGGCCGACATCACCTACGGCACCAACAACGAATTCGGTTTCGATTACCTGCGCGATAACATGGCGTTGAGCAAGGAGCAGCGCTATCAGCGCGGCCTGCATTACGCCATCATCGATGAGGTGGACTCGATCCTGATCGACGAGGCGCGCACGCCGCTGATCATCTCCGGCCCGGCAGAGGATTCCCCGCAACTGTACATCGCGGTCAACAAGATCGTGCCGCGGATGATCCGCCAGACCGAGGAAGAGGGTGTAGGCGACTACTGGGTCGATGAAAAGCAGAAGCAGGTGCATCTGTCCGAAGCCGGCATGCAGCATGCCGACGAACTGCTGCGCGAGACGGGCGTGATCGATCAGGACAGCGGCCTGTACGACTCCAAGAACCTGGCGGTGGTGCATCACCTCAATGCGGCGCTGCGCGCCAACGGTATCTACCAGCGCGACGTGGACTACATCGTGCGCGATGGCGAGGTGATCATCGTCGACGAATTCACCGGCCGTACCCTTGCTGGCCGGCGCTGGTCCGATGGCCTGCATCAGGCGGTCGAGGCGAAGGAAGGCGTGCCGATCCAGCGCGAGAACCAGACCCTGGCCACGGTGACGTTCCAGAACCTGTTCCGCATGTACAAGAAGCTGTCCGGCATGACCGGCACGGCCGACACGGAAGCGTTCGAGTTCCAGAGCATCTACGGCCTGGAGGTGGTGGTGATCCCCACCCACAAGCCGATGATCCGCAAGGACAATCCGGACATGATCTTCCTGTCGCAGACGCCGAAGTACAACTCGGTGATCGAGGACATCAAGGATTGCCACAAGCGCGGCCAGCCAGTGCTGGTCGGCACCACCTCCATCGAGGTGTCCGAACTGCTCTCCGGTCTGCTGAACAAGGCCGGCGTGGCGCACGAAGTGCTCAATGCCAAGCAGCATGAGCGCGAGGCGCACATCGTGGCCCAGGCCGGTGCGCCGGGGCAGGTCACGATTGCCACCAACATGGCCGGTCGCGGTACCGACATCGTGCTCGGCGGCAGTCTGGAAGCCGCGCTGGCGGCGTTGCCGGAAGGCGCCAGCGAGGTCGATCGCGCCCGCGCCAAGGCCGAGTGGAAGAAGCTGCACGATCAGGTCCTCGCCGCCGGTGGCCTGCACATCATCGGCACCGAGCGGCACGAGTCGCGGCGCATCGACAACCAGTTGCGTGGCCGCTCCGGTCGCCAGGGCGACCCGGGTTCCTCGCGCTTCTACCTGTCGCTGGAAGACAACCTGCTGCGCATTTTCGGCGGCGAAGGCCTGGTGCGCTGGATGAAGCGCTTCGGCATGAAGGATGACGACGCGCTGGAAGATCGCATGATCAGCCGGCAGATCGAGAAGGCGCAGCGCAAGGTCGAGCAGCACAACTTCGATATCCGCAAGCACCTGCTCGAATTCGACGACGTCGCCAACGACCAGCGCAAGGTGATCTATCGCCAGCGTGACGAACTGCTTGAAGGTGAAGAGGTTTCGGCCACCGTCGCCGATATTCGCGATGACGTGGTGCAGACCATGGTGAGAACCTACGTGCCCGCCGAGAGCATCGACGAACAATGGGATCTGGCCGGCCTCGATCGTGAGCTGGAAAGTTCGTTCGGCGAGTCGTTTGATCTCAAGCATTGGGTCGAGAAGCAGCACGAGATCGATGCCGAGATGATCCTCGAGCACGTGCGCGGCGCGGCCAATGACCTGTTTCAGGCCAAGGAATCCCAGATCGGCGCCGAGACCATGCGCCAGCTGGAAAAGCACGTCATGCTGACGGTGGTCGACAATGCCTGGAAAGATCACCTTTCCAGCATGGATTATCTGCGTCAGGGCATCTATCTGGTGGGCTACGCGCAACAGGATCCGAAGCAGGCATTCAAGCGCGAGTCGTTCGTGCTGTTTTCCGACATGCTTGGCCGGATCAAGTCCGAGGTGGTGCAGATGCTGGCGCGGATACGCATTCGCAGCGAAGAGGAAGTTGCCGCGATGGAGGCCGAACAGCAACGCATGGCCGAGCGCCTGCAGCAGCAGATGCTGGCGACCGGCGGTGGTGCCCCGAGCGGCACATTCGCTGATGCGGACGGCCCGGCGGCAGGTGCCGGCATGCGTTTGGCACAGCAACCTGCGCAGCACGATGGCCCCAAGGTCGGGCGCAATGAGCCATGCCCCTGCGGCTCAGGCAAGAAGTACAAGCACTGCCACGGTCAGCTGGTCTGAGCAGCAAGGGGTGAGTGGCGGAGGCGCTGCAATCCCCGCGTTCCGCCATCATCCAGTGAACAAGAGTGGCAGCCACCAGGCGTGGGTCGCGAGCGACATGGTGGCGTTTGCCAGGTCTCGCTTTCGTCCCTCGCTCCGCCGCTTGCTCCTCAGTCAGCCACACCCGCCGGTCGCTTGCGGTGTGGCTCGGCATTGACCGTGATGTACTGAGGCTCTTCGCCGTCAAGTTGCAACGCGGTGAGTTTCCCGCCCCATACACAGCCGGTGTCGATCGCATGGATGCCGAGTCCGGCGAAGCGCCCCAGTGCTGACCAGTGGCCGCAGACGATGCGCGTATCGCGCCGGCGCATGCCGGGTGTTGCAAACCACGGATACAGGCCGGGCTTCTGCGTGCCGGGAATACCCTTGGCATCGAAGTCGATGCGGCCGTTGACGTCGCAGTAGCGCATCCGGGTCATCGTGTTGATGGTGGCGCGTTGTCGCTCCAGGCCCTGCAGGCGATTTGTCCATTGCGCGGGCCGGTTGCCGAACAGGTTGCGCAGCAGTTTGGGATGACGCGGGCTGGACAGTTCCCGCTCGACATCCTGCGCCGCGCGCAGTGCCTGACGCAGCGTCCACATCGGCGCCAGTCCGGCGTGAACCATGCTCCAGTTGAGTTTCTCGTCGTGGTGCAGCAATTTCTGCGAGCGAAGCCATTCGAACAGTACCGGCGCATCGCTGGCGAACAGCACCTCTCTCAGTTCGGGGTTCACCCGCGCCTGCGCATCGGGCCGGCGCTGGGAAATGGCCAGCAGGCTGAGATCATGATTGCCCAGGGTGATGACGCAGTTTTCGCGCAGGCTGTGCAGCAACCGCAATGTTTCGAGTGACTGGCCACCGCGATTGACCAGGTCGCCGCAGAACCACAGTTGATCCTGCGCCGGATCGAAGCGCACTTTTTCAAGCAGGCGTTGCAGTTCGGGATAGCAGCCCTGCACGTCGCCAATCGCGTACGTGGCCATGTCAGATCCGCACCATCAATGCAGCGTTCGCGGAATGGACAGGGTGAAGGTCGGAATCGGCGCCTCGAACTCGGTGCCGTCATCGGCCAGCATCTGGTAACTGCCGCCCATGACGCCCACCGGGGTCTCCAGCACGGCGCCGGAGGTGTATTCGAAGTCGTCGCCGGGGCGCATCCATGGCTGCTCGCCAACCACGCCCTCGCCGCTGACTTCCTCGACCTTGCCATTGGCGTCGGTGATCATCCAGCGCCGGGTGAGCAGGCGTGCAGGCATCTTGCCGGCATTGCGCAGGGTAATGGTGTAGGCGAACACGTAGCGATTGTCACCCGGTTTCGACTGGTCGGGAACGAAGCGGGTTTCGACCTGCACGTCGATCGTGTAGGAAGGTTTCTCATTCATGCGACGATTGTACGGCCTGTCGCCGTGAATGGGGTGGTGGTGGCGATCGGAATGGCAGCGCAAGCGTCAAAGACTGCCGTAGACCTTGGCCAGACGCACGTAGTCGGCCGGCGCCAGAGTCTCGGCACGTGCCTTGGGATCGACGTCGGCGCGTCGGATGGCGTCGCTGTCAAGCAGTTGCTTCAGCGCGTTGGAAAGCGTCTTGCGGCGTTGCCCGAAGGCGGCCTTCACCAAGGTGTAGACATGCTGCGGCGAGGCATCGTGCAATTCGTCCGGCGGCAATGGCACGAGTCGCACCACGGCGGAGTCCACTTTCGGTGGTGGCCGGAAGGCGTGCGGCGGCACCTCGAACAAGGGTTCGACCCGGCAAGCCAGCTGCAGCATCACGGACAATCGGCCGTACACCTTGCTGCCCGGTTCGGCGGCCATCCTGTCGACCACTTCCTTCTGCAGCATGAAATGCATGTCCTGGATCGCCGCGGCGTGCTCGACACAGTGGAACAGGATCGGGCTGGAGATGTAATAGGGCAGGTTGCCGGCGATGCGCAGGCGTGGCACGCCGTGGCTGTGTGCCATCGCGGTGAAGTCCACTTTCAACACGTCGGCATGGACGATGTGCAGCTCGCCGAGGCTGGCTGCACGCGCCTGCAGGTCGGGGATCAGGTCGGTATCGAGTTCGATCGCCGTAAGCTTGCTGGCGATGGCGAGCAATGGCAACGTGAGCGCCCCTTCGCCGGGCCCGATTTCCACCACGAAATCGTCAGGACGCGGCGCCACCGCCGCGACGATTCGATCGATGTAGCTGCGGTCATGCAGGAAGTGCTGGCCGAAGCTTTTCTTGGGGCGGGCATTCATGAGGCGGAAACGAGTGTGGAGGAGTGAGTGCGGGGTGAGACATCGTGTCTAGCTTTCACTTTTCGCTCCATACGACGCTTTGCTGCACTGGACAAGTCGCAGGGCCATTTTCGTCGCGGCAACCAAGCTGGCTGGATCGGCCTTGCCGGTGCCGGCAAGGTCCAGTGCGGTGCCGTGATCGACCGAGGTACGGATGAAGGGCAGGCCCAGGGTGAGGTTCACGGTACGGTCGAAGGCCTCGCTTTTCAGTACAGGCAAGGCCTGGTCGTGGTACATCGCCAACACGGCGTCGTAGTGCTGGCGTTGTGCCGGGATAAAGGCGGTATCGGCGGGCAGCGGACCGAGCAGGTGCATGCCCTCGCTGCGCAGTCGATCAAGCAGGGGAATGATCGTGTCGAGTTCTTCGCGTCCGAGGTGACCCGCCTCGCCGGCGTGGGGATTGAGGCCGAGCACGGCAATGCGTGGCTGGACGAACCCGAATTTTGATTGCAGCTCGGCATGCACGATGCGCAGGGTGCGCTCCAGCAGTTGGGGCGTGATTGCGGACGAAACCGCCGCCAGCGGCAAGTGTGTGGTCGCCAGTGCCACGCGCAGTTCCGGGCTGGCCAGCATCATGACCACGTCACTGCGGGTGCGTTCGGCAAAAAATTCGGTGTGCCCGCTGAAGCGGATGCCGGCGTCATTGATCGACGATTTCTGCAGTGGTGCAGTGACTGCCGCGTCGTAGCGACCGCCGAGGCAACCATCGGCCGCCTCGGCAAGCGTGGCCAGTACATGACTGGCATTGCCCGGATCCGGCCGTCCGGGCACTTCTTCGATCACCAGCGGTATGTGACGCACGCGCAGAGTATGGCGGCGTGGTTCGATCGGGCGGTCGTCGGCGTCGTCAACCAGCGTGATGCTGACGTTGCAACGTGCAGCGGCCCGTTCCAGCAAGTTTCGATCGGTGATGGCAACCAGACTGGCTGCCAACGGGGTGGCCGCCAGTCGTATCAGCAACTCCGGGCCAATGCCGGCCGGCTCACCGGCGGTCAGTGCAAGCCGGGGCAGCGGCATGGTCTGCAATGCCTCAAGATGCGGAGCCGGCAGCAGCCTGGTCATCGGCACTGCGCAGCTCGGGCACCAGGATCTTGATGTAGGCGTTGGAGCGCAGGTCGCGCAGGTAATCGTCGTAAACCTGGTCGGCCTTGCGGTTGCCGATGGCCTGTCGTGCCTGTTCACGCTGGATCTGCACGGTCTGATCGCTCTGGCGGGTACCCAGCCTTTCCAGGATGTGCCAGCCGGCCTGGCTCTGGAACGGCTGCGAGACCTCGTTGTCTTTCAGTTCGTCCAGTTTGCTGGCGATGATCTGCCCCCAGGCATCCTGCTTGAACCAGCCCATGTCGCCGCCGAGATTGGCGGTGGTGTCATCCTTGGAGTTTTCCTTCGCCAGCTTGGCGAAATCCTCGTGTTTGGTCACGATGCGATTGTAGAGGTCGCGGGCCTTCTGCTCGGCTTGTGCCGGGGTCACCAGATCGCTCGGTTTGATCAGGATCTGGCGGGCGTGGAATTCGGTGACCACCTGGCGGTCGGCCTTGCGCAGGCCGATCAACTTGAGGATGTGGAAACCGGTTGGCCCGCGCAGCGCAGCGCTGACCTGACCGGGCTTCATCGTTTCGATGGTGTCGGCGAAAGCGGCCGGGATCTCGTCCATCCGGCGCCAGCCAAGATCGCCGCCGTCGAGTGCATCCGATGCGTCGGAGTAACGTATCGCGGCGGCGTGAAAATCCATGCCGCCCTGGATGGCTGCCAGCGCCTTTTCGGCCTTGGCCTGGCTGGCCTGGATGGCGGCAGCGTCGGCACCACCTGGAATGCTGATCTGGATGTGTGCCAGGTGCACTTCGCCGGACTTGTAGGTCGGGTTGCTGAGCAGGTTGTCAATCTCGCTGTCGGTGACGGATACCGAAGACTGGATGACACTCTGGTGCAGGCGCTGCACGGTGATCTGATCCGCCAGCTGCTGACGGAATGCGGCAAAACTGGAGCCGCTGCGTTCGACTTCCACACGTAGTTGCTCGGGAGTGAGCTTGTTCTGCTGCGCCACGCCCTTGATGGCCTGGTCGACATCGGCGTCGGAGACATTGACGCCCTGATCCTGGGCTTTCTGTACCTGCAGGCGCATCAGGATCAGTCGATTGAGTACCTGCTGGTTCAGCACGTTCATCGGTGGCAACTGGTCGGCGTGACCGGCGTACTGCTGTTCGATGGCACGTACCGCGTCGTTCAGATCGCTCTGCAGGATCACGTCCTCGTTGACCACGGCGACGATGCGGTCCAGCGGCTGGCTGGCCTGCGCATTCGGCGTCAGCAGCTGAGCGTAAGCCGGGAGCATGACCGCGAATGCGATCAGGAGGGATGCAATGAGTTGCTTCATCAGTTCGAAAGCCTGGATCGCCTGGGCGAATACGTTTATTGATAGCCGAGAATATCACGCCGGAGCAGGGGGTCGATCTGGCCGCCGGTTGAGCCGAGTCCCTTGAAAACCACTTCGAACATGATCGCGTTGTCGCGCCGGTTGGGATTGGTTCCGACAGGCAGAGGTGCCGAGCCGTAGTAGGTCTGGTTCACGTAGTTGCGATCCACCAGGCGCAGGGTGACACAACAACTGTCGTATTCCACGCCGAGCAGGGCATCCACCGTGCCGATCGGGGTCTTGTAGGAGCTCTTGATCGGCACCGCGTAGGTCCATGCGCCCATCAGGCGCCAGTTGGTCGACAGCGGGTAGACCGCCGAGGCGCTGTATTGTTCCAGCAGGCCACGACGATAGTGATAGGAGAAGTTGACGATGCCGTCGCTGCCGAGGCGGCGTTGCAGTTCCATCGTGGCCAGGTTGGTGACGCGGGTGTTCGGGCTCCACTGATAGGAGCTGTTCAGGCGCCAGTTGTCGTTCAGCTGAAGATCGAGCTGGGCGACATAGGCCGAGCCCGACCAGTCGGTGGCGGGTGCCACCGAGTTCTGTCCGGCCGGCAGTTGCACCCGCTGTGGCGTGAAGTAGTGGATCTGGCCGAAGCTGGCGGAGAGCCGCTCCACGCCCTGGTCGTCGAGCAGGCGGGTGGTGACCGCGCCGGTGAGGTTGTTCGCATTCATCTGGCGATCCGCGCCGGAGAACTGGTTGGGCGCGAACAACTGCCAGTAGTCGAACGACATCAGGCTGGTGTTGAACAGTGGCAGATTGTCCTGGTTGCGGTATGGCACATACAGGTAGTACAGCCGCGGTTCCAGCGTCTGCGTGTAACTGGTGCCGAACAGCGAAGTGTTGCGATCGAATACCAGGCCGCTGTCGAGGCTGGCAATCGGCAGGGATCGGCTCGGCGATTGCTGAGTGAATGGCGAAGCGACCCCGTTGCCGAGCAGTCCGTAATAACCGTATTGGCCAAAGCCATCGCTGAGCTGGTAGGCGGTGTAACGCCAGGCCAGCTTGGGGCGTACAAACCAGGCCGAGCTGCCGAAATCGGCTCCGAGGTAGGGGTACAAATCCTCGCGCTGGCCTTCGACGTAGCCGGACTTGCGAAACATCACCGCTTCGGCGTCCACGCCTGTTTCAAGCCAGCGGTTGAGCGGCACGTCGAGGCTGAAGGTCGCGTATGGCAACTGTCGATACGGCAGCGAACTGTCAGTGGTGAACGGATTGGTGTTCTGGTACGTGGTGCCGCCGATCGAGGCATTCCACCATTTGCCGTTGCCGACGATGGCTGCACTGGAACTCAACAGATACACCGGGGTATGCGACAAGCCATTGCCGTAATCGTACAAATAGCTGCTGTCCGAGGCGTGGTTGTAGGAGCTGACGAATTGCCAGCCCTGCCACAACGCCGTGGTATTGCCGAAGTTCACCAGGTAGCGCGAATCGCCCTTGGTGTCGGCGAGGCCGTCATTTTCGCCGTGATCGTTCGGTACGTATTGCGCGTTGAGCTGCCCGTGGCTGCTTGTCGTCAGGTAACGAAACTCACCGGCCAGCATGGCTCCGCGATCACTGTAAATGCGTGGATCCAGGGTGGCGTCGTAGTTCGGTGCCAGGTTCAGATAGTAGGGCGCGCTGACTTCGAGGCCTGACCGGCTGGTGTTGCCGATAGTGGGGTAGAGGAAGCCGCTCTTGCGCCGGTGGTCAGTGGGAAAACTGAAATACGGCAAGTACAGGAACGGCACCTTGCCGATGCGCATGGTGGCATCGCGTGCCACGCCGACACCATTGGTCTTGTCGATGCTTATGGACTTGGCGCGAAACTCCCAGACATGATGGCCGACATCGCAAGTCGAATAAGTGGCGGTTGAATAGCGGGAATGTTGCGCATCCAGCATTTGGCCTTGCCTGGCGACGCCATTGCCGCGTGACTGCAGCATCTGGTAGCGCACGTCATCGGCCACGGCGTGGCTGGTGTCGGTATTGCCGCGCATGTGCGAGGCTGCCAGCAGCTGATTTGCTTCCTGGTAGCGCACATTGCCACGTGCATCGTAATCGGTGGTGTCGTCGTTGTAGTCGAGCGTTTCGGCCTGCAGTTTCTGGTCGGCACGCGTAAGGACGGCGCCGCCGGACAGGTGGTAGACAGTCTGATTGGCACTGTCGACGTGCCTGGCCTTCACATAGGCTGCGCTGCTGTCGCGCAGGCTGCTGTCCTTGCCAAGGCTCGGGTCATAGAACTCCAGCAGCGCATTGGGCCGGCACATCGCGTAATTGTAGGGGCGCGGGTCGCAGTGGAACGAACCCAGCGGGCAAGTTTGATCCGAGCCATCCGATGATGCCTTGGAATGGTGCTGACCACTCCTGGCACTGGCTTGGCCACTGAGCAGGGCGAGGGCGGCGGCAACCGCGAGCAGGCGGCGTGGGGGGAACTTGGATGTCACTGGGTATCTGCCGGCTTCGAAGGCTGGTTAAGCTAGCAGAAACGCCCCGTCGAAGGCAGGGAGCGGCGGCGTCATTCCATCAAGGCCTCGACATGGGCACTGGCACTGGCGGCCAATGCGACCAGGTCGTAACCGCCCTCCAGGCTGGATACCAGCCGCCCGCCGGCATGCCGCTCAGCCAGCGCAAGCAGCCGCCCGGTGATCCAGGCGTAGTCTTCGTGGCCGAGCCGGATGTCGGCCAGCGGATCGCTGCGGTGCGCGTCGAAGCCGGCCGAGACCAGAACCAACTGGGGCCTGAACGCATGCAGCCGGGGTAGCAGCACACCGTCCCAGAGTTCGCGGAATTCGGGTGAGCCGGCACCGGGCGACATGATGCCGTTGACGATGTTGCCCATGCCGCACTCGCCTTCACGGCCACTGTCCGGATACAGCGGCGACTGATGGCTGGAGACGAACAGCACGCGTGGTTCGCATTCGAAAATCGCCTGGCTGCCGTTGCCGTGATGCACATCGAAATCGGCGATCGCCACCCGCTTCAGGCCGTGAGTGGCCAACGCATGCGCGGCAGCCACGGCGACGTTGTTGAACAGGCAGAACCCCATCGCCTGGCTGCCGGTGGCGTGGTGGCCCGGCGGCCTCACTGCGCAGAATGCGCGCCGGGCGGAACCGGACAGCACCGCATCGACGGCGGCGACAACGGCACCCGCGGCACGCAGTGCGGCCTCGGCCGAGCCCTTGGACATCAGGGTGTCTTCATCCAGTCGGAGCGTGCCGCTGGCCGGATCGCTGCCGAGGATGCGCTCGATGTGGCGGGCATCGTGCACGCGCAGCAACTGTTCGCGGGTCGCTTGCGGTGCTTCGATGCGATCGATCGCCCGGTAGCGGTCGTGATCCAGTGCGCGCAACACCGCACGCAGGCGCGCCGGTTGCTCGGCGTGTCCCGCGCCGGGATCATGCTGCAGGCAGGCAGAATGGGTATACAGCTGCAACATGGCGACGGATTAGGCGTCGGTCTTGGGTTTGCGGCGCCGCTCATGCTGCCACAGCACTTCGCCATGCCCGCTGGCGCGCGCCAGCACGCGCGAGATCACGAACAGCAGGTCGGACAGTCGATTCAGGTAACGCTGCGGCTGGCTGCGGATGTCCTCTGCCCGGGACAACGCAATCACCTCGCGTTCGGCGCGTCGGCAGACCGTGCGGGCCAGGTGGCCGCACGCCGCGGCCATGCCGCCGCCGGGCAGGATGAATTCCTTCAGTGGCGGCAGCGGCTCGTTGAGCTTGTCCAGGATGCTTTCAAGCCGGTCGATGTCGCTGTCATCGACCATGGCCATGCCGGGGATGCACAACTCGCCGCCCAGGTCGAACAGGTCGTGCTGCACCTGGGTCAGTGCGTCGCAGACCTCGTCGGTAACGCCATCGGTGGCCAGCAGCATGCCGATCGCGCTGTTCAGCTCGTCGACCGTGCCATAGGCATTGACCCGCAACGAGTCCTTGCCCACTCGCGAACCGTCACCGAGTCCGGTACTGCCATCGTCCCCGGTGCGGGTATAGATCTTCGAGAGGCGGTTACCCATCGCCGGTCAGCGTGGCAGCCCGGCCTGATCGGCCTGCTTCAGCGCACGGGCCATCTGGATGGCGAGCACGTGGACCAACGCACCGATGCCGACGTAGAGTGCCGTGGTTTCGAGGAACGGCAGATACCAGTCGCCGAGATTGGCGAACCAGCTGCTCATGTTGCGCGGCAGTGGCACGCTGGCGCTCAGCCAGTAGAAGCTGCCATTGGAAACGAGGTAACTGACTGCCTCGCTGACCATCAGCGCAATGGCGGCCATGCCCAGCGTCGGCAGACGCAGGCCGACTTGATGCCGTGCCAGCCAGCTGCCGCCGAGCCACAGGCTGAAGTACGACGGGATCAGGAACCAGTAGGCCGCCGACACGCAGTAGTGACTCCAGAAATCGATGCCCTGGCCGCTGATCACCAGATAGTCGACCAGCACCGCTTCGAGCATCAGCAGCGGAAATGCCCAGCGCCCGGCACCACGCAACCAGAAGCCGGCGAGAAAGAAGATGGCCCACGACGCATCGAGCACGTTGTGATGCAGCAGCGAAAGATGGATGCGGGTCACCGCCATCACGGCGGCGAGCACCAGCAGGATCACAAGGCGTTGGGTCATTGTCTTGACCATGGCTAACTCCATACGGGCGTCTGATTCAGGACGCTAGTCTATCCCAAGCGACCGCAACGCAGGCAGCTCCAGCGCGTATCATGGGCGCATGACTCTCCCGATATCCCCGGCCGGTGATCAGACCGGCGTCATGATCATTGGTGGTGGCCTGGTCGGCGCCAGTCTGGCGATCGCGCTGGATGCAGCCGGCATCGCCGCGACCCTGGTCGAGTCCGCCGCGCCGCGGGTCGATGCCCAGCCCAGTTACGACGAGCGCAATCTGGCGCTGGCGCGGGCCACCGTCAACGGGCTCGATGCGATCGGCGTCTGGCAGCATGCCCGTGCTGGTGCCACACCGATCCGGCATATCCGGGTCAGTCGTGCCGGTGAGTTCGGCAGTGCACGCATTGACGCGGACAAGCATGGCATCGAGGCACTGGGTTGGACCTTGCCGGCGCGCGAACTGGGCACGGCGCTGCTGCGCCGGCTGGATGCATGCACAAGCTTGACCCGCGTCGCGCCGGCAACACTGGTTGCACTGGAGCCGCTGGTCACGGGCTGGCGCGCGCAGATCCGCACCGAGTCCGGTTTGCGCAGCATCGATACCGCGCTGCTGGTCGGTGCCGACGGCAGCGAGTCGTTTGTGCGCACGCAATTGGGCATCGAGGTCGAGCGGCACGATTATCGGCAGACCCTGTTCGTGTGCACGGTGACGCCGGAACGCGAGCATGCGCATCGCGCGCATGAGCGTTTCGCCGATGCCGGGCCGATTGCCCTGCTGCCATTGGCGCAACGTCGCTGCGGATTGGTGCTGACCGTCGCTGCGGAAGAAGCCGGGGCGGTCGCTGCGCTGGATGATGCCGGCTTCATCGAACTGGCGCAGCAGCGGTTTGGCTGGCGCTTGGGTCGGCTCAGCCAACCCGGCCGGCGTCATCCCTACGCGATCCATCGCATCGCCGCCGCCAGCCTGGTCGGCACGCGCGCGGTGCTGGTCGGCAATGCGGCGCAAACCGTGCATCCGATCGGCGCGCAGGGTTTCAACCTGGGCCTGCGTGATGCACTCACCCTGGCCGAGCTGGTCGGTCAGGCACCCGATGATCCGGGCGCTGCGGATCTGCTGCAGCGCTATGCCGGGCGCCGCGCCCCCGATCGCGAGGGCACCATGCTGATGAGTCACGGCCTGGTGCGGCTGGCCTGCCTGCCGCAACCCGTGCTGGCGCCGCTGCGCTCGCTTGCCCTGCTGGCTTGCAACAACGTGCCGCCGCTGCAACGTGCACTCGCTCGTCGCGGCATGGGTTTTCGCGGCGAGCCGCCGCTGGCGGTGCTGGAGCGATTGCCGTGAATCCATCCGAGTACGGAGTTTCGGCACGCCGCCGCCCACCGGCACTGGATGTGGCGGTGGTCGGTGGCGGCATGGTCGGTGCGGCCGCGGCATTGGCGCTGGCGCGTGGCGGTTTGCGCTGCGCCTTGCTGGAAACGCGCGTGCCGGGTGCGTGGAACCCGGCGCGGGAACTGGACTTGCGCGTGGTGGGGCTGGCGTCATCGTCGATCGATCTGCTGAACGATCTGGGCGTATGGACGTCCATCCGGGCTGCGCGAGCCGGTCGCTATCAACGCATGCATGTATGGGATGCCGAGAGTGGCGCAGCGATCGACTTTGATGCTGCCGCCGAAGGTCGCGATGCACTCGGCTACATCGTCGAGAACCAGTTGGTGCAATGGACGTTGTGGCAGGCGCTGGAACAACTCGACGCCGGCGGCGCGGGCACCTCCAGCGGAGTGCGTCGTCTGTGTCCGGCCGAAGTCAGCGGTTTCGAGGTGGCTGAGGATCGCATCCAGCTGCAGCTGGCCGATGGCGACACGCTGTCTGCCGCCTTGCTGGTGGCTGCCGACGGCGCTGCTTCACCGTTGCGCGAATTGGCCGGGATCACCACGCGGGGGCGCGATTACGGACAGCGCGCGGTAGTGGCGCATGTCGCCACCGAGCGCCCGCACCAGCACACCGCGTGGCAACGCTTTCAGCCCGGCGGGCCGCTGGCCTTGTTGCCGCTGGCGGATGGTCGCAGTTCGCTGGTGTGGTCGCTGCCCGAGGCCGAGGCGCAACGGGTGCTGGCACTGGATGAGCGGGCGTTCCTCGACGAACTGGGCGCAGCCAGCGATTTCCGGCTGGGTCGGATTATGGCAACCACGCCGCGCGCAGCCTTTCCATTGAAACTGCAGCTGGCAGAGCGGTATCAGGCCGATCGGATGGTGCTGCTTGGGGACGCTGCGCATGCGGTGCATCCGCTGGCCGGGCAGGGCGTGAACCTCGGGCTGCGCGACGTGGCCGAATTGCGCGATACCTTGCTGGCAGCGCGCGCCGAAGGACGCGATATCGGCGCCGCGCACGTCTTGCGCCGTTATGCGCGACGCCGGCGCAGTGCCGATACACTCGATGCACTGGGCTTCGACGCGCTGGCGCGCATCTACGCCTGGCAGTCGCCGCCACTGGTTGCCGCACGTGGATTCGGCGTGCGTCTGCTCGATCGACTGGCGCCCTTGAAGCGGCGCCTGTCGGATCATGCTGCGGGGCTTTGACTCACTGCTCCACGCATTCGTGGAGGGATGCACCACCCATCGGAGGAGCCGTCATGCGCGTCACCCAACTCTGCTGTCTGCTACTGCTGGCCGGATCCAGTTTCGTGACCCAGGCCAGGATGGTGCATCGATCCGTCGAATGGACGCTGGATGGCACGCGTTTCCACAGCGTGCTGGTATACGACGATGCGACCGCGACGAAACGGCCAGGGCTGGTGATGGTGCCGAACTGGTACGGCGTCGACGTGGCGGCGGTGAAAAAGGCCGAGATGGTCGCGGGTCGGGATTACGTGATCCTGCTGACCGACATGTACGGGGTCGACGTGCGGCCGGAACAAGGACATGCGGATCAGGCGCGCGCCGCGATCAGGCCGCTGTACGGCGATCGTGCGTTGATGCGCAAACGCATCAACGAAGCATTGGCCCAACTCGGGGCGCAGGCAAGGACGGCGCCGATCGACCGTGCCCGATTGGCTGCGATCGGGTTCTGCTTCGGCGGTACCGCGGTGCTGGACCTGGCCCGCAGCGGCGCCGATCTGGCGGCGGTGGTGTCGTTTCATGGCGGGTTGGGCACCGACGATCCGGCGTTGGCGAAAAACATCAAGGCGCGCGTGCTGGCGATGAATGGTGCCGACGACAAGGGCACCATGGCCGATGCCGACAAGTTCATGGATGAGATGCGTGGCAGCCCGGCCGATTGGCAGTTCGTGGTGATTGGCCACGCCGTGCATTGCTTTACCGAAGTCGACGAGCATTCGCCCGGTTGTCGTTACGATGCGCGCGCCGCGGCCCGCAGTTACCGATTGATGCATGACTGGCTTGATCACGCGTTTGCAGGCAAGCCCTGATCTGCGAGTGGTACCGGTGGCGTCGTGGCGGAGATCGATGCCCGGATGCGGGGCGATTCCTCATGCTTCCTGGTGCGAGGATCCGTTGCGGAATACGCAGGTACGGTTTCGCCCACCCTTCTTCGCTACATAAAGTGCCTTGTCGGCCGCGTTGACCAGCGCGCCGGGGTCGGACATGTCCGGGTTTCTGGCGGCGACACCGATGCTTATCGTGACGCCCAGTTCGACACCTTCGACCTTCACCTTCAAATGGGAGACCTTCTTGCGCAACCGTTCGGCCGCATGCCGCGCGGACTCCAGATCGGCATTGCGGCAGAGTATGAGGAACTCCTCGCCACCCATGCGACACACCGAGTCTTCCTTCCGGGCGGATGCGCGGATGGCGCAAGCCACTTCGATCAGCACCTTGTCGCCGGTGGCATGCCCGTGGGAATCGTTTACTTCCTTGAACATGTCGATGTCGATCATCATCATCGACATGGGCTCGCCGGAGCGCTCGCAATGGCCCCAGGCCTGGGACAGTGATTCCATGCCGGCACGACGATTCTGCAGGCCGGTCAGCTGGTCGGTCAGTGCATAACGCTGCAGCTTGCGATTGCTGGTCGCGAGCTCGGCTGAAAACTGTTTCAGCTGGGCACGATCCTGCTCCCAGTGGGTCAAGAGCTTCACATACTGTCTGGCGGCGCTCATTCGCAGCGGCAGCGTGGTGGCGATCTGGGACGTGCCCACACAATCATTGATGCTGGCTTCCACCGCCTGGTTGATCTCGCCGGGCGTAGTCATGTCGGCAAGCAGGATCAGGTAGATCGATTGTCCCCATGATGTGGAGCGCAGGGCACGGCAGAACGCCCAGCTGTCCATGTGCGGTATGTGGGCGTCGACGACAACGATCTGCGGCAGCAGATGCAGCGCCAGGATGAGACCCTCATGCCCGTCCCTGGCGGAGTGGACGTTCTGCTCATTGCCGAGGATGTCTTCCAGCAAGGCCCGGATGGACGGCTCATGGGCAACCCACAGCACGCGTGGGGCATCGGGCGTGGGGTGGTTGAGCGGGACGACGGCAGGGGGGACGACCAACTCCTTCAGCGACGGAAGCTTGTTCTCGGGTACATTCAGCAGCGAGCACCAGTCGTGCCAGCGTGTCTGGACGCGTTCGACCAGCTCCCCCAATTCGTCCGCATTCAGGCCGATTTTCCCGCCCAGCAGCATCAATTCGGAGGCGTTGCCGTGACGCTGCTCGGCCGAGCTCGAGCCGAGGTCGGCCAGTCGCTTTGCCTGATAGAACAGATGCGTGAGCTGGTAGGGCCTGGAACCCTCGGTGAATCCGGAGGCATCGGGTGTCTCATGGAAGAAGACCGGTTCTGCCAGCGCGCATGGAATCCCGCAGTCGGCCAGGATGACTGCCGTGAGCTCGTTGTGATCGACATGCAGGTGCTGCCGTTCCAGTTCGGGCGTGAGTTCGCTCGAGTCGGTGAGAAGCCGGGAATACTCCTCCGGATACAGGGTGGCCAGCGCGAGATACCCGATCCGGGCCAGCAAGCCACAGGCGAAAAGCTCATCCGGGGATGCGATGCGAACGACGCTGCCCAGCTCCTGCATGGCGATGGCCATCAACAGCGAGTGGGACCAGAATTTCGAGTAGTCGAACGCCTTGCATGAGCCCGTCAGGTATTGATCAACCAGCGAGAAGCCCATGGCCAGCTGGCGTACGGCTTCCAGGCCAAGTCGCAATATGGCCTCGGGAACACCGGCCGTGGGGCGGGTCGCAAAATTTGCGGCGTTGGCCATGTGCAACAGGCGGGCGGTGGTGACCGGGTCGGTCTGGACCAGCTTGGCGATTTCCTCGAGTGTGGCGTCTTCCCGACGACTGATTCGCATGATCGCAAGTGCTACTCCCTTGGGGCTGGGCAAGCCGCCGTTGAGTCGCAATTGTTCAATGGCTTTCATGGATAGTTGCGGGGCCGTCGAGGGGTGGTGCCGGGTGAAGATCAGGCGATCAATCCCGCCGTATTTTTGCACTGCGTGCACGACATGATATGGGTACTTTCGAATGATGTATGCCACAGCCTGCCATTGGCGATCCGGGGCAAGTCAGGTTGGGTCACGTCGGGTGGGGCCGAGCTTGATCCGGATACTCTATTACGTTCGGAAGAATGATGTGCCGGGGGAATGAAGAGGATTGATCCGGGATTTTCTTCAAGGGCACCATGGGCATGTCGTTTCGAGTGCCTTCAATAATCCTGCCCACGTCATTCCCGACGTGGGCAGGGGTTGATATGCCGGCCAGGCTCGATGATCCGCGGGATCAGAACTCCTGCCAGACATCGGCGCCTGCGGTTGCGCAAGCAGGTGCAGCCGGCAGCGCCTTTGCCGGTTTCGACTTCGCGACGGCGGGAGCCGGCAGCATCTTGGTGGATGAGGGTTCTTCGAATGCCTCGTCCGATGCTTCCGACGTTTCCCCCATCCTGAAGAACGACACTTCACGCACCAGCATCCCGGCCTGTTCCTGCATCGCCCGACTTGAAGCGGCAGCCTGTTCGACCAGTGCGGCGTTCTGCTGGGTGTCTTCATCCATCGAGGATACGGCCCGGCTGACCTGATCAATGCCGCTGGCCTGCTCTCGGCTGGCCGCGGCGATTTCGGCGACGATATCGGTGACCTTCTTCACGCCATCGACGATCTCGCCCAGGGTCTTGCCGGAGCGCTCAACCAGCTCGCCACCGCTTTTCACCTTCTGCACGCTGTCGTTGATCAGGGTCTTGATCTCCTTGGCGGCACCGGCCGAGCGCTGTGCCAGGTTGCGCACTTCCGTGGCCACCACGGCGAAGCCCCGGCCTTGCTCGCCGGCGCGAGCGGCTTCCACTGCGGCATTGAGCGCCAGCAGGTTGGTCTGGAACGCAATCTCGTCGATCAAGGCGACGATGTCGGCGATGCGGCGACTGGAAGTGTGTATTTCATGCATGGCGTCAATGGCGTCGTTCATGACCTGGCCGCCCTGTTCGGCCTTGCCGCGCGCGTCGCGCGCCAACTGGTCCGCCTTGTCGGCGTTGTCCGCGTTCTGCTGGACCGTGGCCGTCATCTCCTCCATCGAGGAAGACGTTTCCTCGAGGCTGGCGGCCTGGTTCTGGGTACGGGTGGACAAATCGTCATTGCCCGCGGCGATCTGTTTCGAGGCATCGCCCACTTCCTCCGAAACCCGCCGGATCGAGCTGACGATCTCGGTCAGCTTCGCCGCCATGGCCTGCAGTTGGCCAAGCACGGAGCTTTCATGGGCCTTGCGGTCGTTCTTGTCCGATTGCAGATCGCCCGAGGCAATCCGACCCATCACCTTGCGCAGCTGCTCGGGTTCGGCGCCCAGTTCGCGCGTGATGGCGCGCAACAAGAGTGCTGCACCCAGCAGCAGTACGGCGATGATGATCACGGCCGAAGCCGTGTTGGCCAGCATCACGCGATGCAGGCCCTGGCTGGACGTGGCCAGGCGGTTTTGCACGCTGCTGCTCGCCGCAGCCAGCTCGCCGTTGAGCAGGGTCTCCAGCGATTTCTGCGTGTTCTGCATGTCGGTCAGGGCGTTGCCGCCCGCGGCAGCCTTGGGGTCAAGCATCGACTTGGCGGCGGCGGTCGCAGCGGACACATAAGCCTGGTAGGCCGTGCCGAGCTTGCTGGCTGAAGACTGGTGACCGTCCAGTACCGCCAGTTTCTTGATGGTGGTGTTTGCGTCAGTGGCAATTTGTTGCACGTCGGCGAGCTTGCTCTGGTCACCCTCGGCAACCGCACTTTGCACGGTCTGCGTGGTTCGCTTGAACAAGACATCGAAATTCTTGAGTCCTTCAAGATAGGGGTAATCGACCGTACCCAACAGCTTCACTGCATTGGATGTATGGGTGGTGACGGCATTGCTGGCAATCCAGCTGGCGACAAACAGTGCCAGGGTAACTGCCGGCAACAACAGGATGCGGGTCTTGAACTTCATGGGAATCTCGATATGCAATGCGCGGTGG
>DATMTH010000011.1:0-4155 GCA_035564915.1 Rhodanobacter sp.
ATTGGGGAGAACGCCATCCAACACTGCCCGAGCGACGCGACCACGCGCAGACCGGCACCACGGGTAGCCTGCCGCCTTGCGCGAATTGGTCATGTGTCGGCCTACCGGGTGAATACGCACGGTGTCGCCCCGAGGGGGCCAGCCGTGCGGCCGTCCAGCATCGCGCGCCCTTGAACAGGCGTGTTTCCGTGCACCAAAAGCAGCAACGCGTCGCCGAGGCTTGGCCGAGGTTCGTCTGCGGCCAGCCATCCGAAATTCACGAGAGGGAGCAACTCAACGATGAAGCGTCAGATGGTAAGACTTGCGTTGGCCAGCGCCGTGGCCATGGCACTTGCGCCAGCAGCTTATGCGGGGCAATCCCCCGCGGCAGGCGGTCAGGCCGCGAATGGAGAAAATGGGTCTCCGGCCATGCCGCAGACAACTGCCGGGCAGTCGGCGACCACGCCGGATGCGCAACAGGACAAGGGCACCAAGACCGCGCCCGCCAAGAACGTCAAGAACCTGTCCGCGATCACGGTATCGGGCGGCCTGATGCGCTCCCAGATGCAGTCCATCGACCTGAAGCGGACCGCGCCGGGCATCCAGGACAGCATCACCGCGGTGAGCATCGGCCAGCTGCCCGACATCACGATCGCCGACTCGCTGCAACGCGTGACCGGCGTTCAGGTCGACCAGACCGCCGGCGAAGGCTCGCAGATCAACATCCGCGGCCTGCCCGAGGTGCAGACGCTGATCAACGGCGAGTCCTTCCTCAGCGCGGACAACATCGACAGCAACCAGCCGAACTACGAGACGCTGCCCTCGGAGCTGTTCTCGGGCGTCGACGTCCTGAAGTCCGCCACGGCGGACAACCTGACCTCCGGCATCTCGGGCACCGTAAACCTGCGCACCCAGCGACCCTGGGATCTGCCGTTCGGGTGGACGGTCGCCGGTACCATCGAGGGCGGCCGCGGCAGCGTCTCGGACAAGACCAAGCCGGACGGCAACCTGGAGGTCGGCTACAACGACGGTGGCAAGTGGGGCATCCTGGTGGGCGCCTCGTATTCGGACTTCGTCCACAACTGGGGCACCCAGGGCTGGCAACCGAACCAGACCGGTGTGATCGCGGGCGAGAACGCGCAATCCGCGAACGGGCCGCTGGGCTATCTGGACGAGGCAGGCACTTGGGACAACAAGCGGATGCCGTCGCAGATCATGACGCTGCCGGGCGGCGCGGTGGACGTGAACGGCGATGGCAAGTCGGATGGCGCGTTCTACAGCCCGCCGCGCCTGTATGCGGCCAACCAGCTGATCCAGCCCAAGCGCACCGGCCTAAACGCCGCCTTCCAGTACGACTTCGGGAATGGCTTCAACCTGAGCGCCGACGGGTTCTACAACAAGGAAAACAAGACCAGCCTGATCGCCAGCATTTATGCGCTGCCGGTCAGTCAGCAGGCGCCAACCAGCCTGCCGGCGCAATCGATGCCCACCAACGCCATCCTGACCAGCGGCGCTGCGGCCGGCCAGCGGTTCTACACCGTGCAGAGCTACAACCTCTGGCCCGGCGACGTAGAACCCGAGTCGACCGGCAACCTGGTGCAGTCGATCGCGCGGAACTGGAACCTCAAGCTCAACTACGACAACGGCGGCGCGTTCACCGGTAGCGTCCGCTACGTCAACGCGACCGCCAGCCAGGCGATGAACAACGCCACCATCGACTTGTCGAATGGCGACGGCTCGCAGTGGCCGACCACCATGGTAGGTACCGGCGCGCTGGCACCTTTGCCGCCGACCGAGTACGCAGGCCCGAACGGGTTGTATGCGTTCAACCCGAATGGGTTGCCGGCTTACGCATACCCGATCAACTACAACCTGACCGGCAAGAACCCGGTGGTAAGCATGCCGGCCGCGCTGCAGCAGCAGCTGGCCAGCGAGAGCAGCTACGTCGCCAAGAGCATCTATGGCAACAGCAGCCAGGCGCATTCGGGCATGAACATCTTCCGTGCCGACGGACACTATCGGTTCAACGACAACGTCAACCTGGACTTCGGCCTGCGCAGCAGCATCCGCTCGGCCTATCTGAACACCTACGACTACACCGCTTTCCAGTACGCGGGCGACGGCGCCTCCGATCCGCAGGGTTGCCAGATGCGTTGGACGACGTCCGACCTGCAAGCGAACGGCGGCGGCGTGGCGGGCGCATGCACCGCGGGCAACGCAGCGGGCGAGGCCTATCGCGGCAACCTGCAGACCGGGCCGCTCAGCCAGCTACCCGGCATCCTCAGCGGCAACATCGAGAGGCTGGTCAACCCGGGGCAGGTGCAAGGGCTGACGGGCTGGGCGGTGAACCCGAACTCCATGAAAAACCCGTACCAGTGGTACAACACGGTGGAGAACGGCAACGCGGCGCTGGACTTCTTCCCGGGGGACAGCTGGAACGTGCTGCTCAAAGAGCGTACCGCCTACAGCCAGCTGAACTTCAACGGCGACGTGGGCGGCCTGGCGTTCAGCGGCAACTTCGGCATGAAGTACATCCACACGAACCTCGGCGTGACGCAGTTCATATCGGGGGGCAGCCTTCCCTACGGGCTCAACGCCCCGGCCTTGGGCACCCTGGGCACGCATCGGTCGTACAACGACGTGTTGCCCGCCTTCAATCTAGCGCTCGACCTCACTCCGAGCCTGATCCTACGCGTGGCGGTGGCGAAGAACATGATGCCGCTGACCCTGGATCAGTGGGGCGGCGGACTCAGCCCGAGCTACCAGATCACGACCTTGCCCAACGGGCAGTCGGTCGAGGCGGTCACGGGAGCGACCTCCAGCGGCAATCCCAACCTCAAGCCCTGGCGTTCCACCAATTCCGGGGTTTCGCTGGAGTGGTACATCAACCCGAGCAGCATGCTGAGCTTCGACTACTTCCATATCAACGTGGCGAGCTTCATCTCCAACAGCAGCGTGGAGGATTGTGCCCTACCCGACCAAGACGGTGTCGTCCGGCGCTGCGTGCCGGTCACCGAGCCGGTGCAAGGGAGTGGCGCGATCCTGCACGGGTTCGAGGGCGATTACCGCCAGGCGTTCACGTTCCTGCCCGGCGTGCTGTCGCACCTGGGTGCCGAGGTCAATGCTACCTATTCGCCGAGCGCGATGGGCCAGAACGACCTCGCCGGGCATCCGGTGCCATTCCAGGACAACTCGAAGAAGTCGGGCAACCTGGTGCTGTGGTACCAGGATGACCGCCTGCAGATCCGTCTTGCCGAGAACTATCGCAGCAAGCGTGCGGTGCAGTCGAACTACGCAGGCGTGCAGGGCTTCGAGGTGTACCAGACGCAGACGCACTACCTCGACGCCAGCGTGAGCTATCAGGTCAGTCACAACTTCCAGGTCTTCCTGCAGGGTGAAAACTTGACCAACGAGCGCCAGCAGTTCTACCTGGTCTGGCCGAGCGAGAAGTACTACTCGAGCCTCTCCGAGCGCTACGTGATGGGGGGCGTGCGCTTCAAGCTGTAAGCGACAGGCGCCGCCGGGACGGCGGCGCAACAAAGCGTTGGTTGTCGAATCGCGGCAGGATGGCTGCAGCTCGGCGGCAACCGTGCTTGCATGGCCCGATGCCCTCCCTCCCCCTCGGACCATGCAAGCACTCCTGTTCGTGGAATGTTCGCGGGATGGAAGGCAACTGACGTCGCGCAAGACCTGTTGCGGCGTGGCTTTTCATTGCGCGCGCGGGGGTGTGGACGCGCTGCGCGAACTGGGTGCCGGCTCCCGGTGCCCGGGCATGCGCGGGGCGAACCGATGACCGAAAGACTGGAGAATGAGAGATGCCGAAGATGAAGGTGCTGGGCACGATGTTAGCGTCGTCCATGCTGTTCGCGCTTGCGGGAACGATGCGTGCCGAGGGGGCCGATGCGCCTGCGCCGTCGTCTTCCGCCGCACGGCCGTGGATGAATACGACGCTGTCGCCCGACGCGCGCGCCGCGCTGGTGGTCAAGCAACTCACGCTGACCGAGAAGATCCAGCTCGTGCACGGCACCGGCTGGGCCTCGCTGATCCCCGGCAATCCCATTCCCGAAGGCTGGAACTACGGCGCGGGCTACGTGCCCGGCCTCGCGCGCCTGGGCATTCCCGGTATCCACATGGACGACTCGGCGGTGGGCGTGCGCGGCGCCGCGACGCTGAGCC
>DATMTH010000012.1:0-4498 GCA_035564915.1 Rhodanobacter sp.
TGCGCGCACTGCGCTGTATTGCTGGCTCGAATCGCGCCGTCGCGGCGGTGAATTCATCCTGCGCATCGAGGACACCGATCGCGAGCGTTCCACCGACGAAGCGGTGCTGGCGATCCTCGACGCGATGCACTGGCTCGACCTCGACGCCGACGAGGGCCCGTTCTACCAGACCCAGCGGCTGCAGCGATATAAGCAGGTGGCCGATGAGCTGGTCGCCGCCGGCAAGGCCTATTACGCCTACGAGAGCAAGGAGGAGATCGAGGCGATGCGCGAGGCCGCGATGGCGAAGGGCGAGAAGCCGCGCTACAACGGCTACTACCGCGATCGCAACGAGCCCTTGCGCGACGATCCCGATCGCGTGATCCGTTTCCGCAATCCGCACGAGGGTTCGGTGGTGTTCGAGGACAAGGTGAAGGGCCGCATCGAATGGGCCAACAGCGAACTGGACGATCTGGTGATCTTCCGCTCCGACGGCTGGCCCACCTACAACTTCGCCGTGGTGGTCGACGACATCGACATGGGCATCACCGAGGTGATCCGCGGCGACGACCACGTCAACAACACGCCGCGCCAGATCAACATCTACAAGGCATTGGGCGCGCCGGTGCCGGAATTCGCGCACCTGCCGATGATCCTGGACAAGGAAGGCAAGAAGCTGTCCAAGCGCACCAGTGCGGTCAGCGTGATGGATTACCGCGCTGACGGCTTCCTGCCGCACGCGATTCTCAATTATCTGGTGCGGCTGGGCTGGTCGCATGGCGATCAGGAAATCTTCTCGCGCGAGGAAATGATTTCGCTGTTCGACATCGGCCACTGCAACAAGGCAGCCTCGCGTTTCGATACCGAGAAACTGGCCTGGTTCAACCAGCATTATCTGAAGACCGACGAGCCGCAATCGCTGGCTGCCGAATTCGAATGGCACCTGCAACGCGCGGGCATCGACTTCAGCCACGGCCCCGCGCCGGCTGAAGTCATCGTGGCCTTGCGTGATCGCGTGCATACGCTGAAGGAAATGACCGAGCGGGCGAAGATCTGGTACGGCCCGATCATCGAGTGGGACGACAAGGCCGTCGCCAAGCATCTGAAGAACGACAGCGCCGTGGCCGTGCTGGAAGCGGCGAAAGTGCTGCTGGCGGAATGTGCATGGCAGCCCGAGCCAATCCATCAGGTGATCGAGCAGGTGGCGGCGAAACTGGAGCTGGGCATGGGCAAGATCGCGCAGCCGCTGCGCGTGGCGATCACCGGCACCCAGGTGTCGCCGTCGATTGAACAGACGATCTACCTGACCGGCCGCACCGAGGCGCTCAAGCGCGTCGACGCAGCGCTCGTGCTGGCCACCGAGTGATTTCGCCGCCATGTCGATGACTCCTCGCCGGACCCGACATGGATGAATTGCTGGCCAAGGCGACCCGGGGCGTCGATCTCGATGCGCCGGGTGCGTTCTTTCACGTGTTCTTCAACCTGTTGAATATGGTGCCGTGGGCCGCCATATTCTGGTGGAACCTGTTGTTCGTCGCGGTAGGTGCCTTGCTTGGCTGGTGGCGTGGCCGATTGCTGGAAGGCATCATCTGGGCGTGGGTACTGGGGCCGATCGGCTGGATCGTCGTCCTGCTGAAGCCCCGGCGCTTGCCGCCCCGATCGCCGCCGCCGTTGCCACGCTGAAGCAAGACAACGGCCGATGTATGATCGTTGTGAGGTATTGCCTTGAACCATGACACTGCTGATCTGCACGCGCCCCATCCGCACCATCATGATGCGAAGGGTTTCGTGCGCGCGGTGGAGCATGCCAGCGAAGAGCGCGGCTTGCGGCTGACCCCCTTGCGCAAGGAAGTTCTGGAGCTGATCGCTGCGGCACACAAACCGGTCAAGGCCTACGATCTGCTCGACCAGTTGCGCGAAAAGCACGGCAACGCAGCCCCGCCGACGGTCTATCGGGCGCTCGATTTCCTGCTCGAAAACGGCTTTATCCACAAGCTCGAGTCAATCAATTCGTTCGTCTCATGCCATCACCCGGCCGAGGCGCATCAGGTACCGTTCCTGATCTGCGATACCTGTTCCAGCGCGCAGGAAGTCTGCGATGAGCGCGTCGCCGAGTTGATCGAGGCACAGGCCAGGGCACTCGGTTTCCGACCGCAAGCGCAAACGCTGGAAGTGCATGGCACTTGCAGGCATTGCCGCAAAGCCTGAATGGGCGCAGGCACGGGTGTGGTATCCGGCACTGTTATAATGTAACATGACAGGCTCCAGGCAAGAGTCGCCACGTTTGGCGGCGCCGGGGCAAGTCGATGGATTCCGTACAGGCAAAGAAAACCCGCTGGTGGCGATTGGCTGATCGTATCGGCGCGGTGGCGTCATTCCTGTGCGCCATCCACTGTGCGCTGCTGCCTTTCGTCTTGGCGTTGCTGCCGTTCCTGGGGCTCGAATTCCTCGCTGATCATCGTTTTGAACGGGGCTTTGTGCTGTTTGCCTGCGCGCTGGCGTCGGTTGCCCTGATTCGTGGTTTTCGCCGTCATCAGCACCCGTTGCCGTTGCTGCTGGCAACCCCCGGGCTGGCCTTGTTGCTGCTCGGGGTGACCTATGCCGAAGGTTATTCGATCATCGTGCACAGCGTGATGGTGACCTGCGGTGGCCTGCTGCTGGCCAGTGCGCATTTCGTCAACCTGCGCCGCGACAGCCGCCACAGCCATGACCACGTGCACGGCCCGCAGTGCGCACATTGAGCGTGGCCAGCGAGCGGGCAGGGCGTGGCCCAGCCGGATCATGCCGTGCGGCCACGGCCCCTGCTATCATGGCAGGCCGTACATTCATTCAAGGAATCTCACATGGGTAAGGGTGATCGCAAGACCCGTCGCGGCAAGACCAATCGCGGCAGCTATGGCAATGCCCGTGCGCACGGCGTGTCGCCGGCTGTGGTAGGCGCCAAGCCGACCGTGACCAAGCCGACGGCCGTCAAGAAGGCAGCGCCGAAGAAGAAATCGGCCTGAATTACGCCGCATGCTGATCAAAAACCCCGCCTCGGCGGGGTTTTTTGTTGTGCGTCCACGAACGAAGGCAGTCTGGTCGCGCGGTTCGCCAGCATTTCTCGCCTTCTGCCCGATCCGGCCCGCGAAGCAGCAGGCGTGGCATTTCCGGGATGTTTGCCAGTGCCCAATGGCGTGTGTATCATGCACTTTATTGTACTAATGCATTAACACATTATGAAACGTCGATCACTGGATCCGGAAACTGCCGATGCCCCGGCCGAGCTCAGTTTGTGCGAAGCGTTGCTGTCTTTGAAAACCGCCGAGGAAATGCAGGCGTTTCTGCATGACCTGTGCACGCCGGCAGAAAGGGAAGCGCTGGTTGATCGCTGGCGCGTGGTGCCTTACTTGCTTGACGGCGTCGCGTATCGCGAGATCCACGAGCGCACGGCGGTGAGCATCACCACGATCGGCCGGGTAGCGCGTTACCTCAAGCAGGGCGACGGCGGCTATCTGGCGGCGGCTGCGCACGCCTCGCGCCGACGCAAGGCAAAAGCATGAAACCACGCGATCGTTTGCGTATCGCGATGCAGAAGTCCGGCCGCTTGACCGAGCCGGCGCTGGACCTGCTGACCCGTTGCGGACTGACCTTCCGGCAAAGTCGCGACAAGCTGTTCTGCTTCGGCGAAGGCGAGCCGGTGGATCTGCTGCTGGTGCGCGATGACGATATCCCGGGGCTGATCGCCCAGGGCGTGTGCGACCTGGGCATCGTCGGGCGCAACGTGCTGGGCGAGTTCCAGCTCACCGCCGGGCGTGACGGCGAGCCGCTCGACGAATTGCGGCCGCTCGGTTTTGGCCGCTGCCGCCTGTCGATCGCGGTGCCCCAGGACATGGCTTACGGGGAGCCGAAGGATCTGGCCGGCACCCGCATCGCCACCTCGTACCCCGGCCTGCTCGGCGAATGGCTGCGCAGCCGCGGCATCGATGCGGGCGTGGTGACCCTGGCCGGTTCGGTCGAGATCGCTCCGAAGCTGGGTACCGCCGACGCGATCTGCGACCTGGTGCAGAGCGGCGGCACCCTGGTGGCGAACCAGTTGCGCGAAACCGACGTGTTGCTGGAAAGCGAAGCCGTGCTGGCCGGCCCGCTGACCCTGCCGGTGGACGAACGCGGCGACATGCTGGAGCTGCTGCTGAAGCGGCTGGACGGCGTGATCCAGGTGCGCGAATCGCGCCTGTTGCTGCTGCAGACCTCGCGCCACACGCTGGACGCGGTGACCCGGCTGTTGCCCGGTGGCCCTCAGCCGACCCTGCTGCCGGTGGCGGGCCAGCCCGACCAGCTGATGCTGCAGGCGCTGTGCGCCGGCGAGGTGAGCTGGCGGCAGCTGGAAGAGATCAAGAAGGCCGGCGCGCGCGAAATGTTCGTGCTGCCGGTGGAGAAGATGCTGGCATGAAGCGCATGGGCATGAAGAGCGAGCTGACATGAAGCGCCTCGACTGGAACGCACTGGGCGAAGCCTCCCGTGGCGAGGCGCTGGCGCG
>DATMTH010000013.1:0-50895 GCA_035564915.1 Rhodanobacter sp.
TTCCGCGATGCTGCCGCCGATCAGTTCGACGACCAGGTGTGGCAGCACCGGAATGATGATGCCGAAGGCCAGCATGTCCAGCATCACCGTGACGAAGATGAAGGCCAGTGCAGCGTGGCGAGGTGTGGATGGTTGCATGGCATGGCAGGGGCAGGGAGAGCTGCACGATAGCCCAACGGCGCGCGCGCAGCATGTGCGTCAAGGCATGGGTATGTATCGATGACCGACGCTGGTTACGGCAGCGTGGCGGCAGCGACCCAGTCGGCGACGGCCTGCGGGTATTCGAGATGCAGATGGTGGCCGCCGGCGAGATGCGTCACGCGGATGTCGGCAACGCGATCGGCACGCGCCTGCATCGGTGCGCTGGGCAGGTACGAGGTGGCCGGTTGCGCCAGCAGCAGCGCGGTCGGTGCGGTGATGCCGCGGAGCAGGGCGTGAATTTGCGTTTCGGCCAGGCGCGTGGCGCTGGGCAGCGTCAAGCGCGGGTCGCTGCGCCAGCGCCAGCCGCCAGCGGTTTCGATCAGACCGCGCTCGACGATGGGTTGCGCCAACTCGGCCGGCAACCCGCTGACCATGCTGCGCACGTTGACGGCCTGGGCGATGTCGCGGAACACCCGCAACGGTTTGCGTGGCGCGGCGCGCGGTGCCAGTGCATCGCGGAAACGTTGCAAGGTGTGCGAGCCGTCGTCGCCGAGCGGGCCGAGGCCTTCGATCAGCAGCAATTGCGTGATCGGTGCGGGCATGGCGGCAGCCGTCAACGCGGCGATGCCGGCGCCCAGCGAGTGGCCGAGTAGACAGAAACGATCCAGTTGCAGAGCCTCGATCGCTGCGAGCACGCTGCGCACGTAATCGAGATAGTGATAGCTGGCGTGGGCCGGGAAATGATCGGAGTGGCCGTGGCCGGGCAAGTCCAGCGCGATCACGTGATGACGCGTGGCCAGCAGCGGCGCCAGGCGCGCGAAGCTGCCGGCGTTGTCGAGCCAGCCATGCAGAGCCAGCAGTGGCGGCAGCGAATCGTCACCCCAGCACTGCGCGCGCAGCGACAGTTGCGGCAGCCGAATGGTGGATTCAGTCGGTGTTTGCACGGAGTGCCTGTGCGCGCTGACGGGCATCAGCACGTTGTTGTTGCGCGGCAGTGGCATCGAAGTCGGCGGCGAATTCCGGCCAACCCCGGGTGTGTCGCAGCACCAGCGCGGCGAGGCTGTGGATCTGTCCTTCACTGTCATTCAGTGCTGGAATGTAGCGCAGCGTTTCGCCGCCGGCGGCGATGAAGAAATCACGGTTCTGCATCGCGATTTCCTCCAGCGTCTCCAGGCAGTCCACGGCGAAACCCGGGCAGGCGACATCGAGTCGGCGCACGCCATCGGCGGCGAGCTTGCGCACTGTCGCATCGGTATAGGGCTGCAGCCAGCGTTCGCGGCCCACGCGCGACTGGAAACTGACGACCACCTGCGGTTCGCCCAGCTGCAACCGTTCGCGCAACAGGCGGGCGGTGGCTTGGCATTGGCAGAAATACGGGTCGCCTTCGTGCACGTAACGTTCGGGGATGCCATGGAACGACAGCAGCAATTTGTCGCCGCGGCCGTTCGTCGCCCACCAGCTCTCGATGCTTTTTGCCAGCGCCTCGATGTGCGCCGGATCGTCGTGATAGCCGTTGACGATGCGCAGCTCCGGCGGCCAGCGCAGGCTCTTGATGGTGTCGGCCACGGCGTCCAGTACCGAGCCGGTCGAGGTGGCCGAATACTGCGGGTACAGCGGCAGCACCAGCAATTTGCGCACGCCTTCGCGCTGCAGTTGCCGAATGCTTTGCGCCACCGACGGTTCGCCGTAGCGCATGGCCAGTGCGACGCGTATCGGCGCCTGCGGTCGTTGCCGTACAAGCTCGGCCTGCAGTCCGTCCGCCAGCGCCTCGCTGCCGAAACGCAGCGGCGAGCCCCGTTCTTCCCAGATCCTGCTGTAGGCATGCGCGGAACGTTGCGGCCGGATGCGCAAGATCACCCCGTGCAGGATCAGCCACCACAACCAGCGCGGATATTCGATCACGCGGGGATCGGCGAGAAACTCGGCCAGGTAGGGGCGCACCGCCTGCGCCGTCGGGGCTGTCGGCGTACCCAGGTTGACCAGCAGGACGCCAGCCTGAACGGACGCAGCAGCGGGATCGTGGGAATAACCGGCAAGGCCGGTATAGTTGTTGCGGAAGGGCATCGTGGCGATCATGGCTGCGTCAGCCCGTGAGTCTGCCACAAGCCCGGCGCATCGCGTTGCGTCGTCCCGGGATCCCCCATTTCAAGCGGAGCTGCCCATGTTGAAGAAACCGTTGCAACGTCTGCTGCTGATCGGCCTGGCCGTGTTGTTGCCGACGATGGCGGCACACGCCGAGGATCCGCCGCTGGTACAGGCGACCAATGCCGTGAGCGTGCTGAACGCCATCATGCAGGCGCCGGACAAGTCCATTCCCACCGATTTGCTGCGCGACGCCAAGGCGATCGCGGTGATTCCGAATGTGCTCAAGGTCGGTTTCGTCTTCGGCGGTCGTCGTGGCGAGGGCCTGATTTCGATCAAGAATCCTGATGGAACGTGGTCCAACCCCAGCTTCATCACGCTGACCGGCGGCAGCGTGGGCTTCCAGGCCGGCGTGTCCTCGACCGACGTGGTGCTGGTGTTCCGCACCCAGCACGGGGTGGACTCGATCGTGCGCGGCAAGTTCACCCTCGGTGCGGACGCCTCGGCGGCCGCAGGCCCGGTCGGGCGTTCGGCCAGCGCGGAAACCGATGGTCAGCTGAAGGCCGAGATCTACACTTATTCGCGCGCGCGCGGCCTGTTCGCCGGTGTGGCGCTGAATGGCGGCGTGTTGAAAATCGGTTACGACGAGAACGCGGCGGTGTACGGCGCCGGCATCACGCCACGGCGCATTTTCGAGGGTGGTGTCAGCAACGTGCCGGCTCCGATCATCAAGTTCCGTGATGCGCTGGAGGAGTACACTTCGCACTGATTGCGGACGTGTTGCTGCACAACGTTGTGCAGTGAGTTCGCCAGGCTTGGATTCAGAGGTCGATCATGGGTTTTGACAGCATTT
The DNA here is from genome assembly GCA_035564915.1 of Rhodanobacter sp. Classification (GTDB taxonomy): domain Bacteria; phylum Pseudomonadota; class Gammaproteobacteria; order Xanthomonadales; family Rhodanobacteraceae; genus Rhodanobacter. Next base: position 3,077 of record DATMTH010000013.1, read on the forward strand.
GGCATTGGCTCATCTTGTTGGTGGTCGTGCTGCTGATCTTCGGCACCAAGAAGATTCGCAATCTCGGACCGGATCTCGGTGCGGCCATTCGCGACTTCAAGAAAGGCCTCAGCGGCGAGGACGAAGCGAAGCAGAAGGAAGAGGAAGCCAGGCGCAAGGCCGCCGAGCAGTTGCGTGCGGATCCGCCACCGGCCGATGCCAGCACCACGCAGAGTCAGCGCGACTCCAGCGAAACCCGCTAAGCCGGTGGCGGGCGGAGCGCGGCGATGATCGAGATCAGTCTCGGCAAGCTGGTACTGCTCGCCCTGATTGCGTTGATCGTGCTCGGCCCGGAGAAATTGCCCGGCGCGGCGCGTACCGTCGGCGCGCTGCTGCGGCGCGTACGCAGTGGCTGGGACAACGTGCGCGCGGAAGTCGAGCGCGAACTTGAGATCGAACAGCTCCGGCGCACGGCGCGCGAGGCCGCGGCACAGGCCGAAGCCGCGCAGCAGGAAGTCAAGGATGGCCTGCATCAGGTGCGCGAGCCGATGGCGCAAGTGATCGGCGAGATCACGGCGACGGATCATCCGGCGACGGAACGCCTGGGCGAAACCCCGGCGCCTGGCGAGCCGGTCGAGGCCAGTCCCCAGGCGGAGTTGCCGCTGATGCCGCCGGCATCAGCCGAACCGGCTGCGGGCGAGCCGGCTTTGCCGACACGGAATGCAGTGCATGACGACGCCTGAATCGGACATGCCTGAATCGGCCCCGGAAGAAGAGGGGCTGCAACAGGGGCTTTTCTCGCATCTGCTGGAACTGCGCACGCGCCTGCTCAAATCGGTAGCCGCACTGGTGCTGATCCTGGTGGCGCTGGTGCCGTTTGCCAACCGGCTGTACACCCAGCTGGCCGCGCCGCTGGTCGCGCGCTTGCCCGAAGGCGCGCATCTGATCGCCACCGGCGTCACCAGCCCGTTCATCACGCCGTTGAAGCTGGCGTTCTACGCGGCCCTGTTCATCAGCATGCCGGTGATCCTGTACCAGTTGTGGGCGTTCGTCAGCCCGGGCCTGTACAAGCACGAGAAACGCCTGGCCCGGCCGTTGCTGTTCGCGGCGATGGGGTTGTTCTACCTGGGCTGCGCGTTCGCGTATTTCCTGGTGTTGCCGGCGGCGTTTCGCTTCCTCATCGCGGTAACGCCCAGCGGCGTGGAGATGATGACCGACATCAGCCAGTACCTGGATTTCGTGATGCTGATGTTCTTCGCCTTCGGCTTGTGTTTCGAGGTGCCGGTGGCGGTGGTGATCCTGGCCGCGATCGGTGTGGTCGATCTTGAAAAACTGCGCAGCGGCCGGCGCTATGCGATCGTCGGCGCCTTCGGCGTGGCCGCCGTGCTCACGCCACCGGACATCACCTCGATGCTGATGCTGGGGATTCCGATGTGCCTGCTGTACGAGGTGGGCGTGCTGGCGGTGCGCTGGCTGGTCACTCCCGGTTCGCTGAAGGCCGGCGCCGACTGACCGGGCGGGCTCAGTAGAGATCGATCGGATCGACATCCAGCGACCAGCGCACCCGCCGTGCCGTGGGCAGGGCGATCAGCGCCAGTTGCCAGCGGCGCAACATGCCGTGCAGGCTGCGCCGGCTGCTTGCCTCGATCAGCAGCTGGCCACGGTGGCGGCCGCCGCGCAGTGGCATCGGTGCCGGCATCGGCCCTGCGATCTGCAGCGAGCTTTCCGTCGGCAATGCGGTGTGCGCCGCGCGAAGAAAGGCATCGACCGCTTCGCGCTGGCCGGCGTCGGCACGCAACAAAACCTGGTGACTGTAAGGCGGCAACTGGATCTGGCGTCGTTCGCCCAGCAGCGCGCTGGCGGCATGGGCGTAGCCATGGGCGAGCAGGCTGCGCAGCAGTGGATGTTCCGGCTGGTGCGTCTGCAGCAGCACCCGACCGGGCTTGCGCGCGCGCCCCGCACGGCCGGCTACCTGCACCACCAGCTGTGCCAGTCGCTCGGCGGCGCGAAAATCCACGCTGTGCAGGCCTTCATCAACGCCGACGATGGCGACCAGGGTGAGGTTGGGCAGGTCATGGCCCTTGGCCAGCATCTGGGTGCCGACCAGGATCGCCGGCTGGTCATCCTCGAGCGTATCCAGCAACTGCTCGAATGCGTCGCGGCGCTGGGTGGTTTCGCGATCCACGCGCAATACGGGCACGTCCGGAAACCGCGCCAGCAACGCCTCTTCAAGCCGCTCGGTACCCTGGCCTTGCGGTTTCAGTTCGCCGCCGCCGCAAGCGGGGCAGGCTGGCGGCAGGCGCTGGCGATAATCGCAGTGGTGGCAAATCAGCTGGCGTCGACCGGCATGCAGGGTCAGCGGCCGTTCGCAGCGCGGGCAGTCGGCATGCCAGCCGCAGGCATGGCACAGCAGCACCGGCGCATAGCCGCGACGATTGCGAAACACCAGCGCCTGTTCGCCACGCGCCACGGTTTCGGCCACAGCGTTCAGCAGCGCGGGCGACATGCCGTGCTCCAGCCGCTGCGCGCGCATGTCGATGATCTGCACCTGCGGCGGGCGGGTCGCGCCGGGTCGGGCGCGCAAGTGCAGCGTGCGATAGCGGGCCGCCTCGGCGTTCGCCAGTGACTCCAGCGATGGCGTACCCGAGCCCAGCAGCACAGGCACGCCCAGTGCACGGGCGCGCACCAGGGCAAGGTCGCGGGCGTGATATCGAAAGCCGTCCTGCTGTTTGTAGGCGCTGTCGTGCTCCTCGTCGACGATGATCAGCCCGGCTTGCGGCAACGGCGTGAAAATCGCCGAGCGGGTGCCGAGAATCACCCGCGCGGTGCCGGCGCGTGCGCGCAGCCAGGCGCGTGCACGATCACCTTCGGACAGATTCGAATGCAGTACCTCGACGAGCACCCCGAGCCGTTCGCGCAGCCGCTTGACGGTTTGCGGCGCCAGGCCGATTTCCGGCACCAGCAACAGCGCCTGTTTGCCCTGGGCCAGCACCTGTTCGATCAGGGCGAGGTAGACCTCGGTCTTGCCACTGCCAGTGACGCCATCGAGCAGAAACGGCTGATACTCGCCGAGCCGTGCGCTTACCGCAGCAACCGCCTGCTGCTGTTCGTCATTCAGCTGGGGTGCGCTGGATGATGGCAGCGGCTGCGGTTGCGTCAGCCGTTCCCGACGTTCGAGCAGGCCAGCCGTGGTCAGTCGCCGCGCGGCCTCGCGCCAGCCGGGCTGGCGTTCGTTCAGCTCCTGCGCACTGAGTGCACCGTCATGGAGCAGGGCCAGCAGCGATTTGCTGCTGCCACGACGACTGCCGGCGTCGTGCGCGCTTTGCCCGGCGCGGGTGAGCGACCAGTATTCATCGCCGATGGCCGGCAATGGCCGCGCTTCGCGCAGCAGCAGCGGCAGGGCATTGGCGTAGACCTCGCCGGGCGCGCCGAGCCAGTAATCGGCAGCCCAGGCCAGTGTCTGCATGAGCTCCGCATCCAGCAGGGCGGCATCGTCCAGCACCCGCAACACCTGCTTCAGCCGGTGACTGCCGATGCTGGCCTCATCCGCACTTGCCACCACCACGCCCACCAGCTTGCCGCGGCCGAATGGCACCAGTACGCGGCTGCCCACAGAGGCCTCGCCAGAGGCTGCTGGCAGGTAATCGAACAAGGTCGGCAACGGCAGTGGCAAGGCAACGCGAAGGACGGCAGGCATGGTCATCTCGTGGGTCTTGCAGTGTAACGGCAGCGCCATCGCGACAGGGCTCGCGGCATGACACAGGGAGCGCTCCGGTTTGCGCGCACATGCTCCCGAAGTATCGAGGAGTCAGGGGTAAGTCCCTCTCGCCAAGGGCTTTTCGTGCTTATCCACAATGCCTGTGGATAAGTCTGTGGATGTTGCGGGGAAGGGGTGCCCCAAAGCCCGCCGCAGCGCCTTTCATGACGGCATGGTGACGTTTTGGTCAGGAAAAATATTCAAATGAATACAATGAGTTGCAAACTTCGTTCGACGCGACTTCACGTAATTCACACCGCAGGATTAGGTGCCTTGACAGATACTTGACGCTGTGCAAAACCCCGTGCCGGCAAGCCCGTTCATGGCCGTGCCCGGCTCCGTCTGATGGCCGTTGTGCCGCCCCGCCATCACTCGGTCAGGCTGAGTGCCGCAGCGCCGAGCAAGGCCATCGTCAGCAGGAAGATGTAGCACCAGCCGACAAACAGATACTTCAGGATGGTCATCGGCCAGCCTTGCCGGTAGATCCGTTTCTGCATGATCAGCAGGTAGATCGGTGCCCATGTCCAGAGCGCGATGATCAACCAGGAAATCGGCGTAGCCAGCCAGGCGGCATGGGGCGTCAACCAGGTAGACAGAAGCTGGAGCAGCGTACCCAGCAGCAGGCTGAGAAACAGGAAGGCGTGGCTGTGCAATGCCACGATGAGATGCTCCATGTACAGCCGGCGGCGGAACAGGTAGACCACCTTCAACAGCAGGGCGAACGCCGGCAGCATGAAGAACATGGTTCCCGGCAGGGCCGAGAAGAGTTGGCCGAGGACGCGCTCGCGCGCCGCCTGGGCCTGTTCGCCGTCCCCGCTGACGGCCGCAAGGTTGTTGTTCATGCGCTGGAGTGCGCGATTCAGCCGCAGGTTGAGGAAGTCGGGCAGCCAGCGCGACTTGACCGGGTATTTCTGCATGTCCCAGTGCTGATTGAACGGGTTGCGCTGCTGTCGCTCGGTAGGAGGCTGCGGGTCGACCGGCGCTTTCGGGATGTCGGCGACGGAGTCCGGGATCACCGCGGTCTTGTCACCCAGTTCGATGCGCCGCTGCATTGCCCTGCGCACCAGTACCAGCCGGGCCTGATCCATCTCGTGCCCTGCCAGCTTGCCGACCACGGGGATGTTGCTGGTCGGTGCAAACTGGGCCAGCTTTTTTTGCAGCAGGCGATCCACCTCGGCTGGCGTGCTGGCCTGCTGAAAGTCCGAACCCTGTACCTTCACGGTAGGTTCGAACGACACGCTGCCGGTGTCCAGAGCCAGCGGCAACAGGAAGAATGCCAGCAGGCACAGAGCGAACATCAGCCGGAATGGCGCCAGATAGCGCATCCGTCGTCCGGCGAAGTATTCCAGGGTGAGGAAACCGGGTCGCAGCAGCAGCGGCGGCAAGGTGTGGATCACCCGGCCGTCGATGTTGAGCAGCAGGTCCAGGGTGTCATCCAGCATCCCGTGCACGGGCTTGAGCACACTGTGCACGGACTGCCCGCAGACATGGCAGAACTCGCCCTGCAAAGGCGTGCTGCAGTTGGCGCAGCATCGCTGGATCGGCGGCAGGGCAGGTGGCAGGGATGGTGACGACAATGCTTGCGTCATCGGGGTGTCCAGGCGAGGGCACGAAGATTTTCGCATACGATCGGCAGATCGTGGCCGTGACCGATGGCTCAGGTAAAATGCGCGGCCCTGGAGTCTGCTGTACCCATGAAACCCTTTCGTCCCGAGCGTGCGCATTTGTGGCACGAGATGCGTGCCACGGTACGCCTCGCGTTGCCGCTGATCTGTGCCCAGCTGGCCGCCATCGGCAGCAATGTGATCGATGCGGTGCTGGCCGGGCACGTCAGTGCGCACGTGCTCGGCGCGGTGGCCGTGGGTGCCAGCATCTGGTCGCTGGCCATTGTCAGCGGCATCGGCATGATGATGGCGGTGCCGCCGTCGGTGGCGCAGCTGGACGGCGCCGGTCGTCGCGACGAGGTCGGCAAGGTATTCCATCAGGCCCTGTGGCTGGCGCTGGGAATGGGCGCACTGCTGTGGTTTGCGGTACGCCATGCGGCGCCGTTGATCGACCTGATCGGGGTCACGCCGAGCCTGCGTCATGATGTGCAGCGCTTCCTGCTGGCGATCAGTTGGGGTGCACCGGCACTGACCTGCTATTTCGCGCTGCGCGGCCTGTCCGAGGGGTTGTCGCTGACCCGGCCCTCGATGTATTTCAGCCTGGCTGGACTGCTGCTGCTGGTGCCGCTGGGCTATGTGCTGATGTTCGGCAAGCTGGGTATCCCGCCGCAGGGCGCGCACGGTTGCGGGGTGGCCACGGCGATCGTGTTGTGGCTGGAGATGCTGGCATTCGGCGTCTACGTGATGCTCCGGCGCAACTACCACGGGCTCGGCCTGTTCGATCGTTTCGAAGGGCCGGATCTGCGCCGGATCGGACAGCTGGTGCATATCGGCCTGCCGATGGCGGTGAGCCTGCTGGCCGAGGCGGGGTTGTTCGTGGCCACCGCACTGATCATCGCCACGCTTGGCGAGGACGTGATCGCCAGCCATCAGGTGGCGCTCAACATCGCCTCGCTGTTCTTCATGATTCCGCTGGGCCTGGCGATGGCGATCACCGTGCGGGTAGGCAATGCGGTGGGGCGCGGCGACGAGCGCGGCGTGCGCTATGCCGGCTTCTGCGGGATTGGCCTGACCCTGGTCACGCAGCTGTTTTCGGCGGCGCTCATGCTGTGCCTGCCGCATTTCATCGCCGCGCTGTACACGCACGATCCGAAGGTCATCGCGCTGGCCGCACAGCTGATCATGCTGGCGGGGCTGTTCCAGTTTTCCGACGGCATCCAGGTGGCCGCCAACGGTGCGCTGCGCGGGCTCAAGGACACCCGCGTACCGATGGCGATCACTCTGTTCGCGTACTGGATGATCGGCATGCCGGTGGGCTGGTGGCTGGCGTTCCATCACGGCATGGGCGCGCGTGGGATGTGGGTTGGCCTGATCGCCGGCCTGTCGGTGGCCGCGGTGATGTTGTTCACCCGCTTCTGGCGCAGCGCCTGGAAGCAGCGTTGGCGGCAGGCCCGCATGACCGCACCGGTGCTACCGGTTACGCTTGACGCATGATTTCCGGAGCTTGCGCATGACCCCTCCTCTGCCGCCGCCGTTGCGTCATCGCCAGAGCTTTCTGTACCGTCTCGGCCGCGGCATCAACATCACCCGGCTGGTCATCACCAACCTGGTGTTCTTCTGCCTGCTGTTCATCGTGCTGATGGTGATGCTGGTCATCGGTTTTTCCGGCAGCCACGTGGTGCAGCAGGACAGCGTGCTGGTGCTGAAACCGCAAGGGCAACTGGTCGAGCAGTACAGCATTGCGCCATTGCAACGCGTACTGTCCAATCTCTCGGGCGACGACACCGGGCAGGTGCAGGTGCGCGATCTGGTCGGCGCGATCGACGCGGCTGCCTCCGACCCGCATGTCACCCGCATCCTGCTGCTGCCGGGCGACCTGCAAGGGGGCGGCTTTGCCGCGTTGCGCGAGGTGGGTGCGGCGCTGGACCGCTTTCGCGCCGCGGGCAAGCCGGTCATCGCCTGGGCGGTGAACCTGGACCAGGGCCAGTATTACCTCGCGGCGCATGCCGATCGGCTGCTGGTCGATCCGCAAGGCGGCGTGATGATCACCGGGCTGGCCAACTACCGGTTGTTCTACAAGGACCTGCTCGACAAGCTCGGCGTCGACGTGCACCTGTTCCGGGTCGGCCAGTTCAAGAGTGCGGCCGAGCCGTACATCCTCGATCATGCCTCGCTCGAGGCAAAGCAGGCCGACAGCTACTGGATGGGCGGCTTGTGGAACGGCTATCTGGACGAAGTGGCCGGTTTGCGCAAACTCGATCCGGCCACGTTGCGCGATGACATCGACCAGCTGCCGCAGCATATCGCCGGCACCCATGGCGACCTGGCCCAGCTGGCCCTGAACGAGCACCTGGTCGACGGCATGGCGACCCGTGCCGAGCTGGTGGCGATGCTGCGCAAGGAAGGTGTGCCAGCCGGCCCCGAGGGCAAGGGGTTCCGTCAGGTCGACCTTGGCCGATACGTGGCCAGCGCCAGGCACGACAGCCAGTCACTGGCTCCGGGTGTGGCGGTGGTGGTGGCCGAGGGGGAAATTGCCGCCGGCAAGCGGCCGCCGGGTTCGATCGGGGGCGAATCCACCGCAGCATTGATTCGCGCGGCACGCGAGGACCGTCGCACCAGGGCACTGGTATTGCGGGTCAATTCGCCTGGTGGCGAAGTCTTTGCCGCCGAGGAAATCCGTCGTGAAGTGGTGCTGACCAGGGCCGCGGGCATTCCGGTGGTGGTGTCGATGGGCAACGTGGCCGCCAGCGGCGGTTACTGGATCTCGATGAACGCCAACCGCATTTTTGCCGAGCCGAACACGATCACCGGTTCGATCGGCATTTTCGGGATGTACTACTCGGTGCCGAACACGCTGGCCAAGCTGGGCATCCAGAGCGATGGTGTCAGCACCGGGCCGATGGCCGGCGCGTTCGACATCACCCGCCCGCTCGACCCGAAAGTCGGCATGGTGATCCAGGCGATCATCGACAAGGGCTACCGTGATTTCGTCGGCAATGTGGCCAAGGCGCGTGGCAAGAGTTACGACGCGATTGATGCGATTGCCCAGGGTCGCGTATGGACCGGCAAGCAGGCTCTGCAGCGAGGTTTGGTCGATCAGCTCGGCGGCTTTCGTGATGCGGTGGCCGATGCGGCGAAGCTGGCTGCGCTGGGCAAGGATTACCCGGTGCGTTATGAAGAGGCACCGCTGGGCGGCTTCGAACGCTACCTGGTCGGCTTGAACCATCAGGCCAGCATGCATCTGCTGCAATCGTGGGGAGTGCGCCTGCCGCGCTGGTTCGCGCAGTTGCCCGCGTTGGCACCGGAGCTGCAGCTGCTGCGCAGCGCCAAGGCGGGTACGCCGAACATCTATGCCGATTGCCTGTGCAGCCCGAGGTGAGCTGCTGATCCCGTGCAGGAGTGCAGCCTGTGCGGGGATGGCGGGTACCGGCGGGCTCGCATCACGGGCAAAAGCATCGCGACTGAAGTCGCTCCTACTGGGTTTGGGCCTCGATCTGTTTGCGCTGCTCTTCGGCCTGCTTGTCGACGATCTTCTGCACGTCCTTCGCGCGCTGCTCGTCGGCCTTGAGCGCATCGAACGGCGTGGCGACGGCGGTTGGCTTGGCCGCAGGTTCCGGTGGTTTGCCGGAGCAGGCCGCCAGGGCCAGGGCGCAAAACAGCAGGGGCAGCAGTTTCATGGCGTTTCCCGAGGGTGGTGCAGACATTGAGTCTCCCGCCATGCGCCGTTGCAGGCAAGCAGCAACGGCACGGCATCGGCAGCAGCTTTATGCCGCCATGGCCCTCGCGTAAGCTGGTACGCAGACACCGCCGATGGCGGACAGGGGATCATCAGGCATGCAAGCACAGGCTCATCGGCTGATGCGCGATCGGGCGGCGGGTCTGGCGCCGGCATCGGCAGCGCTGCTTCAGCGCGCCAGTGCGGCACTGGATGCACAGGATCTGCAGGCCGCCGAGGTGGCGCTGGCCGAGGTGCTGACGACGGCACCGGCGTGTGCCGAGGCGCTGCGCATGCAGGGCCTGGTACGCCATCTGCGCGGCGACTTTGCCGCTGCAGTGACCTTGCTGGAACAGGCATGCGCACTGTGTCCTGATGATGCGTTGATCCAGATGAATCTGGCCACGGCGCGCTATGCCGGTGGCGACTGCGACGCAGCCCTGGCCGGGCTGCAGCGGGCCTGTGCCATGACACCTGATTTCGCTCCGGCCTGGTACAACCTCGGCAAGATGTACATGTTGCAGGAGCGCGCGGCCGGTGCAGTCACCGCATTGCATCGGGCGCTGGACGTGGAGCCCGGCCACGTGCCGGCGCGGATGCTGCTGGCGCAGGCGCAAGCTGGTCTCGGCGCCACCGGGCCAGCCAGCGACAACTATCGCGAGGTGCTGCGCCTGGAGCCCGACCAGCCGAGTGCATGGCTTGGTCTGGCCGATCTCGATGCGGCCAGCTTCAGCATCGATGATCTGACGCGGCTGCAACACGCGCTGCAGGCGCCGCAGCTGGATGCGCGGGCGCGCATCTGCCTGGGTTTTGCGCTCACTCGCGCACTGGAAGATCAGGCCGACTACCGTGCAGCCTTCCAGGCCTTGCGCAAGGCGAACGGTTTGATGCAACGCCAGTTTGGCTGGAACGCAACGCAGGCGAGCGCCTGGACGCGAACGGTGGGCCGGCATTTCGCCGAGCCGATTCGCGTCGCCCGGGATGACACCGCCGCCGCGCCACACGTCATCTTCATCGTCGGGATGCCGCAGGCCGGCTCCTTGTTGACCGCGCAAATTCTGGCCAGTCACGCCGATGTGGCGGTGGCCGACGAGCCCGGCACGCTGGAACAGATCATCGACGCGGAGTCGATCCGTCGACAACAGCCATTCCCGCAATGGACACGCGCCGCCACGCCGGCGGACTGGCTGCGGCTGGGACGGGACTATCTCGCCCGCATCGAGCCCTTGCGTCAGGGCAAACCCTGCTTCGTCGATCGCTCACCGGGCCACTGGCGCCTGGTGGGTGCGTTGCTGGCGATGTTGCCCGGTGCGCGTGTGGTGGACAGCCGGCGTGATGCCCTCGAAACCTGCTTCGCCTGCTATCGCCAGTTGTTCGTCAGCGGGCACGAATTCAGTTACCGCCTCGACCATGTCGCCAGTTACTGGCACGACTACGAGCGCCTGTGTCGACATTGGCGACGCCTGTATCCCGCCAGCGTCCTGGCGCATGACTATGAAGCATGGCAAGCCGATCCCGAGCCATCGGTACGGCGCTTGCTGGATTTCTGCGGGCTGGAGTTCGATCGGGCGTGTACCGATTTTCATGCGTCGCAACACGTCAAACGTGCTGCCAGCAGGGTTGCGGTTGGCGAGCTGATGCGCCAGGGCAGCCTGCGCTGCGCGGCCTACGACAGCCAGCTGGGCCATTTGCGAGCCTTGTTGCGGGCAAGCCCGGTCGCCGATTGAAGGCGCGGGATCAGCGGCGCAACGAGCGGGCCTCGTTCAGGCGACGCTGCCGCGGTGAGCCCTCGAGCAACCGCGGCAACCAGGCGCCAAGTGGCTGGGGCGTGATGCCGAGCGCGGCATAACCGTCCAGCTTGCCGACCGAATCGGTGCGCAGCGAGCGGAAGTTGTCCAGCGAGAACGGCTTGCCCGGCAGCAGTTCGGCGAACTGCGCCTGCAGTCGGCCGAGGCTGTCCGGCAACGCGATGATCGGCGTGCGCAAACCGGCGGCATCGCGGATCAGGTGCACGATATCGCCCAGGCTGAATATCTCGGGGCCATATAGTTCGAAGCTTTGCCGCTGGCCGAGCTGGCTGCTGCCGACGCAACGCGTGATCGCGGCAGCCACGTCGCCGACCCAGGTGGGCGCCATGCGTGCGTGTGCGCGCGCCAGAGGCAGCAGCGGCAGGCGCCGCAGCAAGGTGGCAAAACGTGCGACCAGGCCATCGCCGTCACCGAAGATCACGCTGGGTTGGTAGATCGTCCAGTTCAGCGCGGCGGCTTTGACCAGCGCCTCGGCTTCGCCGCGGGTCTTCAGATAGTGCGACAGGCCCTGGCCGGCCTTCAGCGAGCTCATCTGGTGCAACCGGCCGACGCCGCTGGCGGCGCAGGCGGCGAGCAGTCGCCGGGTCAGATCCACGTGGGCACGCTGGAAAGTATGCTGGCCCTGCGCATTGAGGATGCCGATCAGGTTGATCACCGCGTCGGCACCGGCCAGGGCCTGGCGCAACACCGCATCGTCATAGACATCGGCGCTGCGCACGCTGACTCCGGGCAGCACCCCCAGTTCGCGATGCTTCTCGCGATTGCGGCTGAGCAACACGATGCGATGGCCGTCGGCAACCAGCCGCGGCAGCAGATGACGGCCGACGAAGCCGGTGCCACCGAGGATGACGAGTTGCTGTCTGGCCATGCGGATCAGCTCCTGACTTGAGCGCGGGTCATGGTGACAAGCTGCCCTGGCCCGGGCTGCTGGTCGCGTTGCCCGGCGAGGTCGCGGCGGGACAGTCGACCGCGCGTCGTGCCGTCGCCATGCCTGTCATCGAATAGGGTTTGCCGATCGCGTCCAGACGCGTGTCCAGCGGCACCACGCTGCCGTGCAGGCGCCAGTCGTAGATCACGCTGAACGCCATCACCCGGGCAACATACTCGCGGGTTTCCTTGAACGGGATGGTGGCAATGAACAGATCCGGCGCCAGCGTGCCACGCGCATCCAGCCATTGGTCGACCCGGTTCGGGCCGGCGTTGTAGGCGGCGCTGGCAAGCCACGGCGAGCCGGAGAAGCGCTGCACCATCTGGGCCAGATAGCGCGTACCCAGCGCAATGTTGACGGCCGGTTGGTACAGCGTGTCGGCGCCGCCCCAGGCGAGCCCGTTGCTTTTGGCGACACGCGCGGCGGTGACCGGCAGCAACTGCATCAGGCCGCGCGCATCGGCGCCGGAATGGGCATCACTCATCCATGCACTCTCGGCACGCAGGATGCCGTAGGCCCAGGCCGGATCGATACCGGCCTGTTCGGCCTGCGGCACCAGCCCATCCTGGCTGGCCAGCGGAAAGCGCAGATCGTACAGGCGCAGGGCTTCGCCGCTGCTCAGGGTGAACACCGCGCGGTCATACCAGCCGCGCCGGTTGGCGAGGTCGGCGGCGATGTGCAAGGTGGTCGTGTCGGCACCATGCAGTGCGCGCGCCCATTCACGCCGGGCCAGACGAGGCAGGTCCACGGCATACAACTCGAACGCGCGCAGCAAGCCGCGGTTGGCCAGCAGGGATTGCTCACGCTGCGGGTCATCGGCCAGGCTCAGCGGACAGATCGCATAGGGCAGCTTGAGCTGGTCGGCGGCGAGGAAGCCGAAGTAGTTGGCTTGGGTTGCCTGCGCACGAAATTGCGCGCGCGCCTCGTCGGCGTGACCCAGCTCGGCCAGCGCGCGGGCGCGGAAATATTGCCATTCGCCATCCTGCTGCTGCGCGTCCGGCATCGCCTTGATGCCTTCCAGTACCGCGTTCCAGTTCTGTCGCGCCAGCGCCACCCGCACTCGCCATTCACGCGTGCTGTCGCTTTGCGCTGCAGCGGGCAACGCGATCAGGCGGGCCAGCGCGCCATCATCGAAATCGGTGGCATGAAACAGCGCCAGTGCGTGCAGGATCTGATCGCGTTGTGCCGTGCTGAAACTGAAATGCGGTTTCAGCGCCTGCCATGCCGCATCGGCACGGGTCGACTGGCGTCGGGCCAGCCGGGTCAATGCCAGCGTGGCGGCTTGCCGGGCACGCGTGGTGTCGGGCCAGCTGGCAGCGTCAGCCAGTGCGGCAGCCGGATCGCGCAACGCGAGCGCCAGTCGCTGCGCACGGGTGTCGTCGGGCGTTGTCAGCCACGTGGCGAGGCTGAGGATGGTGCCGCCCTGGCCGGCATCGACGGCGCGGTCGATGCGCGTCCACAAGCGCGCCTTGGTGAGCAAGCCCTGGGCATGCGCTGCATCCAGCACCGGGTCGCAGGCGCCTGGCAGGTTGGGCTTTGCCCACAGCGTGGCCAGATCCTTGTCGAAATCCAGCTTGCCACCGCGTGCCTGCAGTGCGTCGCAGCTGAGTGCGTCGCCGAGGCCGGGCTGGTAAAGCGCGAGAAAATCGTTCCAGTCCTGTCGCCGCGCAAGCTCCAGCAAAAAGGCACGGCGCAGGTCGGCTGCGGGTATCCAGTCGGGGTATTGCCTGAGATAGGCTTCTACCGTGGCCCGATCGACCTGCTGGATGTCGTGCTGCAACGCTGCGGCAGGCAGGTAGGGGTACAGCGGATAGTCGTGCAGGCCGCGGGCCAGCAGCTTCCAGCCATCACCACCTTGTTGCGCCGATGCATAGGCCTGCTTGAACGCCGCACGCTCGGCGGGCGTCGATTCGGTGGCTTGCACGCTGCCGACCAGCCAACTGCCGAGCAGCAGTGCGCCAGTGAGCCAGACGTGTCGCGACAGGGTGGAAACAGTCATGGGTGCTCCTGCGTTTGCTTCGTGCCAGTGTAGCTGGCAGCCCGTGCCCGCTTGTCATGTGCGCGTGAGTGCGTGCCATGCCCTGTTAAGCTGCCGCGCTGGAGCATCAGCCTCAACACTTACGGTAGCGGCATGTCGTCAACACCTGCACATGGTTCTCGTCGAGTCGCGCTGGCCTGGCTGGTGCTGTCTGCGCTGGCGCTGGCCGGGTTGTACTGGTGGTGGGCGATGGGTCGGCCGGTGACCTTGCCCGATGCACCATCGGCGCGAATCGCCTGCGTTTCGTATGCACCGTTTCGGCAGCCGGGCGAGACGCCGCTGGATCCGAAGGCTTTCATCAGCCCGGCCCGCATCGACGCGGACTTGCGTGTGCTCTCGCAGCGCTTCGACTGCGTGCGGACTTACTCGCAAGGTCAGGGGCTGAGTGCCGTGCCGCGGATCGCCGCGCGTTACGGCATGAAGGTGCTGCTGGGCATCTGGCTGGGTGGCGATCGCACGGCAAACGAGCAGCAGGTCAGGCTGGGCATCGCCACGGCCCACGATTATCCGCAGGTGCTGCGCGGGGTGGTGGTCGGCAATGAAGTGCTGCTGCGTGGCGACCTGTCATCAGAGCAGCTTGCCGGCTATCTGCGCGAAGTGCGTGCCGCGGTGAGCGTGCCGGTGACCTATGCCGACGTATGGGAGTTCTGGTTGCGACATCCCGAACTGGCCGATTCGGTGGACTTCATCACCATCCATATCCTGCCCTACTGGGAAGACAAGCCCGTGTCGCCGGAGCATGCCGTGCAGCATGTGGCGGCAGTGTACGCGCAAGTGCAAAAGGCATTTCCGGGGCGGCGCGTGATGATCGGCGAAACCGGCTGGCCCAGCGCCGGCCGGCCGCGCCAGGCGGCCAGCGCGAGCGTGGTCAACGAGGCGCGCTATCTGCGCGAATTCCTGCGCTACGCGGCGACCGTGCGCATGCCGTACAACGTGATCGAGGCATTCGACCAGCCGTGGAAACGTGCCCAGGAAGGTACCGCTGGCGGCTACTGGGGCATCTTCGATGCCCATGCGCGTGCGAAGTTCGCGATGCAGGGGCCGGTGGTCGAGGAGCCGCATTGGTGGTTCGGCTGGCTGAGTGCCTCGGCGGGCGCAGGCTTGTTTGCCCTGTTCGGTGCATTGCGCCGCCGCTGGGCTGGCTGGCGCGGCTGGCTCGCGCTCGGCCTTGCCGGCGTGGCCAGTGGTTGTGCGCTGGCATGGCAGTTCCGGCAGATGTGGTTTGCCTGCCGCGATGCCAGCGAATGGGCGGTGTCGCTGCTGGCCTGCACGCTGGCCCTGTTGACCGCGTTGCGATTGGCGCGTTGGCTGGCCGCCCGATTGAGTGGCCTCGTCACCGTGCCGGTCGTGGGGATCCGCTGGCGGCTGGGCTGGCTGTTCGGGCTGGCCTATTACGGGTTGCTGCTGGTCTTCGACGGCCGCTACCGCGATTTTCCGCTGGGATTGTTCATGCTGCCCTGCATTGGCCTGGCGCTGGTCGACTGGTTGTCCGGTCGCCGCTCACATGGCATGCCGCGGCCGGAAGAACGCTTCCTGGCAGTGTGTCTGCCATTGCTGGCGCTGGTGGTTCTGCTGCAGGAGAGCGGCCTGACGCCCGTGGCCTGGCTATGGCTGGGATTGAACCTGCTGCTCGCCGCGCCGGTCTGGTTCGGTTGGCGCGCCGCGCACGCCGGCTCGCCAGTCTGCCTGTGACCGCAGCAGTCGCAAGCTGCCGATCAGCCACGCCAGGGCGCCGGTATCGACGCAATAGAGCTGCAGCGCGAAAGCGCCCAGTGCCGCGGCGAACCACGCCAGCCACAGTCGCTTCGAGCACAACGCTGCGACGGCGACGATCAGCGCGGCGATGCCATATACCTGGTGCAGGAAGCCCCACACCAGCCATTGCCGGCCACCGCACCACCATGGGCCCGAGCCACTGCTGCATTGCTGGCCGATGGCGCTGGACTCGATCAGGCCGTAGCGCAGCCAGCTGGCTGCAGCGGCCACGACCAGCATCAGCAACCATGGCCACGCCAGCTGCCAGGCGCGTGCGCTCATCGTCGACGCCTCGGTGACGCCTTGCCGCCGACATGCGCGGGCAGGCGGATTTCCGCGGCCAGCGGCAGATGGTCGGAGAACGCCTGCGGCAGCGCCCACATCTTGTCGAGCACGATCGCTGGCGAGGTCAGGATGTGATCCAGCGCTCTTCGCGGCTTCCAGCTCGGAAAGGTCGGCGTCGGCTGTGCCGGCGGCTGCAGGCTGCACTTGTTGAACAGCAGGTGCATCTCGGCGCTGTGCGGTTCGGTGTTGAGGTCGCCCATCAGCACGGCATGCGGAAAGTCCTGCAACAGCTCGGCGATGAAACCGAGCTGGCGTGCGCGTGCCGGTGCGCTCAGCGACAGATGCGCAATCATCACCGCGAGCGCGCTTTCGCCCTCGCCGAACTGGGCCAGCAGCGCGCCGCGGCCCGGGATGCGACTGGGCAGCGGGTAGTCGAGTACCGTGTACGGTTCCAGCCGACTGATCAGGCCGTTGGCCGAGTGCGCGAGCTTGGCCATCGGCCGGTTCGGCTGGTGGCTCCAGTACGGCATGCCGGCGGTCTCGGCAAGGTAGCGGGTCTGGTTGAGGAAGCCCGAACGCAGGCTGCCGGCATCGGCCTCCTGCAGGCCGATCACGTCGAACTGCGGCAGCACTTCGGCCAGCCGGTCGAGGTTGTCCATCTTGCTGCGCCCGGGCAGCACCGCGGTAAGGCTGCGGGTGACGTATTCGCGATAGCGCTGCACACTGCCGCCGGCCAGGATGTTGCAGCTCAGCAGGCGCAGGCGGCGCTCGGCAGGGGCAGCTTGATTGATCGCGGCGCGGGTCATTGCAACACACTACAGGAGAGGGAATGCCAGCCCGGGCTTTCCGATGCTGGCTACGCGAAGCATGATCCCGCGTGTGTGAATGCAACGCCAGAGGCGCGCCGGACAAACGTCATGCCGGTTGCGGGACTACTTGCCGGCCAGCTCGCGTTTGGCCAGCCACAGCGCCACCGCCAGCATCTGCGCATGCGAGCCGACCGTGGTCACCCGGTACTTGCCGTCGACCACCAGGGTCGGGGTGCCATCGACTTGCCACTTTTCCACCAGCTCGTAGTCGCGCTTCATCCTGGCGGTGGTCGCGTCCGAATTGGCGATGCGCATGAAATCGGCGCGGTTGACGCCCTCTCGCGCATAGAAGTCGGCCAGGTCGTCGAGCGAGTTGATCGGGTAATGCTCGTCGAATTTGGCGCGGAAGAGTTCCTGATGGGTGCGTTCGACCACACCGAGCTGCTCGGCCGCATAAAAAGCGCGCGCGAAGGAAACCCATGGGGCGTTGAACACCGCCGGTACCAGCTTGAACTTGACCCCGGCGGGCAGCTCCTTGCTCAGCCTGGCGGCATCCGCCGCGAACTGCGCGCAATGGATGCAGCCGTAGGAGAACACCTCGACGATCTCCACTTTGCCGGTGTTGCTTTCGCGCTGGTACGGGGCTGGCAGGGTGGTGTATTCGTTGCCGTCGGTATACGGCGCCGCGTTGTCGGGCTGGGCGCTGCAGGCACTGGCCAGCAGCAGGCCGCCGAGCAGGGCGAGCAGATGAGGGCGGGCGAATCGCTTGAACATGGGGCATTCTCTCGACAGGGCGGGCATCGCCCATGACAGTACAGCAGGTGGCGCGCCTTACTTGCCGGCCGCTTCCTTGGCCACCAGCCACTGGGTCAGCTCGATGGTCTGTGCATAGCCGCCGGCCGTGGTGGGCCCGTAGCGATACTTGCCGTTGACGATCATGGTCGGTGTGCCGTCGACGCCGTAGGCCTTGATCAGGTCGTCCGCGCGTTTCATCTTGGTATTGACCGTGAACGAATTGGCGACGCCGACGAACTCCTTCGGATCAACCCCGAACTTGGCGTAGAACTTGGCGATGTCGTCGATCGTCGGCCACGCTTCCTTCGGCTTCAGGCCACTGCCCTTGAGGTTGTAGGTGGCGGTTTCGCCGGTCTTCCAGGTGGCATCGAACATCGCGTCGTAGGTCTTGTCGGCCACGCCCAGCGCCTGCGCCGCATAGAACGCGCGCTGATAGACCACCCAGTTCTCGTCGGGGCGGAACGCGGCCGGCAGATAGTTCATCACCGCGCTTGCCGGCAGGCTCTTCGCGATCTGGTCGGCGGTGGCGTGGAACGCGTTGCATGCCGGGCAGCCGTAGGAGAACACCTCGGTCACCTCGATCTTGCCGGGATGGCTGGTCGGCTGGGCCGGATCGATCAGGAAGTAGTTCTTGCCCTCGACCCACTTGCCGGTATCGACGAACGGTGCGGCCGCAGGGGTTGCGGGAGCAGCCGGCGCGCTGGCCTGATCCGGTGTCGCCGCCGCGGTGCCTGCCGTTGCCGGGGTGGTGGCGCTGCTGCTGCCCGGTGCCGGGGCTGCGGTGCTGCTGTTGACGGCCGGCGTGCTGCTGGCGCTGGCTGCAGGCGTGGCCGGCTGTGCAACGTTGTCACTGTTGTTGTCATGGCTGCAGGCGGCGAGCGCGAGCAGGGCGGCACACAGGAGTGGCAGACGCTTGAACATGGCGAACCTCGAATCGATGGGGCGTAAAACCGACAGCGCCGACTCGATGGTCGGCGCGAAGGGGTCAGGGCGCGGTGGCGGGCTGATTATCGGTGCTGTGCAAGCCTTCGATGTAGCTGGCCAGAGCTGCGATATCGTCGGCATTCAGCTTCTTGGCGATGGTCGGCATGATCTGCGAATGCGCATCGTCGCCCCAGCTGTCGCCGTCGTGCCAGGCTTTCAGCACCGCCTCGATGTATTGCGCATGCTGGCCGGCCAGACGCGGATACATCGCGCCCGGATTGCCGCTGCCATCGATGCTGTGGCACGCCATGCAGGCCGGGACGCCACGTTTCGCATCACCTCCGCGGAACAGGCTCTGGCCCAGTTCGACCAGCGCCTCATCGGCGACGCCGGGCAGCGGTTTCTGGCTGGCGAAGTAGGCAGCGACATCGTGCATGTCCTGGGTCGACAGCGGCGTGGCCATGCCCAGCATGATCGGATTCTGGCGCTTGCCGGATTTGAAATCGGTCAGCTGGCGCACGATGTACTGCTCGCTCTGGCCTGCCAGCTTGGGGTACTGCGCATCGCTGGAATTGCCGTCCATGCCATGGCAGGCGCCGCACACGGCAGCCTTGGCCTGACCCGCGGTGGCGTCTCCCGGCTTCGCTTCGGCACTGGCCATGGTCGCCGGTGCAGCAGCAGCGGCGGCGGTGCTGGCAGCGGCCGGCGCCTCCGCTTTCGGGGAGGCTTCCTGTGCCATCAGCGCATTGGCCGACAGGGCAAACACGAGGGCCAGGGCAGACCCCAGAACGGCGGGTCGAAAACCAGCAGACCGAAAACTCATACACTTGACTCCCGAGAGACTTGCAAATACTGCCGATGTTGATGGCCAGCCGGCCTGCAGCAGGCAGAAACCGCAGAATTATCCCGTGCCATCCTACCTTGGTCAAACCATTCCCATGTCCAATCCCCTTCAGGGCGCGCAATTCGTGCTCGCCGCCCACCGAATCAGCCAGCTTCCCGCCGATCACGGCGCCGAGGTGGCGTTTGCCGGCCGCTCCAACGCGGGCAAATCCAGTGCGCTGAATGCGCTGACCAATCACAAGGGGCTGGCGCGCACCTCGAAAACTCCCGGGCGTACCCAGCAGATGGTCGCCTTCAGCCTGCCGCCGCCGGCTCAGGTCAATGGGCAGCCACCCGCGGATGTACGCCTGATCGACCTGCCGGGCTACGGCTACGCCAAGGTGCCGCTGGAGATGCGCGAACACTGGAAGCTGGAGATCGACGCCTATCTGCACCAGCGCCGCAGCCTGCGCGGGCTGGTGCTGATCGTCGACATCCGCCATCCGCTGAAGGAATTCGACCGTTTGATGCTGCAGTTCTGCTTCGATACCCAATTGCCATGCCACGTGCTGCTGACCAAGGCCGACAAGATCTCGCGCGGCCAGGCCGCGCAGGCGCTGGCCGCGTTGCGCAAGCAGTTCGCGACGGAAAGCCTGCACGCCACCGCGCAAATTTTCTCCTCATCCGCCGGCACGGGCGTGGACCAGGCACGCGAGGCGGTAATGAGCTTGCTGCGGCAACCGCGTGAGGGTGCGCATCAGGGCCGCGATCACTGAGAGCGATGCGGTCCTGTCGGAGCGGCTTCAGCCGCGATGCCCTTTGCTTTTGGGTGGCTCAGGGCAAGAGTGTCTCGTCCGCCGGCGTAGCCGAGCCACCTTTCTCTGCGTGGCCAGAGAAGCGTGGCCCACTGCGCCGCAGGAACGGCACGAACGGCGGCCAGCCCGAAGGGCGCACGGCAGGATGCCCGAAGTAAAGAGATGCCACCCCACTTGGCGCATGCCGGGCTCGGGCAACCGCTCCTGCGTTGCCTCAACTCCGGCATCGGGCAACTGCTCCTGCGTTGCCTCAACTCCGGCATCGGGCAACTGCTCCTGCGTTGCCTCAACTCGGGCATCCATGCCCTCGCCATGCCCTCGCCATGCCGTCGCCATGTGCTGGCGAAAAGGAGTCGACATCATGTCGGCTCCCCTGCGGGCCCGCCGTCCACGGCTCACCGCCGTACAGAGGAGGGAGGATCAAGATCAAAAGCCACCGCACGACGGCACGGAATGCGTGGATTCGATCGAGCACGAATAACTACGCGCATACGGCCACGACCGAAGGTCCGGTTCCGGCCAGAAGTGGACGTTCGTCGGAAGCCGGATTGACCCTTTACGTTAAATTCAACCCTTGTCGATTCTGAGCCGCTCGTAATCGTGTGATTGACGTGGATCAAGGGAACTTGACCCCGATACCACATACCAAAAACGAGCGCTCTCGCTAGACTCGCGCTATGCACATCTTCATTGACGAATCCGGCAGTTTTGTATCGAGCAGCACGCCCGGGTCCTGGTGCGTCGTCGCGGCGTATGTGGTGCCGGAACGATCGCGTACGAAGGCGGAGGCTGCCTTGATTGCGTTGAAGCGCGCAAGTGGCCGTCATGCCACAGATGAGGTCAAGCTCAAGGACGTGTCGGAAGCTGCTTACTTGGCCTTCCTCGAACAGCTGGGCCCACTGGACGGCACGCTCTACTGCACGGCTGTCGATTCCGGAACCTCCAACGCGGCCGACGTTGCATATCACCAACAGCGGCAGATCGAGTGCTTAAACGAAAACATCCCGAGAATCAGACACCCGGAGGGTAGAGCGGGGCATCAACACGCGGCCGATCGATTCGCCCGCCTTTCACCACAGTTGTATCTCCAGATCGTCTGCCAATACAACCTAGTCTTCCAACTGATTTCTCAAGCATTGCTGTACTACGTGCAACGCACGCCTGCGACACTCGGGCGGTTCAGATGGCGAATCGACCAGAAGCACCATGGCAACTCGGTATTCGACGAGTCGTTTCGCGCCCTCGCTCCGACCTTCATGCAGAGCTATTCCATCCACAACCCGCAGCCGATGCTGACAGGGGCCGATTATCGCCATTTCGAGCGCTTCAACTTCAAGGATGGTCCGCCAACATATCTGCGGGACGAGTACGGCATCGAAGCCGAGAGCGGGTTCAATGTGCGCCTCGTCATGAGCGAGGACTTCGCTTTTGTCGACTCTAAGGACTGCCCCGGTGTCCAGATTGCAGATCTTCTGGCATCAGGTCTTCGCCGCTGTCTGCGCTTGGGGTACTCCAATAACGACAAGGTTGCGTCAAGGCTTGGAAGCCTGATGGTGGAAGCTGCGCAACGGGAGCCTCCACTGAACCTGATTTCGATCACCAATGCGGTGTCGGCGTCACCAGAATTGTCGAGAACGGTCCGTGAGATGCAAAGTGCTTGCCTACCAATGATTGCCCGACGCGGTAAAAAAGCACGTGATCCATGATTCAAAAAAGCTGATCAGAGTGCACCTTCAAGTGACTGCTTTGGGTCGATAGCTTCCTTTCGCAAACAGTCGGGTCGCCACCGAAATGGCAACCGCGTCTATCCCCTGTCATGGTTGAACCGCCGAAACCGGAATGGAGAGAGCCAACCGGAGAGCTGATCAGCTGGGGCGGGCTGTCGCTTTTTGATCCGGATATTCACTCCCCTGTGCGACGGTGAGTCGTGCACGACAGGCCCGTAGGGGCGTCGACACGATGTCGAAAAGCCCGGCCGCGGCTCACGGACTTGGCGGGCTGCCGGGGGCATGAATGCCCGAGTTGAGGCAACGCAGGAGCGGTTGCCCGAGCCCGGCATGCGCCAAGTGGGGTGGCCTCTCTTTGCTTCGGGCATCCTGCCTGCGCCCCTTCGGGCCGGCTTCGCCGATCGCGCCGCTTCTGCGGCGCAGTGGGCCACGTTTCTCTTGCCATGCGCCATGTGCGCGAAGGCGATGCGTTGGATCGAGAATCCGCAGGGGCGAAGAGTGTCGCCGCGGGCGGTCCGGTCAGAGCACCACTGACGCCATGAACACCGCGCACAGCGCCTCCATGCCCACGCGATCTTCCTCGTCGAAGCGATCAGTGACCGGGCTGTCGACATCCCATACGCCCAGCAGTGAACCATCAGCCTTGACCAGCGGCACCACGATCTCCGACTGCGAGGCGGCGTCACAGGCGATGTGGCCGTCGAACGCGTTGACGTCGCGCACCAGCTGGGTCTGCCGTGTCTGTGCGGCAGTGCCACAGACACCGCGACCCAGCGCGATGCGGATGCATGCCGGTTTGCCCTGGAACGGACCGACGACCAGTTCGGTGCCGTCGAACAGGTAGAAACCGGCCCAGTTCACTTCGGGCAGGCTGTGGTAGATCAAGGCAGCAAAGTTCGCCGCGTTGGCGATCAGATTGCGCTCGCCGTGAAGCACGCCGCGTGCCTGCTGCAACAGGTCGGCGTAGTGCTCGTGCTTGCTGGCATAGGTTTGTGGCTTGAAGTCGAACATGCAAAGGCACCTGGCGGCAAACGCGTATTATGCGCCGCAACGTTGTTGTGGAGATCTTCATGCCTCAGGAAACTACGCATGCCGTGTTCATTGCCGGCACGGATACCGAGATCGGCAAGACCCATGTGTCCTGCGCATTGCTGCGGGCATTGCGTGCAGACGGCTTGCGGGCAGTCGGCATGAAGCCGGTGGCCAGCGGCTGCATGGTCACGCCGGCGGGGTTGCGCAACGACGACGCGCTGGCGCTGATCGAGGCCAGCGACCCGCCGCCGGACTATGCAACGTGCAATCCGTTTGCCTTCACCGAGGCGGTGTCACCTCATCTCGCGGCGGCGGCCGAGCGTGCCGAGGTGAGCATGGCGCCGATCAAGGCTGCTTTCGCGCAGTTGACGGAAGGTGCCGACGTGGTGCTGGTCGAAGGCGTCGGCGGCTGGCTGGCGCCGCTGTCGCCGACGCTGCAGGCGAACGCGCTGCCGCTGGCGCTCGGCTTGCCGGTAATTCTGGTGGTCGGGCTCAGGCTCGGTTGTCTCAATCATGCGCAACTCACGGCGCGCGCGATTCTCGCCGATGGCTGCAACCTGCTGGGCTGGATCGGCAACGCGGTCGATCCGGCGATGGCGCGGCGCGAGGACAATCTCGAGACCTTGCACCGCTTGCTGCCGGTGCCGTGCCTGGGTGTGATCGAACACGCAACCGATGCCGCCACCGCGCCGGCGCTGGCGGCTGCTGTGGCTGCCGTGCTCGCGTCCTCTTGTCGACAGGACGATGTCTCAGCCCCTCTTCAGCACCCCATTCGCACCGCCTTGGACTGACTTTCACATGCGGCGTGTTCCGATGGACACGGACGACTACCGGTGGAGGCACCATGGCACGCAATCATTACTACCTCTCGATCGCCGACCTCGCACATGCGAGCGGTGACGATCCCCGTTTTGCCTGGGATGGCGCCGGCCCGGATGGTTTCGCCGCCGCATTGCAGCGAGCCCTGCGTGACGACGATCTGTTCCGGCGCTGGCGCGCGGTGCAGTCCGATCCGGATGCCGTGGACAGCGCTCTGGGCGCGACCGACCCCGCGGCGGAGGTCACCGCCAAGGTCGCCGACCTGCATGTCGACGTGATGCTGAGCACCGATCTGCCGATGAGCGTGGTGCGGCATCGGCTGTACCTGCTGATTGGCGGCGCATGGCAGTTGCACGACATGCGCACGGCCTGAGCGCATCCCGCATGGTCGCGTTTTTCACGCTGGACGCATGAATTTGCGTGTCCGGCGGTTTGGAAAGTGTGCCCGGTATGAGTAAAGTCAGCGACTGACACTTCCTGTATCCGCTTGTGGATACATCATATCCGGGGTTATTCATGCATCGTCTTCGCTTGATTGTGATCGCCACCACCGTCGCGCTGGCTGCCTGCTCGCAGCAGTCGACCGATACCGCCAAGGCGCCGCCGGCGAGCGCTTCGGTGGCTGCTGCCAGCACCGCCGCACCGGCCAATGCCATGACCAGCAACCCGTTCTTCCAGGCCAGTACGCTGCCGTTCCAGGCGCCGCCGTTCGACAAGATCACCGATGCGGATTACCAGCCGGCGATCGAGGAGGGCATGAAGCGCCAGCTGGCCGAAATCCGGAAGATCGCCAACAACCCGGATGCGCCCACGTTCGAGAACACGTATGTGGCGATGGAAAAGAGCGGCGTCATGCTCGATCGCGTGCTGGCCGTGTTTGGCGGTGTCGCCGGAGCGAATACCGATGACGCGCTGCAGAAGGTGCAGCAGGCCGTGGCACCCGAGCTTGCCGCGCACAGCGATGCGATCTATCTCAACGACAAGCTGTTCAAGCGCGTCGAGGCGGTCTACAACCAGCGCGACACGCTCAAGCTTGATCCGGAATCGGCGCGGCTGGTCGAGGTGGTCTACAAGAATTTCGTGCATGCCGGTGCCAGGTTGTCCGATGCGGACAAGGCGAAGCTGAAGGATCTGAACAAGGAAGAGTCCACCCTCAGCACCGCGTTCAGCAACAAGTTGCTGGCCGCCACCAAGGATGCCGCGCCGGTGTTCACCGACAAGGCCAAGCTGGCAGGCCTGTCCGATGCCGAGCTCGCCGCTGCCGCCCAGGCCGGCAAGAATCGCAAGCTGGATGGCAAGTACGTGCTGCCGCTGCAGAACACCACGCAGCAGCCGGAGCTGCAGGACCTGAGCAACCGCGACACCCGCAAGACCTTGTTCGAGGCCTCGTGGAATCGCGCCGAGCGCGGTGATGCCAACGATACCCGCAAGACCATCGAGCGGCTGGCGCAGATCCGCGCCGAGCAGGCCAAGTTGCTCGGCTATCCGAACTATGCGGCATGGAAGCTGGACGACCAGATGGCAAAGACGCCGGAAACGGCGATGAGTTTCATGGAGAAGCTGGCGCCGGCGGCAGTGGCACGGGCCCGGCGCGAGGCGGCCGACATCCAGGCGCAGATCGACAAGGACCAGAAGGCGCTCAAGCAGCCCAGCTTCAAGCTGGAGCCGTGGGACTGGAACTACTACGCCGAACAGGTGCGCAAGGCCAAGTACGATCTCGACGAGAACCAGATCAAGCCGTACTTCGAACTCAACGACGTGCTGCAGAATGGCGTGTTCTATGCCGCCAACCAGCTGTACGGAGTGACGTTCAAGGAGCGCAAGGACATCCCGGTATACCAGCCGGACGTGCGCGTGTTCGAGGTATTCGACAAGGACGGCAAGTCGCTGGCGCTGTTCTACTGCGATTATTTCAAGCGTGACAACAAGGGCGGCGGCGCCTGGATGGACAACTTCGTCGGCCAGTCCAGGCTGATGGGTACCAAGCCGGTGGTCTACAACGTGGCCAACTTCACCAAGCCCGAGGCAGGCCAGCCGGCGCTGCTGTCGTTCGACGACGTGATCACCATGTTCCACGAATTCGGCCATGCGTTGAATGGCATGTTTTCCGACGAGCAATACCCGACCCTGTCCGGTACCAATACGGCACGTGACTTCGTCGAGTTCCCGTCGCAATTCAACGAGCACTGGGCGAGCAATCCCAAGGTGTTCGCCAACTACGCCAAGAACTACAAGACCGGCAAGCCGATGCCGCAGGCGCTGGTCGACAAGATGCGCAAGGCCGGCATGTTCAACAAGGGCTACGACATGACCGAGCTGGTCTCGGCGGCGATGCTCGACATGAACTGGCACATGCTCGGCGCCGATGCGCCACTGCAGGATGCGGACAAGTTCGAGGCCGCCTCGCTGAAGAAGGATGGGGTGGACCTGAGCTACGTGCCGCCGCGCTACCGTTCGAGCTACTTCCAGCATATCTGGGGCAATGGCTATGCGGCCGGCTACTACGCCTACCTGTGGACCGAGATGCTGGCTGACGATGCCTTCGTCGACTTCCAGGAGCACGGTGGCCTGACCCGCGCCAATGGCGATCGCTTCCGCCAGATGATCCTGTCGCGCGGCAACAGCGAGGTGCTGGCCAGGATGTACAAGGACTGGCGCGGCAAGGACCCCAGCATCGAGCCGATGCTGATCAATCGCGGCCTGAAGGACGCGCCGAAGAAATAAGTCGTGGCGTCACGCTTCACAAGGAAAGCCGGCGATGCCGGCTTTTTTTGTGGGCCTCGAAAGACCTCGCCGAAACCATCTGCAGAAGCGCACCTGGCGCGATGCTTTCCTTGCGGGTGACCCGACGCATCGCGCACCACCGCAGGAATTCCCCTGTGAGCAAGCTGCACTCTGGCAAAGAGACGTGGTTGCTTTCGCGGCGTGGGATACTCGCCACTTGCCGACCGGAGTGAGCTGCGCGTGGACAGTCATCATTTTCTGCAAAGCGCCGTGGTCTTCCTGCTGGCCACGGTGATCGCGGTGCCGCTGACCAAGCGTTTCCGGCTCGGGTCGGTGCTCGGCTACCTGGTTGCCGGCGTGGTGATCGGGCCGCAGGTGCTGGGCCTGATCGGCGATACCGAAGGGGTGGCCACGATCTCCGAGTTCGGCGTGGTGCTGATGCTGTTCGTGATCGGCCTGGAGCTGTCGCCGCAGCGGCTGTGGGTGATGCGCCGCTCGGTGTTCGGTACCGGCCTGCTGCAGGTGGCCAGTTGCGGCATTGCGATCGCGGCCGTGGCGTATTGCCTGTTCGGCCTCAGCGGCAAGGGTGCGGTGATCGTCGGTGGCAGCCTGGCGCTGTCGTCGACCGCGTTCGGGTTGCAGATACTGGCCGAGCGCAAGGAGGCCGGCTCGGCCTATGGGCGCCAGGTGTTCTCGATCCTGCTGTTCCAGGATCTGGCCGCGATACCGCTGATTGCCGCGGTGCCCTTGCTGGCGTCTTCGACGGCCACGCACTTCGACCTGCCCGGGATCGGGCGCACGGTCGGCGTGATCGTGGCGGTGGTGGTCGGCGGTCGCTATTTGTTGCGGCCGATATTCCGTTTCGTGGCGCGCGCCGATTCGGTCGAGGTGTTCACTGCCACTGCCTTGCTGGTGGTGACCGGGGTGGCCTGGCTCATGGAGCTGGCCGGTGTCTCGGCCACATTGGGCGCCTTTCTCGCGGGCGTGCTGCTGGCTGACTCCGAATACCGGCACGAGCTGGAATCCAACATCGAGCCGTTCAAGGGGCTGTTGCTGGGTTTGTTCTTCGTCAGCGTCGGCATGTCGATGGATCTCGGCCTGCTGTTGCATCAGCCTCAGCTGATCGTCGGCCTGGTGGTGCTGCTGCTGTTGCTCAAGGGTCTGTTGCTGTGGCTGCTCGGGCGGCTGCCTGGCGGGCTTTCCCGCTCCGATACCTTGCGGCTGGTGGTGCTGCTGGCTTGCGGTGGCGAGTTTGCCTTCGTGGTGCTGCGACTGGCGGTCGAGCAACGCCTGATCCAATCGCGCGCAGGCGATGTGCTGACCCTGGTGATCAGCATGTCGATGGCGTTGACGCCGTTGCTGGTGGTGCTGGCGGCGAAGCTGCTGAATGTGCACCCGCGCAAGCCGGCCCGCGAGTTCGACACCATCGATACGGACACGCCGCGGGTGATCATCGCCGGCTTCGGACGGGTGGGTCAGATCATTGCGCGCGTGCTGCGGGCGCAGGGCATTCCGTTCGTGGCGCTCGAGCATTCGGTCGAGCAGGTCGATTTTTCGCGCCGGTTCACCAATGGCAACCTGTTCTTCGGCGATCCGGGCCGGCCGGAACTGTTGCGTGCCGCGCAGGCCGACAAGGCCGAGGTATTCGTGCTGGCGACGGATGATCCGGAGGCGAACCTGCGCACCGCGCGGCTGGTCAAGCGCCAGTTTCCGCACCTGAAGGTGATTGCACGTGCGCGCAACCGCCAGCATGTGTTTCGCCTGATGGACATGGGTGTGGAAGCGCCGGTGCGCGAAACGTTCTACTCGAGCTTGAAGATGACCCGGATGACGCTGGAGGCACTGGGCCTGTCCAGCGCATTGGCGATCGACAGGGTGGAACGCTTCCGCCGCTACGACGATGAACTGCTGCACAAGCAGGCACTGGTCTACGACGACGAGGCCCAGCTGATACAAAGCACGCGCGATGCGCTGGTCGACCTGCAGCAGTTGTTCGAGGCCGACGCGGCACCGGATGCCGAGCGGGCGCGCGCGCAGGACCCGGTGCCGGAGTGACTTTTCAGTCCGCTGGCTGAGCCGGCTGCCGCAAGGTCTGCCTGACGCTGGGGATGGCTGCGCTGCTGCGTGCCGCCAGTTCATGCGCGATGTCGACATAGCCCAGCTGTCGTGCCACGTCGGCGGCGGTGCGGCCGAACGCGTCGGCGGCCTCGCGATTGGCGCCACGCGACAACAGCACGCGCGCCGGTGGCAACAGCGCATGCATGGCGCAGGCATGCAGCGCGGTGACGCCGCGCTGGTCGGCATGTTCGATCCGCGCGCCGGCGTCCAGCAGCAGTGGCACCAGCGCACCGATATGGGTGGCATCGCCATCGCGGCCGGGAGCCAGTTGCGCGCCAAGCAGCAACAGCAGCGGTGTCTTGCCTTCGTGGTCGGCCTGGTTGACGTTCGCGCCACGCTTGAGCAGGGCATCGAACGCGCGTCGCGCACGCAGGCTGTCATTGTGTTCGAAGCCGAACTGGGCCACTGCGTGCAGCGCGGTGCGGCCGGCATCGTCGAGTGCGTTCACCTCGGCGCCCGCTTCCAGCAGTTGCTCGGCGATCTCCGGATAACCCATCGCCGCGGCCACCATCAGCGCCGTGGTTTCGTTCGGCAGGCGCTGGTCGACCGCCACGGATTGCTCCAGCAGCAGCGCGACCAGGTTTTCGCGGCGCGCCGCCACGGCAGCGGCCAGCGGGCTTACGCCACTGTGTGCGACCTGGGTCGGGTCGGCGCCAGCGGCAAGCAGGGTGGTGGCGACATCGCGATGGCCGGCACCGCAGGCGCGCAGCAGAGCGGTGGCGCCCTGTTCGTCGCGGCTGTCCACCGCGAAGCCCAGTTCAAGCAGCCGCTGCACGGTCAGCAGTGCGCCGGCGGCTGCCGCGGCCGGCAGGTCGGTGGGGCGCAAGGGCCGCGCCGGGCGCTGCCAGTCGCGCCAGTCCAGCCAGCGCTCCACGGCGGGATGCTCCAGGGCCAGTCCGAGCGGGGTTTCGCCATTGGTGTCGGCTGCCTCGGGGTCGGCACCGTAGGCAATCAGCTTGCGTACCAGCGGCAAGGCCTGCGCACCGTGTTCGAGCGCGGCGAACAGCGGCGTGCGGTGATCACGATCGCGGGTGTTCGGGTCGCAACCGCGGGCGAGCAGTGCCTGCAGCAGGTCGCCCTGGCCGTGGATCACCGCCAGGTGCAATGGTGTGCGGCCGTGGGAGTCGCAGCCGAATGGGTCAGCGCCGCGTTCGAGCAGGCTCAGCGGCAAGGCTGCCGCCTGTGCTGCATTGCCGGGCGCGGACAATGCCTGTGCCAGCAGCCCGGCGCCGGCCGGCGTGGCACCGGCCTGCAGCAGGTCGTCCAGTGCTTCGGTGGCTTCAGGCAGTTGCTGTAGCAGGGCATCAAACAGGCGCCGACCAAGCGGGTGTGATGGGCCTGCTTCGGTGCCGTCCGTTGCTGCCGGCAGCAGTCGCGCCTCGGCGTCGAGACCGTGATCGAGCAACCAGCGTCGAGCCGTGCTCAGTCCTGGCGCGGCCAGCTTCAGGTACATGTCGGCGCGTTGCGCCTGCGGCCATTCGCGCACGCGGTTGCTGAAACCGGAAACGATCGCCCAGTGGCCAAAGCGCAGCGCATCGAGCAGATGCTCGGGTGTATCGGCGCCCTCGCCCAGCAGGTCCTGGCTGTGGCTTGCCGGCAGCGGGGTGTCCGGATCGAGCAGGGCGACCAGATCCCAGCGACCGGCGGCGGCGGCGTGGTCGAGTGCGCTGCGTCCGTCGCTGCCGGGCTCCCTCGGCTCGGCGCCGAGCGCCAGCAGTGCGCTGATGGTCGTGCCGTTTGCGTGCGGCGACTGGCAGGCCAGGGTCAATGCATCACGGCCGTGTTGATCACGCACCTGCGCGGCGGCCCTGGCCTCGGCCAGCATCTGCACGATGCCGCCGGCGCCGGCCCGGGCGGCCTCCATCAAGGCGGTACTGCCATGCTGGTCGATCAGATTGATGTCCGCACCGGCGGCGCAGAGCACACGTGCGATCTGCTCGTGGCCTTCGGCGGCGGCACTGAGCAGGGCATGTCGCTTGCGCGCATCGAGCGCGTTCACGGCCGCACGATGCTTGAGCAGCAGCTTGACTCCTTCGGGATCGTCATCGGCAATGCCGGCGGCGGCCACCAGCGCCGGTTCGCCTGCGGGCGGGGCCGGCTTGGCGCCGCGTTCGAGCAGGAACTTGGCCAATGGCCAGTTGGCCGCGCGGCAGGCATTGGCCAGCGGGCTGAGCCCGGCCTGGTTCAACGCGTCGATGGGTGCGGCAGCATCCAGCAGCATCGCGGCCACGCCGGCATCGCCACTGAGCACGGCGCCATGCAGGGCGGTATTGCCTTCGCCGTCGACGACCAGCGGATCGGCGCCGTTGGCGAGCAGGGTCAGCACGGCCTCGGCGCGGCCATGCCAGCTGTCGCGGGTGGCGGCCAGCAAGGGGGTGAGGCCGCCACTGCTGCGATTCACGTCGGCACCGCGGCCGATCAGCGCACGCAGCAGGCGAGTGTCGGGCAGCAGTGCCGACAGCATCAGCACCGGGCGCTGGTCGCGATCGCTGGCCAGCGGCGCGGTGTCGGGATCGGCGCCAACCTCGAGCAGGGCCAGCGCGCGTTCGATGTCGCCGTCGCGGGTGGCGGCGAGCAGGGCGGCAGCCTGTTCGGGCGTGCCGGCATTGCGTTCGTGCAAGCTCAATACGGGGCGCGGCGTGCGCGTGTCGGTCTTGTTCGATGACGCGTTGAAATCACCGCGCCGGCGCGGTTGGTGACGCTCGCACAACAAGGCGCGCAGGGTGCGGTTGGCAATCACCAGGCAGCCCAGTGGCAACAGCACCAGGGCATAGATGGCCAGAGCCAGCACGCGCAGTTCGGAGGGCAGCACGCCGACCAGGCCAGTCAGGGCGATCGCGCCGAACGCCAGCACCAGCAGGCTGAATGCGGCCGGCAGGAAATGGCTGAAGAAGCGATCCTCGCGCGAGAGATGGCGGCTGAAGGCGATGCTGCGCAAGGTGGCGGTGAAGATCCACGAGCCGTCGCGCTGCTGCGGGTAGGCATCGTCCCAGACGAACAGCAGCCCGAACGCCGACCACAGTCGCCACAATGCCACCAGGGCGAGTACCAGCGCAGCGGCCAGCAGCAGGGCCGCACGCAGGCTGGGGGCCTGACTCAGTTGCAGCATGGGCCAGGCAACCAGCACGAATACCAGCACGGTGTAGCCGGTGAACATCACCAGATGTGTGGCACCCCGGCGCAGGACGGTGCGGCCGAAGCGGGGTTCGGGATCGAAGCCGATCGCATGACAGATTGCTGCCATCGTGAGCGTATTGGCCAGCAGCAACGGTATCAGGGTCAGTGGAT
Source organism: Rhodanobacter sp. (assembly GCA_035564915.1). Taxonomy (GTDB): domain Bacteria; phylum Pseudomonadota; class Gammaproteobacteria; order Xanthomonadales; family Rhodanobacteraceae; genus Rhodanobacter. The sequence continues at coordinate 34,819 of DATMTH010000013.1, forward strand.
GGGTTGCCAAACCGGCTGCGGCGACCGCCAGCAGGCCCGGGATGAACCAGAGTAACGCTTGAAGGAGGGGCGGGCGGCGACGTGATTTGGGCTGAGTCATGGCGGCAGTATAGAAATCGTTGGATGTGCAGACGGTAACCCGACGTTAACGCCGGCGACATGATGCGCGATTCAGTCGTCCCGATCACGCTGCGGCGAATGCGTGTAGTCCGGATGGTTGGCGCTGGCCATGGTTTCCTGCGGCGGCAGTTGCAGGTGCCAACCCTGCGCGCGCAGATGATCCATGACCACGGTGGCGTCCTCTACCGGCAGCTTGCGTGACTCGTCCAGCTGGACTTCCATCACGAAGCGCAGCTCGCCCAGCATCAGGGTGAGCGATTCGGGCAGCACGTCGAAACCGTCGCGCTGCGCCAGCCACAGGTAGCAGTCGGCTTTGCGCAGGCTGGCGTAGACGAAACAATGCATGGCGATACCCCGCTTGGAAGGCATGACCAGGCGTGGCCCGGCACCTCGGAAGGGTAGCAGCAGCGCGCGCCCGGCGCGCCGGTTCAGTCGCGCCGGTTCAACCGCGCTTCAACATCAGGTCGAGCATGCGCTTGAAGCGAGCGCCGTACGGCGGGTTGAGCATGCCGGCGCCATTGAAGCGAGCCTGACGGAACACGGGCTTGATGTGCGAGAACGTGCGGAAGCCAGCCTCGCCGTGATACCCGCCGATGCCCGAACCGCCCACGCCGCCGAACGGCAGCCCGTGCTGGGCCACGTGATACAGCGTGTCGTTGACGCTCACGCCGCCGGCATGGGTGCGGCTCAGCACGAGATCGATACGGGCCCTGTCCTGCTCGAACAGGTACAGCGCCAACGGATGCGCATGTGCCGTGACATAGGCAATCGCTTCTTCGAGGGTGTCGTATGGCACCACGGGCAGCAATGGGCCGAAGATCTCTTCCTGCATGACGGCCATGTCGTCACTGACGTTGCCGAGCAGTTGGGGGGGCAGCAGTCGGTGCACGGCGTCCTCGCTGGCCGGACCCAGCGCATGCACGACGGCGCCGGCACCGACGGCGGCATCGCGCAGGCCGACAAGGCGCTGATACTGGCGGTCGGAAACGATGCTGGCGTACTGCCTGCCTTGCGCCAGTTGCGGGTACATCCGAGTCACGGCGCGACCGGCGGCTTCGATGAATTCAGCCATGCGAGTGCGCGGCAGCAACACGTAATCAGGCGCGATGCAGGTTTGCCCGGCGTTGACCATCTTGCCGAAGATGATGCGCTCGACCGCATGCTCGAAGCGTGCGCCGGGGCCGATGATGGCCGGCGATTTGCCACCCAGCTCCAGCGTCACCGGCGTGAGGTTGGCGGCGGCGGCGCGCATCACGTGGTGGCCGACCGCGGTGGAGCCGGTGAACAGCAGATGGTCGAACGGCAGCGCCGAGAAAGCCTGCGCCACCTCGGCATCGCCGGTCACCACGGTGACTTCGTCGGGTTTGAAGTAGCGCGCCACCTGGTCGGCAAACAAGGCCGAGAAGGTGGGCGTGAACTCACTCATTTTCAGCATCGCGCGATTGCCGGCAGCCAGCGCGTCGACCAGCGGGCCGACGGCCAGGTACAGCGGATAGTTCCATGGCACGATGATGCCGATCACGCCGCGTGGCTGCGGCAGCATCTCGGTGCGTGCGGGCAGGAACAGCAGGTCGGCCAGCTTGCGCCGGGGTTTCATCCAGCGCCTGCCCCTGGACAGGGTGTGCCGGATCGCCGACAGGCTGGGGTAGATTTCCAGCAGGTCGGTTTCCTCGCGCGGACGGCAGCCGAAATCGGCATTGATCGCGGTGGCGAAGGCATCGCGCTGCTCCAGCAGCATTTTTTCCAGCGTGCGAAGCCGGCTGGCGCGCGTTGCCCAGTCCGGCATCGGCTGCATGCGTTGCGCCTCACGCAGTTGCTGCAGGCAGTGGGCAAGATCGGTAGCGCTAACGGTTGTCATGAGTACCACCGTGTCAAAGTCTGCAGCATGCCCGGAGGTGGCACACGTTCGCGTGAGGACGGCCCGCGTCGCGAGCCGTCGGCCGGTACGGGGTGTTCAGAGTTTGGCGCGCAGCTCGACACCCCACATGCGCGGCGGCGTGATGTGTGCCAATGCCAGGCCCAGTGGAGCGGCCGTGTTGTCGACCCCGGTGACGTAGCGTTTGTCGAGCAGGTTGGTGACAAAGACGCCGACGCCCCAATGGTCACCCGGTGCATTCCAGTCCAGTCGCATGTCGACGCTCTGTTGTGCGCCATTGACGACGAAGTTGGGACTGACCTGGCAATCGCCCTGCAACAACGAATCATTGTTGCAGCGTGACTTGCCGCGGTAGCCGTAGGACGCGTCGTAGACCAGGTTGCCGTTGAATACATGCGGCAGGGTGTAGCTGAGGGTGGCGGCACCGGAGAAGCGCGGCGTGCCGGTGGGCTGGCCGGCCAGATCGTGGCCACTGGGGGCAATGTATTTGGTATAGGTCGAATCGATGAAAGCGCCGTTCAGGCCCAGCCGCAGGCGATCCGTGGGCAGCCATTGCAGTTCGGCTTCGAGGCCATGGGCATGCTGATCGCTGGTGCTGGTGACGTATTCCGGAATGCCATTGGTGGCCGACGTGGCCGGTTGCAGCACCAGTGCCTGCAGGTTTTTGTAGGTGTAGTAATACGCGGTCACGTTGAGCAGCAGGTGCTGGTCGGGAAACACGGTCTTGATGCCGCCCTCGTAGTTGGTCACATGCTCGGGTGAGTAGATCGAGTTGAACTCGAGCATGTTGTAACCGCCAGCCTTGTAGCCCTTGGTGATCGAGCCGTAGGCCATCACGTTCGGGGTGAAGTGGTAGTCCAGCACCGCACGGGGGCTGAAATCACGCCAGCTGTTGCTGGCCTTTACCAGCGTGTCCACCGGGGCGCCGGTATAGGTGTTGAAGATCTGGTTTTGCTGGAACACGGAGGGGTCGACACCGATGTACTGAAGCAGTGGTGCCAGCCCTGCCAGGTTGGCATCCAGACTGGCTGCCTGACGCGGGGGGTTGAACCAGCTGAATTGCTTTTTGTCGATGGTGTAGCGCGCACCCGTGGTGAGGTTGAGCTTGTCGGTGAGATGCCAGATCACATCGCCGAAGACGGCATACGAAGTGATGTTCTCGTCGTTGCGGACTTCTTCCCGCCACGGATTGCCGAGCAGGTTGAACTGGCCAAAGCCGGCCAGCGGCAGCATCGAGTCCAGGTACGCAAACGTACTCGTCGGCGGAAGGCCGCCGTTCAGGCCGATCGTGTCGAGGCTGTTGGTATTGGTGTCGACCTGACTGATCTGGCGGGCCTGCTCGTGGTAGAAGCTGGTGCCCGCGACCCAGTCGATCAGCGCGGTGCTGCCGGAGAACTTGAATTCCTGGTACCAGCTGTTGTTGTGCTCGCTGTTGCCGGTATCGAGGTAGGTATTGATCTGGTTGGTGCCGTCGTAGTCGCCCAGGTTGAAGGTCTTGAAATTGCGCCATGCGGTGGTCGCGGTGAGGTCGGCCCAGTCGAAGGTGTGATCGAGAGTCAGGGTGGCGCCATCGAAGCGCCGGGTCTCGGCCGCACCCACGGCATCGCTGTACAACGGCGCATGCAACGGGTTGAGATAGGTCTGCGGATCGGCGGGCACCGACGGCATCATGCCAGTCAGCGGCGCGGGGCGAGCCACATAGCTCGATAACGGAACCAGACCGATGGCCGCCTGTGGCGCCTGCTTGAGCTGTTCGTGTTCCCATGACAGCAGCACGCGGGTATTCGGCGTGATGTTCCAGCGATACACGGCCCGTGTGCCCCAGTCGCCATTGCCGCCGTAGGCCTTGCCGCTCGCGCTGTCCTTGATCCAGCCATCGCTGTGGTTGTCCACCACGCTCATCCGCAGTGCCATGTCCTGGTTCAGCGGAACGTTCAACAGCACGTCACCGTAGCGCTCGCCATAGGCGCCATATCGAAGCGTGCCCTTCGCCTCCAGCTTGTCGCTGGGTTCGTTGGTGATGATCGATATCGCGCCGGCCGCGGAATTGCGGCCGAACAAGGTGCCTTGCGGGCCTTTCAGAACCTCGATCCGCTGGATGTCGTTGAACGCCAGCAAAGCGCCACCGGAACGTGCCGCATACACCCCATCGATATACACGCCCACCGCCGGCTCGGTACCGATGCCGAACCCGCTGCCGCCGATGCCGCGCAGTGCATAGGAGGGCTGGGTCGGCTGGCCGGCGGAGACCACCAGCCCGGGAACGAAGATGTCCATCTGGCTGAGATCGGTCGCGGCCAGTGTCTGAGTCTGCTTGGCGGTGACGATCTGCAGCGGTATGGGAACCGACTGCATTTCCTGCGAGCGGCTCTGTGCGGTGACGGTGATGGTGCCGAGCTGTTTTGCCTGGTCAGTGCCGTGTTTCACGGCCTGATCCTGCGGACTGCTTGCGGCGGCGGCCTGTTCGGCCAGCAGCGGCAGCGGCGCGCACAGCAACAGGGCGGTGCTGCCGTAAAGCAGGCTGCGCAGACAGGCAGACAGTGGTCGTTGGCGCATCTTCATACGAGTTTCCCCCTAGGCGTCGGTCTGCACAGTGGCGTGATCGCCATGGCCGATGATGGTTTTGCGATGCTTTGCAGTCTTGTTCTTCAGTGGTGCGATCTTGCCTGCGGGCATTCAGTGCACGATGTCGCAGTTGCCCTTCAATGACAGGATCCATGCCCTGATCAGCGCCTCTCCCTCGTGATCGACCGTGCTGCGGCCGATCTCGGGCATCATCACGCCGGGTCGGGTGGAAGCCAGGCGATGCATCAGGATGGAGTCGTCCGGTCGTCCCGGCACGATGTCGAACAGACGGCCACCGGTACCCGGGCCCGCCGCCTCGGGCGACTTGCACAGGCCCAGTTGATGGTTTTCCGGGGTGTTGCCGCCGAGCGACAGCCCGGTGACATTGGCGACGCCATTGCGGTTGTGGCACATCGCGCAGTTCACATCCAGATAGGCGCGTGCACGGGCATCGAGCGAGGCGCCCGGATCGCGCCAGTTGGCATCGTGCGGAATCTTGTCCAGCGTGGGCAGATCGTCCAGGTAGCCGATGGAGGCCAGATGCTCCAGCTGATTCCGGCGACCGCTGCCGTAGTCGTAGTTCTTGTTCATGTAGCGTGCGCGCGGGCCGATCGGCTGGATCTGGCGGGTATGCATGTCCTGGATGTGGCAGGTGACGCACTGACCCTCGTCGGGCACCACATAGTTGAAGTCTTCGCGTCCGCCCCGGGCATCGACCAGGGTCAGCGGTTCGACGGCGCCGGTACGGGCCAGGGTGGCCTCGGTCTGGGTGTCGTTCCAGACATAGGTGAATGGCGCCCAGCCATCCTTGCGACGTACCAGCAGGCGCGTCTCGATCAGGTGCACGCTTGCCAGGTTGAGGCCCTGGCCGGCGAAATCGCCGTTGTACCTGAGTGTGCGAGCGACATCCGTGAACTTCCCGCCAGCGACGCGCGGGTAATAGAAAGTCTTGCTGACCACGGTGCCGACCGGGAAGTCGAATGTTTCAGTGGCGGAATATTTCGCCGTTGTGCCCTTGGGCATCCAGATCGTGCGCAGCTTGTGCACGTAGTCGGTGAACAGATGCGTGTTGAGATCGTACGGAACCACGCCGGCGTTGAGTTCGAGCTTGCCGTCATGCGCCTCGACGACATGCCAGTCGCTGAGTTTTGCCGGGCGCCCCTCGGCGTGGAAGGCCACCGGTGGCATGCTGTGCTGGCAGGCGGCCAGCAACAGCAGCGCCATGGCGGGCAGGATGTATTTCACGAACGGGTTGTGCACGTCGAACGACCTCAAACCTTCGGTTCTGGATTCAGCACGACTGCAGGCATCTTCGGCAGCGTGCATTGGTAGGGCTTGGTGTCGGTGCTGGGATGCTTGTAGCCGTTCGGGCCATCGGCATTGAGCACGCCGCTGACGTCCTGGATGCAGATGCGGTCATCCGCCGGAACCATGCCGTTCACCTGGCCCTTCGGGTCGGTATAGCCGTCCCACATCACGTCGGGGAAATGGCCGGTAAGGCCGTACACCATCGTCTTCAAGGTCTTGAGCTGGATGCCGCTGGGTGAATCACCACCGCCCTTGAGACGATTGCCGTAGATGGAGATGCCCTTGGGATACGGGTTGTAATCGGCCGCCACGCCAAGGCGGGTGGCATAGTTGGTGGAATAGAAGCTGGAGATGATGATGTTCGCCGTCTTGTTGTCGGCGATGTCATTGTCGAAGATCTCCACCTTGTCATTGGAGTTCACCAGTACGCCAGAACCGGCCGGCACGCTGGCCACCGCAGAGCCGTTGGCGGCAAAGTTGTCGTGGTTGTTGGCGAACACCTTGTTCTTGAAGATGCGGGTGGAATGACCCTCCATCAGCAGGTCGGGCATGTTGAACACCAGGATGCCACCGGAGTTGTTGGTGGCGGTGTTGCCATAGACGTCGGCATCCACCGAGTTTTCGACCTCGATACCCGCCGGGTTCTGCTCGACGCGATTGTTGCGCACGATGATGTTGGTGGACTGGCCCACGTAGATGCCCGCGTCGGAGGCGCCGATCGCCACCGAATCCTCGATCAACACGTTTTGCGTCTTCACCGGGTAGATGCCGTAGGGGCCATTGCTGGTCTTGCCGCCCTCGGTCCATGCCACGCGCACGCCGTGAATGGTGATGTTCTTGCCGTGATTGATCTTCAGGGCATCGCCCTTGGTGTCCTCGATCGCCAGATTCTCGATGGTGAAATCGTTGGCACTGACCAGCAGGCCTTCCGGCCCGACCACCTGGCCCTTGAACGACAGCACGGTCTTGTCCATGCCGGCGCCCTTGATGGTGACGCCGTCGGTGCGCAGGCTGAGGCCGCGCGTGAGCGAGTAGTGGCCGGCGGGAATCTCGATCACGCTGCCCGGCTTGGCGTCCAGCAGTTGCTCCTGCAATTTGGCTTCGAAATTGGAGTCAGTCGCCGTCTGAGGCGCGGCTTCATGCTTGCCGCATCCGACGAGTGCCGCGCCGAGCGCGACGGTAATGAGCAGTTTGCGCATTGGATGGATTCCCCCGTGATAGTGCTTGATGACGCAATGGAGTCGACTCTCGACCCTATCGGCTGCACATGGGGAGGGTAAATCGGCCAATCCACGGGGGGCAAGTCGGCCAGATTGTTCAGGCTGCGGTGCGTCGCGCATCCTGTGGCGGCATGCCGGTCCAGCGCTTGAAGGCACGCCGGAACTCGCGCGGGTCGTTGTAACCGACCGCGCTGCCGACATCGGCCACGCTCAGGCTGCCGGCCTGCAGCAGTTGCAGTGCGCGTTCGGCGCGCACGCGATCGTGGATCTCGCGAAAGATGCGCCCGCTTTCGGCCAGCTTGCGGCGCAGCGAGCGCTCGCTGAGGTTCAGCGTGCGCGCCACGTCGTTGAGTTTCGGCTGCTGGTGCAACTGGCTGCGCAACAGGCGCTCCACCGCGGCGACGATTTCCTGGTGCGGTTCGCCGCCATCCGGCGTCATCTGCTGGGCGCACAGGGTCAGTGCCTGTTTCGCGGTCAGCGGGTTGTGCCCGGGCAGCGGACGTGCCAACCATTCGGTATCGATCACCAGGCGGCATTGCGCCGCGCCGAAATGCGTCGCGCAATCGAACAAACCGGCGTATTCGGCCGCGTAGGCGGGCTCGGCATAGGCAAACTCGGTTCGCAACGGATTCAGTTCGGGGCCGACCAGTTCGCGTGCAATCATCAGGCAGCTGGCAAACAATTCCTCGCAAAAAAATGGCAGCAGCTCGCTGTCGCCGTAGCGTGGTCGCGCGACCAGTGCCACTTCGCGTTCGCTCAATGTCTCGAAGTTCAGCTCCAGCAGGCAGCCGCAGATCTTGTGATGGGCGATGCCGGCCATCATCGCCTCGCCCAGGGTGCGCGAGGTCATCATCGCCAGGCCCAGCAATCCGAAGCCGCCGATGGTGCCTTCGCGGCCGATCAGCAGGCCGGCATCCGGAACCTCCAGCGCGTGCAGCGCGCGGCGCACGAAAGTGCTGGCCTGGCGATACGAGACGCGCAACGCGGGGTCGGCGATCTGCTGGCGGTTCAGCGCCAGCCCGGCGAACCAGGCGCGGCTGTCGATGCCTCGCGCGTCGGCCATCTGGGCCAGATAAAGCAGCTTGTTCGGCGGAAATTCGGCGGCGGTGAAACGCGGGTCATCGCTCGCCACGACGGCGTTCGGACGAATGGTTTCTGCGGGGCGTGACATGATCCGGTTGCTCCAGCGCGTACAGGCTGACTGACGTCAGCATCAGGCACTTTCTATCACGCCTGTCGTACCGGCGACTTGCGCGGTGCACAAGTCGCCGGCGACGGAACGGAGCCTATTCGCCGATGGTCAGCAGCGACGCATTGCCGCCGGAGGCGGTGGTGTTGATGGTCAGCGTGCGTTCGCCGGCGAAGCGCAGTAGGTAGTGCGGGCCGCCGGCCTTGGGCCCGGTGCCGGACAGGCCTTCGCCGCCGAACGGCTGCACCCCGACCACCGCGCCGATCTGGTTGCGGTTGACGTAGCAGTTGCCGACGCGGGCGTGCTGGCTGATGTAATGCACGGTGGCGTCGATGCGGCTGTGGATGCCCAGGGTGAGGCCGTAGCCGGTGCTGTTGATCTCGTCGACCACATCCTTGAGCTGGCTGGCCTTGAAGCGGATCAGGTGCAGCACCGGGCCGAACACCTCGCGCTTGAGCATCGCCAGCGACGGGATCTCGTAGGCGCGCGGCGCGAAGAAGGTGCCGTGGCCGGTGAGCTCGGGATCCATCGGTACCTCGGCGATCTTCTTCGCCTCCTTGTCCATGCGCTCGGCATGGGCGACCAGGATCGCCTTGGCTTCCTCGTCGATCACCGGGCCGACGTCGGTGGAGAGGAGGCCCGGATCGCCCACCTTCAGCTCGGCCATGGCGCCGGCCAGCATGGTGATGACCTTGTCGGCGATGTCTTCCTGGATGTACAGCACGCGGGCGGCCGAGCAACGCTGGCCGGCAGACTGGAACGCCGAGGCGATCACGTCCTTGACGATCTGCTCCGGCAGCGCCGAGGAGTCGGCGATCATCGCGTTCTGGCCGCCGGTCTCGGCCACCAGCACGGCGATCTGCGAATCACGCGCGGCCAGCGCGCGGTTGATCGCCCACGCGGTTTCGGTGGCGCCGGTGAAGACCACGCCAGCGACGCGCGGATCACGGGTCAGTGCCGCACCCACGGTGGGGCCGTCGCCGGGCAGGTACTGCAGCACGTCTTTCGGGATACCGGCGTCGTGCAGCAACTGGGTGGCGACGAAGCCGATCAGGCTGGTCTGCTCGGCCGGCTTGGCCACCACCGTGTTGCCGGCAGCCAGCGCGGCGCTGACCTGGCCGATGAAGATCGCCAGCGGGAAGTTCCATGGACTGATGCCGACGAACACGCCGCGACCTTCGAGGAACAGCTGGTTGGTTTCCCCGGTGGGGCCGGGCAGTTGCTCCGGCTCGGAAAACAGGCGCCGCGCCATGGTGGCGTAGTAGCGCAGGAAGTCGGCCGCCTCGCGGATCTCGGCGATCGCATCGGGCAGGCTCTTGCCCGCTTCGCGCACGCACAGCGCGATGAATTCGGCGCGGCGTGCCTCGAGCTGATCGGCGGCGTATTCGAGCATCGCGGCGCGGTTGGTCACCGGCAGGCTGTTCCAGCTTTCCTGGGCGGCGGCGGCATTGGCGATCGCCTTGTCCACCGTGGCGGCATCGGCGGTGACGTAGCTGCCGATGACACGGCGGCGGTCGGACGGATCGGTGACGTCGACAGCGTCGCCCTGGCTGTCGGCACCGGGTACCAGCGGGCCGGCTTTCCAGGGGCCCTTGTGGGCATTGACCGCGTCGGCCAGTTCGTTCAGTTCGTTGTCGTTGGCAAAGTTGACGCCCATGGAATTCTTCCGAAGTTCACCGTAGAGATTGGCCGGCAGCGGGATGCGCGGATGGGGAATGGATTCGAACGCGCGCACGGTCTGGCACGGGTCCGCCACTAGCTCGCGCGGCGACAGGCTTTCGTCGACGATGCGGTTGACGAAGCTGGTGTTGGCGCCGTTCTCGAGCAGGCGACGCACCAGGTACGGCAGCAGATCCTGATGCGAACCGACCGGGGCGTAGACCCGGCACGGCACGTTGAAGGTTTTCTTGCTGATCACGTCGGCATACAGATCCACGCCCATGCCGTGCAGGCGCTGGAACTCGAACGGCCGCCCCTGCGCCATGTGGTGCACGGCGGCGATGGTATGCGCGTTGTGGGTCGCGAATTGCGGGTAGATCAGCTCGGAGCCGGCGTTGAAAAGACGGCGTGCGCAAGCCAGGTAGGAGACGTCGGTGCTCGGCTTGCGGGTGTAGACGGGATAACCGCTGAGCCCCTGCTCCTGTGCCTTCTTGACCTCGGCGTCCCAGTACGCGCCCTTGACCAGCCGCACGTACCAGCGGCGCTTGGCCGCCAGCGCGGTTTCGACCAGCCAGTCGATCACGAACGGCGTGCGCTTGGCATAGGCCTGCACCACGATGCCCAGGCCGTTCCAGCCTTCCAGCGACGGATGCTTGAACACGTCGCCGATCACGTCCAGCGACAGCTCCAGTCGATCGGCCTCCTCGGCATCGACCGACAAGGCAATGCCTTGTGCCATCGCCAGCTGCGACAACTCCAGCAGCTTCTCGGTCAGCGCGGCATAGGCACGCGCGCGCTGGGCCACCTCGTAACGCGGAAACAAGGCCGACAGCTTGACCGAGATCGAGGGCGCGTCGGTATGGCTGGCATAGGGGCCGCGAGCGCCGATGGCGGCGATCGCGTTGCGGTAGTCCTGCTGGTAGCGCTCGGCGCCGCGCGAGGTGACCGCCGACTCGCCCAGCATGTCGTAGGAGTAGCGATAGGGTGCGTTTTCCTTCTTCGCCGCGCGCTCCAGTGCCTCGGTGATCGAGCGGCCCATCACGAATTGGTAGCCCATGATGCGCATGGCCTGGCGCACGGCCACGCGAATGGTGGGGTCGCCCACGCGGGTGACCAGCCGGCGCATGGCGCCGACCACATCCTTGCGGCTGCCATCGAGCTTGATCATCTGGCCGGTGAGCATCAGGCCCCAGGTCGAGGCGTTGACCAGCAGCGATTCGCTGCGACCCAGATGCTTGCGCCAGTTGGCGTCGCCCAGCTTGTCGCGGATCAGCTTGTCGGTGGTGGTGGTGTCCGGGATGCGCAGCAGCGCCTCGGCCACGCACATCAGCAGCACGCCCTCTTCGCTGGACAGGTCGTACTGGCGCATGAAGGATTCGACCACGCTCTGATCCTTCACCCGCGCCCGTACGCGGCTGACCAGTGCGGCAGCGCGGTCGACCACCAGTTCACGATCGTCCGGCGACAAGTCGGCCTGATCGAGCAGGTCGTTGACCGCTTCGGTCTCGTCGCGCAACCAGGCCGCCGTGATGCGTGCTCGGGCCGGCGTGATCTTGTCGGGCAGTTCGGGGCTGAGTATGGCTTGGGTCACGGTCGTGTCGTTGCTGGCGAGGTGGTGAAGGTAAACGGGGGATTGTACGCGCTGCAGCATGAATTGAAGAGGGCTGGATGCGCGCCGAGAGGGCCGTTGTGCTGGTGGAAAGCACTCGCCGCCGGCGGTGTTGTGGCCGGTTTTGGCGCAGTGATCCAGATCAGTCGGGTGCGACATTCTTGCCCGCCGCGTCGCCGCGGCCTATCATTCCGGCGTTACAGGCACGCCGGACCCCCATGATCGTGCTTCGACCAGCCAGCGTCGGCTTGCCGCGCGTGACTTTGTGGCTCAGCCCCAATCGCGCGCTCAGCCGGCGCGGTCTGCGTCGATTGATCATGGTTCTGGTGGCGCTGGTACTGGCAACCGCGGCATTGGGGGCCTGGCAGGGGAACGTGTTCGCTCCGCTGTTTGCCTTGGTGGAATCCGCTGCCATGGTCATCGCATTGAGCGTGGCCTGGCGGGCTGGTGCACGTGGTGAGCGCATCACCCTCGACGAATCGTCGTTGGAGGTGGCTTCCCTGGCAGGTCAGGATCGCGAGCGTTTCCAGTCCTGCTGGGTTCGTGTGTTGCTTGAGGCGGGCGATGGACGCCTGCTGCTGTTGTCGCATGGCCGCGAGCTTGAAGTCGGTGCGTTTCTGGCAGAATCGGAACGGGTCGTGTTGTCGAAAAAACTCAAGGTGTTGCTGGTTGATGTGAATGGCCAGCGGCGCAATCAGGTTCAACAAAGGTGCAAGACATGACATCTGGCGGTATCAGGCGATCACTCATGGCAGCGGCGAGCCTCGCCCTTGCATCGTTCGGCGGCGCGGTTCAGGCCGAGCCGCATCCCTGGCAGTTGAACATGGAGCGCGGCGCCAGTACGTGGTCCCATGTGCCCTACGATCTGAACAATATCTCGCTCGCGGTTTGCGTGGTGATCGGCATCCTGGTGTTCGGCGCGATGTTCATCGCCATGTTCCGCTTCCGCAAATCGCGAGGCGCGGTCGCCGAGAAGTGGTCGCACAACACCAAGCTCGAAGTGGTCTGGACCACGATTCCGGTGCTGATCCTCATCTCGCTGGCCTACCTGTCCACCGGCGGGCTTACTTCATGGGCCGACACCACCGGTTCGCAGATGACGGTCAAGGTCACCGGTTACCAGTGGAAATGGCGCTACGATTACGTCAGCTACATGGGCAAGCCGATCAACAAGGTCGGCTTCATGTCCAAGCTTGACGCGCAGAGCGACCAGACCCGGCAGCTCGATTCGGGCCTGGATCCCTATGCCGTGAAGGTCGGCGACGAGCACACTTACCTGCTGAATGTCGACAAGCCGCTGGTGGTGCCGATCGACACGAAAATCCGTTTCGTCATCACCGGTGGCGACGTGATCCACTCCTGGTGGGTGCCGGCACTGGGCTGGAAGCTCGATGCCATTCCCGGCATCGTCAATGCCGGCTGGACCAACATCACCAAGCCGGGTACCTACCGCGGCCAGTGCGCCGAGTTGTGCGGCCAGGATCATGGCTTCATGCCGATCGTGGTGGTGGCCAAGTCGAAGGCAGACTTCGCCAAGTGGCTTGCCGCGCAGGAAGCCAAGCCGGGTACGCCGGAGCCGGCTTCGGTGGGTGAACCCCAATCCGCTGCCGCCGCTCAGGCGATCACCAAGCGGGACTGAGTCTGCGTCACCCCCATCTTCGTTGCAGTCGTATTCACACCAGGTTAGAGGTACAAGGCCATGTCCCACGCAGCCACCCATGATCACCATGATGATCACCACGGCGCGCCGAAAAGCTTTTTCCAGCGTTGGTGCATGTCGACCAACCACAAGGACATCGGCACGCTGTACCTGATCTTTGCGTTGACGATGTTCTTCATCGGCGGCAGCTTCGCGATGGTGATCCGCGCCGAGCTGTTCAAGCCCGGCCTGCAGCTGGTGCAGCCGTATTTCTTCAACGAGATGACCACCATGCATGCGCTGGTGATGATCTTCGGCGCGATCATGCCGGCCTTCGTCGGTCTCGGCAACTGGATGATTCCGCTGATGGTCGGTGCGCCGGACATGGCGTTGCCGCGCATGAACAACCTGTCGTTCTGGATCCTTCCGTTCGCCTTCATCCTGATGCTGTCGACGTTGTTTCTTCCCGGCGGCGGCCCGGCCGGTGGCTGGACGATGTACCCGCCACTGTCGCTGCAAAGCGATTCGCTGGCGTACGTGGTGTTCGCGATCCATCTGATGGGCATCAGCTCGATCATGGGCGCGATCAACATCATCGCCACCATCCTGAACATGCGCGCACCCGGCATGGATCTGCTGAAGATGCCGGTGTTCGTGTGGAGCTGGCTGATCACCGCCTTCCTGCTGATCGCGGTGATGCCGGTGCTGGCCGGTGCGGTGACGATGTTGCTGACCGACAAGTATTTCGGCACCAGTTTCTTCAACCCGGGCGGTGGCGGCGACCCGGTGCTGTACCAGCACGTGTTCTGGTTCTTCGGCCATCCCGAGGTCTACATCATGATCCTGCCCGCGTTCGGGATCATCTCGGAAATCATTCCGACCTTCGCACGCAAGCCGATCTTCGGTTACAAGGCGATGGTGTTCGCGATCGCGTCGATTGCCTTCCTCTCGTTCATCGTGTGGGCACACCACATGTTCGCAGTGGGCCTGCCGCTGGGTGCGGACATCTTCTTCATGTACGCCACCATGCTGATCGCGGTGCCGACCGGCGTGAAGGTGTTCAACTGGGTTTCCACCATGTGGGGCGGCTCGATGACGTTCGAGACGCCGATGCTGTTCGCGATCGCGTTCGTCATCCTGTTCACCATCGGCGGCTTCTCGGGCCTGATGCTGGCGCTGGTTCCGGCGGACTTCCAGTACCAGGACACCTACTTCGTGGTGGCGCATTTCCACTACGTGCTGGTCACCGGCGCGCTGTTCGCGATCATCGGCGCCACCTATTACTGGATCCCGAAGTGGACCGGCCACATGTACAGCGAGTTCTGGGGCAAGGTGCATTTCTGGAACAGCGTGGTATGGGTCAACGTGCTGTTTTTCCCGCAGCACTTCCTCGGCCTGGCCGGCATGCCGCGACGCATTCCCGATTACAACGTGGCGTTCGCCAACTTCAACATGATCAGCTCGATCGGCGGCTTCCTGTTCGGCGCCTCGCAGCTGATTTTCCTGGGCGTGCTGATCCACTGCGCCTTCTTCTCGAAGAAGAAGGCCACCGATCGCGTGTGGGAGGGTGCCAAGGGGCTGGAGTGGACCGTGCCGTCGCCGGCACCACATCACACCTTTGCGGTGCCGCCGGTCATCCATGATGAAGAGCTGGCGCACGGCAACGTGCACTCGTAAACGATGCGCGGGAACCAGTCAGCATGACCGAACAGATCAATGACAGGCACGCCGACGAGAACCGTCGCGGCGTGCGGCGCACGGTGACGATCCTGGTCACCGTGGTGCTGGCGTTTTTCGCGCTGTCATTCGTGCAGATATTGCTGATGAAATAGCGGCACCGCGACAGCACACGTTTTCCTTCAGTTGCCCGGGTCAAGTCGACCGGCAGGTAGTTCCCCGAGCGATTCGACGGGGCAGGGTCATCAAGAAAAGTCCACGGGGTCTCACCATGGGTCAGCAGCACGACGCTTATTTTGTTCCGGTCAAGAGTTACTGGCCGTTCGTGGCCGCAGTGGTCATGTTCACCACGGTTTTCGGAGCCGCTCACTGGCTGAACGCCGAGCCGGGCGATACCGGTTTTGGCAAGATGGTGCTCACCGCAGGCGTAGTCGGCGTGTTGGGCATGTTCTTCGGCTGGTTCCGCTCGGTGATCAACGAGTCGCTCGCCGGCGATTACAATCATCAGGTCGACACCTCGTTCCGCATGGGCATGATGTGGTTCATCTTCTCCGAGGTGATGTTCTTCGGCGCGTTCTTCGGCGCCCTGTTCTATATCCGCATGTTCTCGGTGCCATGGCTGGGTGGCGAAGGTCATGGCGTGCTTACCCATCAGTTCCTGTGGGGCGACTACGCGGCGGCCTGGGGGGCCAATGGCGGCAATGGCCCGGCACATGTCGGTGGCGCGTTCAGCACCGTGCCGGCGTGGGGTTTGCCACTGCTGAATACGCTGATCTTGCTGAGTTCCAGCGTCACCGTGACCATCGCCCATCACGCCTTGCGTGCCGGCCATCGCGGCAAGATCCTGGTATTCCTCGGAATGACCGTTCTGCTGGGCGCGTTGTTCCTCAACTTCCAGGCCCATGAATACATGGAGGCTTATAAAGAGCTGAATCTGACCCTGCACAGCGGTGTCTACGGTTCAACCTTCTTCCTGTTGACCGGTTTCCACGGCCTGCACGTAACCCTGGGCACGATCATGCTGGCAGTGATCTGGTTCCGGGTGTTGAAGGGACACTTCAACAAGGATCATCACTTCGGCTTCGAGGCCGTGGCCTGGTACTGGCATTTCGTCGACGTGGTCTGGCTCGGCCTGTTCATGTTCGTCTACATCCTCTGACGCGACGTCCGTTTCGCGAAGAGCAGAACCGGCCACCGGGCAACGGCTTCTGCGTC
>DATMTH010000014.1:0-4930 GCA_035564915.1 Rhodanobacter sp.
GGAAATCATCATCGTGGTCAACGAGAAGAACGAATTGACGTCGGCGCCCGAGCCCATCGTGAAGAAATGGTGCAGCCAGACCAGGTACGACAGGATCATGATCGCGACGGTGGCGTAGACCATCGACGAATAGCCGAACAGTGGCTTGCCCGAAAACGTCGGCACGATTTCCGAATACACGCCGAAGATCGGCAGGATCAGGATGTACACCTCCGGGTGTCCCCACACCCAGATCAGGTTGATGTACATCATCACGTTGCCGCCGAAGCCGGTGGTGAAGAAGTGGGTGCCGAGGTAGCGGTCCAGCGAGAGCAGGAGCAGCGTGGCGGTGAGCACCGGGAACGTCGCGATGATCAGCCCGCTGGTGCACAGCGCGGTCCAGCTGAACACCGGCATCTTCATCAGCGACATGCCGGGCGCGCGCATCTTCAGGATCGTGGTGACGAAGTTGACGCCGGTCAGCAGCGTGCCCACGCCGGACAGCTGCAGGCCCCAGATGTAGTAGTCGACGCCGGGGCCTTGCTGCAGCTCCGAGACGGGGGGGTAGCCCAGCCAGCCGGCGGTCGAGAAGTCGCCGACGAACAGCGACACCATGAACAGGATCGCGCCCCAGAACGTGAACCAGAAGCTCAGGTTGTTGAGGAACGGGAATGCCACGTCACGCGCGCCGATCTGCAGCGGCATGACGTAGTTCATCAGGCCAACGATGTAGGCCATCGCCACGAAGAAGATCATGATCGCGCCGTGCGCCGAAAAGATCTGGTCGTAGTGTTCCGGCGGCAGGTAGCCCATCTGCGGACCGAAGGCGTAGGCCTGCTGCGCGCGCATCATGATGGCGTCGGAAAAGCCGCGCAGCAGCATCACCGTGCCGAGGATCATGTACATGATGCCGAGTTTCTTGTGGTCCACGGTGGTGAACCACTCGTGCCACAGGTAACCCCACAGGCGCTTCTTCGTGATGAAGCCCAGAATGGCCAGGCCGCCGAGCGCCACCACGACCAGGGTGGCGAGGACGATGCGGCCTTCGAGATCGGGTTTCAGGAACGGCAGCGAGTCGAGCGTGAGCCGACCGAACAGGAAATCCCACATGGGCGCACGATGGGGCATGGCTTCGGGCATGGCTTGAATCTCCGCAAGCAGGTCAGTGCGCCGCCGCAGCCTGGGCGGGGACTGTTTTCTCGGCATCCACCAGCGAGGCGGCGCCGGCGTGCACAGGGGGTTCGTGCATGCCCTGCATGGGTGGCGCGGCGTCGTTCGACATCATCCGGCTCATGCACGCCTCGCCGGGGTCGATGCAGCGATCGAGGATGCGCGTGTACAGGTCGGGCTCGAAGCGTGCGTAGTAGTGCACCGGTGCATCGCGCCCGGGCTGGCGCAGCTGGTCGTATGCCTTGGTGTCGAGTTCGCCGCCTTCGGTGCGGACCTTGGCGACCCAGGCGTCGAAGTCATGCGTGTTCATGCCCTCGAAGTTGAAACGCATGTCGGTGAAGCCCGCGCCGCTGTAGTTGGCCGAGAATCCCTGGTACTGGCCCGGCTTGTTGATGACGGCGTGCAATACCGTCTGCATGCCGGGCATGGTGTAGACCATGCCGGCCAGCTCCGGCACGGAGAACGCATCCATCATGGCGTCCGAGGTCATCTTGAAGCGGATCGGCACATCCACCGGCGCCGCCAGTTGGTTCACCGTGGCGATGCCGTACTGCGGGTAGAGGAACAGCCATTTCCAGCGCAGCGACACCACGTCCACTTCCAGTGGTTTGGTGCCAGCGGCAACGGGTTGTCCCTTGGCCACGCGGTCGAGCGGACGATAGGGGTCGAGTTGGTGGGTGCCGATCCAGCTGATCGCGCCGACGGCGATGATGATCAGCAGCGGCCCGGCCCACACCACCAGTTCCAGTTGGGGAGAGTGATCCCATTCGGCATCGTAATGGGCCCGCTTGTTGGAGGCGCGGTATCGCCACGCAACGATGCCGATCGCGACCAGCACCGGCACGATGATCAGCAGCATGATGATCGTGGTGACGATCATGATGTCGCTCTGCTGGCGGGCAACGTCGCCGGACGGATCCAGCAACGCCAGGTGGCAGCCGCCAAGCAGCGCAAGGGGCGACAGCAGCAAGCCACGAAGACATCTCACGGTCATGGGCGCGTGTGCATCGGGCAACGAGGTGCTTCTTACACTACTCTCGAAAGGCGGGTCTATACTACCCTCGCACGACGCGTTGTCCGATTGATTCGACATGCATCGGGTTGGTCGGAGCCGCAAAGGGATGTTCGCAAAGGGATGTTGTGGTGGCTGCGTGAAATCGGAGACCACCTTGTGCGATACCGCAGTCGGTCTGTCCGGCAAATCTTGCACGATCGTCGCCAGGGAATTGCCATGCCAACCAGCAGCACCCAGTCGGTTCCCGGTTTGGCCGTCCATACGCATGGGGAAAACTCCCATGCGGAGCAACTGGCGCCGGGAGATCTTGCCGTCGGCGTGCTGGTCGGCCGCGTCAGCCAGTCCTTCGACTTTTTCGTGTTCGGCATCGGCTGCGTGCTGGCGTTTCCGGCGGTGTTCTTTCCGTTCGCCAACCAGATCGACGGCGTGTTCTATTCGTTCGCGATCTTCGCGCTGGCCTTCATCGCGCGGCCGCTGGGTTCCATGTTCTTCCTGGTGCTGCAGCGCCATTTCGGCCTTCCCGCCAAGCTGACCATCGCGCTGTTCCTGCTCGGCATGGCGACCGCCGGCACGGCCTTCCTGCCCGGCTACGCGACGTTCGGCTGGGCAGCCATCCTGGCGCTGGCGGTGCTGCGTTTCGGGCAGGGCTTTGCACTGGGCGGCAGCTGGAACGGACTGGCCTCGCTGATGGCGCTCAAGGCGCCGAAGGACAGACGCGGCTGGTACGCGATGCTCCCGCAGCTGAGCGATCCGATCGGTTTCATCATTGCCGCAGCCCTGTTCGCCTATATCTGGGCCAGCCTTTCGCACCAGGAATTCATCGACTGGGGTTGGCGCTATCCGTTCTTCGCCGCCTTCGCCATCAACGTGGTGGCCTTGTTCGCGCGGTTGCGCATGGTGGTCGCGCCGCGCTACGCCGAACAGCTCAGGGAGCGCGACCTCGAACCCTCGCCGATGCGCGAGCTGGTGCGTTCGCAAGGCGACAACATCGCCTTGGGCGCCTTCGCTCCGCTGGCCAGCTACGCGATGTTCCACCTGGTGACCATCTTCGCGCTGTCGTGGGCGCTGCTGTTCACGCAGCAATCGGTGGTGAGCTTCCTCGTGGTGCAGATCATCGGCGCCTTCGTCGCCCTGCCATGCATGTTCCTGTCGGGCCGGATAGCGAACCGGTTTGGCCGTCGCACCACCTTGGCCGCCGGCGGCGTGCTGATCGCGGTCTACAGTGGATGGACCGCGCTGCTGCTGGCCGGCGGCACCACGAACAGCTACCTGTTCATCATCTTCGGCTACGCCTTGCTGGGCTTTACGCACGCGCAGGCCGCCGGCGCAGTGAGCTCGAACTTCCGGCCGGAATTCCGCTACTGCGGCGCCATGATCACTTCGGACCTGGGCTGGCTGATCGGCGCGGGCTTCGCGCCGCTGGTGGCGCTGGCGCTCGCACGGTATGCCGGCGTGGCCTACGTGGGCCTGTATCTGCTTTCGGGGGCAGTGGGCACGCTGGCCGCCTTGTGGGTCAGCCGTCGCTCGGGTGGCTTGCCCAACGACTGATGCCTGCTCGGCCTCGCCGCGGCATGATGTCGCTGATCGTGCGGCTGGCGAAGAACCTTCGGTGACGCACGGCGTGCATGGTGCGATCATGCCGCGCCATGCCTGACACCCGAATCCCTTCCGACGACAACGATCGCCACGTGCGCGGCCCGCTGGCGCTGGGCCTGCTGGCCCTGCTCGGCCTCGTGCTGTTTGCCAGCTTCGTGGCGCTGGGCACCTGGCAGGTGCACCGGCTGGCGTGGAAGACGGCGTTGATCGCCCATGTCGACGAGCGCGTGCACGCATCGCCGGTGCCGGCACCGGGTCCGGCGGACTGGGCCGGCGTCACCACGGCCAACGCCGAATACCGCCACGTGCGGCTCAGCGGCAGCTGGCTGGTCGATCGCCAGACGCGGGTGTGGACGGCCACCGACGACGGCAGCGGCTACTGGATACTCGCCCCGCTGCGCCGCCACGACGGCAGCATCGTGCTGGTGAACCGCGGTTTTGCGCCGGCGGGCTGGTGCGACCTCAAGGGCCATTGCCCGGCGCCGCCGAGTGGCGAGGTCACCATCACCGGCTTGCTGCGGATCAGCGAACCCTCCGGCCTGTTCCGCCACAACGACCCCGCCACCGACACCTGGTACACGCGCGACGTGGCGGCGATCGCGAAAGCGCGTGGCTTGGCGGACGTGGCGCCATACTTCGTGGATGCCGATGCATCGAGCGGCACCGCCTGGCCGCGCGGCGGAATGACGGTGATTCACTTCCCGAACCACCACCTCAACTACCTGATCACCTGGTACGTGCTGGCGCTGATGGTGCTGGGCGCGGCGGGCTACGTGGCGCGCGACGAGTGGCGGCTGCGCAGGCGGCGGCCTCAAAAGTAGGAGCGCACCCTGTGCGCGAAGGCTCTGGCGACAGATCGAAGCCAAATGCATTCGCGCACAGGGTGCGCTCCTACGAGAAGACTCACGCGCGCCCGTATACGTCGTCGTAGCGCACGATGTCGTCTTCACCGAGGTAGCTGCCGGACTGCACCTCGATCAGCTCCAGCGCCACCTTGCAGGGATTGCGCAGGCGGTGCCTGCTGCCCAGCGGGATGTAGGTGATCTGGTTCTCGCCGAGCAGGAACACCTTGTCGTCGCAGGTGACTTCGGCGGTGCCCGAGACCACGATCCAGTGTTCGGCGCGGTGGTGGTGCTTCTGCAGACTGAGGCTGGCGCCGGGCTTCACCAC
>DATMTH010000015.1:0-5223 GCA_035564915.1 Rhodanobacter sp.
GTCGCGATGCTCTTCCGGTTGTTGCATGAGAGCAAGGACATCGCGACTGAAGTCGCTCCTACTGGTATCGGAGTGGCGAACTCCGTATAATCGCCGGTTCGACCCGCCGGATGGGTCGTGCACCGATCGCGGCAGGACGGAAAGAGTGATCCCCTGGATCACCGCCAGATCAGTCAGAAACGGGGTCGTCCCATCAAACAAGACGAGCCCACACACGGAGCAGTTCCATGCCCAAGATCAAGACCAACCGGGCGGCAGCGAAGCGTTTTCGCAAGACCGCGTCGGGCAAAATCAAGTGCGGTCATGCCTTCCGGTCACACATCCTGACCAAGAAGTCGACCAAGTTGAAGCGCGGCCTGCGTGCCAAGAACCACCTGAAGGCGTGTGACGCCCCGGGTGTAGCGCGCATGTTGCCGTACTGAAGACGAGGAGATAAACCATGGCTCGTGTAAAGCGTGGCGTTACCGCCCGTCGTCGTCACAAGAAAATCATCGGCCGCGCGAAGGGTTATTACAACGCCCGTCGCAAGGTCTTCCGCGTTGCCAACCAGGCCGTCATCAAGGCTGGCCAGTACGCCTACATCGGCCGCAAGCAGCGCAAGCGTCAGTTCCGTGCACTGTGGATCGTCCGCATCAATGCTGCCGCGCGCATGTTCGGCCTGTCCTACAGCCGCCTGATCAATGGCCTGAGCAAGGCCGGTATCACCGTCGACCGCAAGGTTCTCGCGGATATCGCCGTGCACGACATCAAGGCGTTCGAAGCGATCGCCGAGAAAGCGAAGGCCAGTCTGGCCGCTTGATCGTCGGGCGCTGCGGCGCCAGCACGATATGATGTAAAGCAAGCGGGGAGAAGGCCAATGCCTTCTCCCCGTTTTTGTTGGCGGGAACCGGGATTGGGGATTCGGGATTGGCAACAGCGAGAGCGCTGCCATTGCGGATCGCGAATCGCGAATCCCGATTCCCGAGCATGCAATCGGAATCGCATTGATGGATGATCTGGACAGCCGCGCCGCGCAGGCGCTGGCCGATATCGACAAGGCCGGCACGTTGGAGGCGCTGGACGCGCTGCGCGTGGCCCTGCTGGGCAAGAGCGGCATCGTCACCGCCGCGCTGAAGACACTCGGTGCGTTGGCAGCGGATGAACGCAAGGCACGTGGTGCCGAGGTGAACAAGGTCAAGGATCGCCTGGCCGATGCGCTGACCGTTCGCAAGCAAGTGCTGGAGCAGGCCGAACTTGATCGCCGGCTGGCGTCGGAGCAACTGGACATCAGCCTGCCCGGCCGCGATGGCGAGCGCGGTGGCATCCATCCGATCACCCGTGCGCTGGAGCGCATCGCATCGATCTTCGGGCGGCTCGGCTACCAGCGTGTCGACGGCCCGGAAATCGAGGACGACTGGCACAACTTCGAGGCGCTGAATTTCCCGCCGCACCACCCGGCGCGCGCCATGCACGACACTTTCTATTTCGGCGACGGCCGGCTGCTGCGCACGCATACTTCGCCGGTGCAGATCCGCTCGATGGTGGGGCGGCAGCCGCCGATCCGCATCATTGCACCGGGCAAGGTCTATCGCAGCGACTCGGACCAGACCCATTCGCCGATGTTCCACCAGGTCGAGGGCCTGCTGGTCGACGAGACCTCCAGCTTCGCCGACCTCAAGGGCACCCTGGTCGAGTTCGTGCGCGCGTTTTTCGAGCGCGATTTCGAGATGCGGTTGCGCCCCAGCCATTTTCCCTTCACCGAGCCATCGGCCGAAGTGGACATTCGCTGGGAAGCCGAGGATGGCAGCTTGCGCTGGCTCGAGGTGCTGGGCTGCGGCATGGTGCATCCGAACGTGCTGAAGAATTGCGGCATCGACCCGGAGCGCTACACCGGTTTCGCCTTTGGCCTGGGGGTGGAACGCTTCGCCATGCTGCGCTATGGCGTTTCCGACCTGCGCGCGTTCTTCGAGAACGACTTGCGCTTCCTCAAGCAGTTCGCGTAAGCCGGCAAGGAACCAGAAACGATGAAATTCTCCGAGAACTGGCTGCGCGAACTGGTCGAGATCAAGGCCGATCGCGCCGCGCTGGCCCATGCGCTGACCATGGCCGGGCTGGAAGTGGAAGAACTCACGCCGCTGGGCGAAGGCCTGGATGGCGTGGTGGTGGCAGAAATCGTGGCCGCGGAGAGGCATCCACAGGCCGATCGTCTGCAGGTGTGCAAGGTCGATGCGGGGCAGGGCGAATCGTTGCAGATCGTCTGCGGCGCGCCGAATGCGCGCGTGGGCATCAAGGTACCGCTGGCGATGGTTGGCGCACGTCTGCCGGGCGGCCCTTCGCAGGGGTCCACGGCTTCCGGGGCAGGCGGCATCGCGATCAAGGCCGCGAAGCTGCGCGGCGTCGAGTCATTCGGCATGCTTTGCTCGGCGAAGGAGCTGGGCATCGACAACGATGCTTCGGGCCTGCTTGAGTTGCCGGCGGATGCGCCGGTGGGGAAGTCGCTGGCCGAATACCTGGGTCTGCCTGACGCCAGTATCGAGCTGAACCTCACGCCGAACCGCCCGGATTGCCTGGGCATGCTGGGGCTCGCGCATGATGTCGCCGCGCTGTTCGACGGCCAGGTGAAAGCCATCGAGCAGCCTGCCGTGGCGGTGGTCGGCAATGCGCGGCGTGGTATCCGTCTGGAAGCCGGCAAGGACGCGCCACGCTATCTCGGCCGAATTGTTGAAGGCATCGATCCGACGGCGCGCACGCCGCTGTGGTTGGCCGAGCGCCTGCGTCGCGCGGGTCTGCGTCCGATCAGCGCGGTGGTCGATGTCACCAATTACGTGATGCTGGAACTTGGCCAGCCGCTGCACGCGTTCGACAACGAGATGCTGGAAGGCGACATCGTGGTGCGCCATGCGCGTGCCGGCGAAACGCTGAAAATCCTTGATGGCAGCGAGGTGAGGCTCGATCCGGGCTTCGTGCTGATTGCCGATGAGAAGAAAGGCCTGGCCGTGGCCGGCGTGATGGGCGGCCATGACTCACGCGTCACCGACACCACCCGCAACATCTTCCTGGAATCCGCCCACTTTGCACCCGCCGCGATCATGGGTCGTGCGCGCAAGCTGGGCCTGCATACCGACGCCTCGCATCGCTTCGAGCGCGGCGTCGACCCGCAGTTGCCACGCCGTGCGCTGGAACGCGCCACCGAATTGCTGCTGGCCATTGCCGGCGGCAAGGCGGGGGCGGTGCTGGTGGCTGAGAATCCGGCGGACTTGCCGGTGCCGATGGCAGTGACGCTGCGCCGCGCACGACTGAAGCGTGTGCTGGGCGTCGAGGTGGCCGAGGCCGAGGTTGCGCGCATCTTCACCGCCCTCGGCATGAAAGTCGCCTCGACTGCCGATGGCTGGCAAGTCACGGCGCCGAGCAGCCGTTTCGACATACAGCGCGAAGAAGACCTGATCGAGGAAGTCGCCCGGATCTTCGGCTACGACAACATCCCTGCAGCCACGCCGGCTGGTGCGTTGACTCTGGCGGTCGAGCCGGAGGCCCGGATCAACGAGCTGGCCTTGCGCGAACAATTGGCGGCGCGTGGCTACCATGAAGCGGTCAACCTGGCTTTTGCCGAGGCTGATCTGCTGGCGCGCTGGGGCTTCAGCGAGCAACTGGTGCCGCTGGCGAATCCTCTTTCCGCCGATCTGGCGGTGATGCGCCCCTCGCTGCTGCCGGGACTGATCAAGGCGCTGCGGCATAACCGTGCACGTCAGCAGGAGCGGGTGCGCCTGTTCGAGGTGGCACGCGTGTTTGCGGCCGGCGACCCGCCACTGGAAACCCCCAGCCTGGCCATCGTCGCCTGTGGCAACGCCCGTGCCGAACAATGGGGCGAACCTTCGCGGGCACTGGATTTTCACGATCTCAAGGGCGATCTGGATGCCTTGATAGCCTGGGGTGGCGAGCCCCGGCGCTGGTCGATGCATGCGGATGGATTGCCGGCATGGCTGCATCCCGGCCGTGGCGCGCGGGTGGCGCGTGACGGTGAAACGGTCGGTTATCTTGGCGCGCTGCACCCGCAGCTGGTCAAGACACTGGATCTCGGCACCGACGTTCAGGTACTGGAACTGGCGCTGGAGCCGGTGCTGGCGCGGCGGCTGCCGCAGGCGCAAGCGATATCCCGCTTTCCTCTGGTGCGTCGCGACATAGCGATGGACTTGCCGGAAACGGTGAGCTGGTCACAGATCGAGCAGCAGGTTCGCAGCACGCTCGGCGCACGTTTGCGGGAGTTGCGCCTGTTCGACCGATACAGTGGCAAAGGTGTCGAAGCAGGCCGAAAAAGTTTGGCTATGGGCTTGATTTTACAGGACACATCACGCACGCTTACCGACGAGGACGCGGATCGCTGCGTGCGCGAAGCGGTCACCGTGTTGGAGCAGACATGCAGGGGAAGATTGCGAGGATGAGATGGCGCTGACCAAGGCGGAAATGGCCGAGCGGCTTTTCCTCGATGTAGGCCTCAACAAGCGTGAGGCCAAAGAATTCGTTGATGCCTACTTCGAGGTCGTTCGAGGTGCACTGGAAAACGGCGAGCAGGTGAAGTTGTCCGGTTTCGGCAATTTCGACCTGCGGCTCAAGAACCAGCGGCCCGGACGCAACCCCAAGACGGGCGAGGAGATTCCGATCTCCGCCAGGCGAGTGGTGACGTTCCGACCGGGACAGAAACTCAAGGTGAGAGTCGAGGGCTATGCTGGATCAAGGGAATAACACCGAACTGCCCGTCATTCCGGCGAAGCGCTACTTCACCATTGGTGAGGTGGGTGAGCTTTGTGGTGTGAAGCCCCATGTGCTGCGCTACTGGGAGCAGGAGTTTCCCGCGCTCAACCCGGTCAAGCGGCGCGGCAACCGTCGCTACTACCAGCGCCACGATGTCCTCATGATCCGGCAGATCCGCTCGTTGCTGTATGACGAGGGTTTCACCATCACCGGTGCACGGGCGCGGCTGGAAGGCCCGCAGGCGCGGATGGAGTCGAGCATGTCGCATCAGATCGTGCGTCAGGTACGGCTGGAGCTGGAAGAGGTGCTCAGTCTCTTGCGCCATTGATCACGTAACTTGCTCCAATGGCTTCCGGGCAACCCCGGTCAGCTGTTAGACTAGCGGACTTGCTGACAAATCGGGGCGTAGCGCAGCCTGGTAGCGCATCTGCCTGGGGGGCAGAGGGTCGTCGGTTCAAATCCGGCCGCCCCGACCAATTCGGCAACAAGACATGA
>DATMTH010000016.1:0-12232 GCA_035564915.1 Rhodanobacter sp.
GTAGATCCCGCAACTAATAGTAGTTTGACCTTCAAATGTAGAAGAAACACAGGCCCACCGATCTGATGACGCAGGAAGATCAATACCAAATCCGTTTATCTGCTTCCGCATATTCCCGATGTCACCTGTATCCCCACCGCCGGAAAAACTATAATTCTGCCTCCCTGCGCCGGCAACTGCACTTTCTGACTGAGGTATGGTATTCCCATGTGAATCCACGGCGGTGCCCGGAGTAATTACGATCTGAGGTGGACTTTGGGTGAGGTCAACATACGCACCGATGTGGCTTCCGTCAGTAAACGTGACAGTGAACGATACGGTTGGAATAAACTCCATATCTGTAATGTGAAATGTCGAAGTCGCGGTTAAAAGGTTATGCTCACTGGCCTGTATACCAAAATCGGTTAGTCCACCAACCCATCCCAAGAAAGCATTTTGCTCAGGACCACCATTCACTACGGTATATGCGTTAACACCTGGAGTTGGGTATGAAACCGTGCCACCACCTGGAATTGGTGCGCTCATCGGCCTGATGCCACCAAGCGACCATGCTGGTTTCGGCTGCATTGCGCTAGTGTAGTTTGGCAACCCAAGAGGGGTTCCAGCGGAGACTATAGTCAGATTGTACTGCTTATGATAACCAACCGGCGATGTATTATAAAAATCGACAAGTGACGAGAAAGCGGAAGTCTCTCCAGCCGTGATGTTACCGTCATCCAAATAAATTCTACTTGCAGATCTTGTCGCGCCTACTACTATGCTATTCGCATGACTGCCCATACGCACTCGTAGTGCTTCAACATTGTTCATTGTCACGTTGCCTACGACGTACCTACCAACTCCTTGGGCAACGGCAGCATTTTGCATTTGCGCATAGTTACATCCGTCACACGGTATGTAATTGGATGCCATGGCAACTTGGGAAAAGAGCACCCCAAGTATGATCACGCCACAACCAATAAGCTTTCCTTTCATGTCACTACTCCTTTAGTGAACCCCGAGACTGTCAGCTCCGACAGGAATTAAACAGTAGCACTTGGCTTAATAACCCGTCAAAGTGCAAGAAATCACGCATCTATACAACCATCAGGCCGGCTGGCTCGGAGCGTCTAGGCCGCTCTGATCGCCCGACAACCGGCCGCCATGGTGATCGGCAGCCAGCAGCAGGTAGAACGCGGGCACCACGAACAGGGTGAACAGGGTGCCGATCGCCATGCCGGTGGAAATCACCAGACCCATGTTGAAGCGTCCGGCTGCACCGGCGCCAACGGCGATCACCAGCGGCAGCACGCCCAGCACCATCGCGGCGGTGGTCATCAGGATCGGCCGCAGGCGTACCGCCGCCGCATGTTCGATCGCCTCGCGCTTGCTCATGCCGGCCAGTTGCGACTGGTTGGCGAACTCCACGATCAGGATGCCGTGCTTGCTGATCAACCCCATCAGGGTCACCAGGCCCACCTCGGTATAGATGTTGAGGCTGGCGAACAGGTTGACGAAGATCAACGCACCGAACAGCGCCAGCGGCACCGAGACCAGGATCACGATCGGGTCGCGCAGGCTGTTGAATTGCGCGGCCAGCGCCAGGAACACGATGATGACCGCGAACAGCAAGGTGGTGCCGAAGCCACCGGATTCCTGCACGAACTGGCGCGACTGGCCGGAGTAATCGACGTTGTAGCCGGTGGGTGCCACCTGATGCACCAGGTCGCGCAGATAAGCCAGTGCATCGGCCTGCGACATGCCGGAGACGCCGGAAATCGTCGCCGCGTTCAACTGCTGGAAACGGTTCAGTGACTGCGGCACCACCTGCTTGGTGACCTTGGCCACGGTCGAGGCCGGGATCACCGAGCCGTCCGGCACGCGGATGTAGTAGTTCAGCACCTGATCCGGATTCAGCCGATCCGTCTGCAACACTTGCGGGATCACCCGGTAGGAGCGCCCGGAGATCGAGAAGTAGTTGACGTAACCGCCGCCCAGCGCCGAGCCCAGCGCCGCACCGACATCCTGCTGGGTCAGCCCCAGGCTGGTGATCATGTCGCGGTCCAGGCTTACCGTGCTTTGCGGCTTGTCGACCTTGAGATCGGAGTCGACGAAGTAGAACTTGCCGCTGGCCTGCGCCTTCTGCAGCACCTCGCTGGCCACTTCGTTGAGGTTCTGGAACGGCTCGGTGGTGGTGATCACCACCTGGATCGGCAAGCCCTGGGCGCCGGGCAGGGGCGGAAACTGGAATGCCGCCACCCGTGCACCGGCGATGCCGTTCCATTTCTGCTGCAATACCTGCTGCAGTTCATGGGCGCTGCGGTCGCGCTCGTCCCACGGCTTGAACAGCACGCCGCCAATGCCCTGGTTGGTGGTCGGGATGCCGGTGAGCTGGAACATCTGATCGTATTCGGGCAGCTCGCTGGCCAGCTTGAACATCTGGTGCGCATAGACGTCCATCTGCTGCGCGGTCGCATTCGGCGCGCCGACGATCTGGCCGATGACCGCACCCTGATCCTCTTCCGGAGCCAATTCCGATTTCGCGGTGATGCTCAGCGCGACGGTGGCCAGCAGCAGCAGCGCGCTCATCACCACGATCACCGACGGTGTCGACAGGCTGTTGTGCAACACGCGCTGATAACCCCGGTGCAGGCGATCGAACTGACGATCGATGAACTGCACGAAGCGGCCGCCTTCCTGCTCATTGCGGAAAAAGCGCGAGGTCATCATCGGCGACAGGGTCAACGCGATGATCGCCGAGACGGTCACCGCGCCGGCGAGGGTGAACGCAAACTCGGTGAACAGCGCGCCGGTGAGGCCCTTCTGGAAACCGATCGGCACGTATACCGCGATCAGCACCACGGTCATCGCCAGGATCGGCCCGCCCAGCTCGCGTGCCGCCAGCAGGGCGGCCTGCAACGGGGTCTTGCCTTCCTCCTTCATGTGCCGGTCGACGTTCTCCACCACGATGATCGCGTCGTCCACCACCAGCCCGATCGCCAGCACCAGTGCCAGCAGGGTCAGCAGGTTGATCGAGTAGCCCAGCACCAGCATCACGAAGAATGCGCCGATCAGCGCCAGCGGCATCGCGATCACCGGGATGATCACCGCGCGCAGGCTGCCGAGGAACAGGAAGATCACCAGGGTGACGATCAGCAATGCCTCGATCAGGGTCTTCACCACCTCGTGGATCGAGGCATTGACGAACACCGTGGCGTCGTAATTGATCTTGCCGCTGATTCCGTTGGGCAGCTGGTGCACGATCTCCGGGAACGCGGCGTGCACGCGTTTGGCCACATCGAGGATATTGGCATCCGGCGCCACCTTGATGCCCATGAACACCGACTGCTTGCCACCCATGGCCACGCTGGAGTCGTAGTTTTCCGAGCCCAGGCTGACCGTGGCCACGTCTTGCAGGCGCACGATCGCGCCATGTGCCTGCTTGATGGCGAGTTGCCTGAATTCGTCGACCGTGTGCAGGTCGCTGTCGGTGGTCAGGTCGACGGTCACCGCCTGGCCCTTGGTCGAACCTACCGCCGCCAGGTAATTGTTGGCGGCGAGCGCGGCGGACACGTCGCTGGCAGTGACGCCGTAGGCCGCCATCCTGGTCGGGTCCAGCCACGCGCGCAGCGCAAACTGCCGCCCGCCGAGAATCTCGGCGGTCTGCACCCCCTCGATCGAATCGAGCTTGGGCTTGACCACGCGCAGCAGGTAGTCGGTGATGTTGTTGGTCGGCAGCACATCGCTGTAGAAGCCCATGTACATCGCGTCGATGGCCTGCCCGGTCTGCACGTTGATCACCGGCTGCTGCGCCTGCGGCGGCAGCTGGTTCTTGACCGAATTGACCTGGGTGGTGATCTCGGTCAGCGCGCGGTTGGCGTCGTAGTTCAGGCGCAGGGTGGCGGTGATGGTGGACACGCCCGAGGCACTGCTGGAGGACAGATAGTCGATGCCCTGCGCCTGCGAGATCGCCTGTTCCAGCGGCTGCGTGATGAAGCCGGCCATGGTCTGCGCGTCGGCACCGTAGTACGCCGTGCTGACCGTGACCGTGGCGTTCTCGGTCTGCGGGTACTGGCGTACCGTCAGGCTGGTGACAGCCTTCACGCCCAGCACGAGGATCAGCAGGCTGGCGACGATCGCCAGTACCGGCTTGTTGATGAACAGGTCGGTGAATTTCATCGCGTTCGCTCAGTGTTCCTGCGGCGTGGGATGTGCGCTGTCGGCCGGCTGCACGCTGTTGTCGATCACGATCGGCGCATCATTCTTCAGCTTGATCTGGCCGCTGGTCACCACCACCGTGCCGGCGTCGATGCCCTTGAGGATCGCCACCTGGTCGCCACGCGTGTCACCGAGGGTGACGAAGGTCTGCTTGACCGTGGCCGGCAACGGCTTGCCCTGGTCGTCCTTGCCCTTGGACGGCTGCACCACGTACACGGTGTCGCCATACGGGTTGTAGACGATCGCCGCCTGCGGCAAGGTCAGCTCGGGCTTCGAGCTGCCGGCGTCGATCGTGATCTTGGCGAACATGCCCGGCACCAGCACCTTGTCGTGATTCGGCACGCGTGCCTCGACCTGCACGTTGCGGGTGTCGGTATCGACCTTCGGGCTGATCGCGCTGAGCTTGCCCTCGAAACTGCGGCTGCCATAGGCATCCAGTTCCAGGTTCACCGTCTGGCCGGTCCGCAACCGGCCCAGTTCGCTCTGCGGCACGTAGAAATCGACCAGCAACGGGTCCAGCTGTTGCAGCGTCACCACCGTGGTGCCGGCACTGAGATAGGCACCGGGGCTGACGGTGATGATGCCGGCGCGGCCGGCAAACGGGGCGCGCAGCTGTTTCTTCGCCACCACCACTTTCTGCTGCGCCACCGCCGCCTGTTTCGCTTTCAGGTCGGCGCTGGCGGCGTCGTAGTCGGCCTTGCTGATCGCCTGTGCGGCAAGCTGCTTTGTGGCCCGCTCGAAGGTGAGCTGCGACAACCGGGCGGCCGCCTCGAACTGATGCAGCTGCGCCACGTCGTCGCCGTCGCGCATCTGCACCAGCAGCTGGCCCTGTTTCACGTCCTGTCCGGATTTCAGGTTGACCGCCGTCACCAAGCCGGCCACATCCATCGCCAGATCGGCACCGTTGGCTGCACGCAGGCTGCCGACCGCCTGCAGCGACGGCTGCCACGGCTGTTCGCGGACGGTGGTGGTGCTCACCGTGAACGGTGCGGGCTTGGGCATGCTGTGGATCATGCGCATCACCAGCAATACCTTGATACCGGCGATCAGCACGATCAGCAGCAGTACCCCGACAATCATCCAGATCATGCGCTTGGTGGTGCCGGGCTTCTTGTCGACGCGCGTGGGCATGCGCGAACTCCTGTGGTTTTTGCGATCGTCCACGATCGCGAAGATCAAAAAGCGGGCATCCTGCCCGCACTCCTGACAAGTGCTAACGATTGTTTTGGGTATTCGTCTGGCTGGGATTTCCCTGCCAGCCGCCACCAAGTGCGGCGTAAAGGGCGGCGGTATCGGCCAGCCGCGCGGTACGCGCCTGGATCAGCGCGATATGCGCCTGCTGGTAACTGCGCTGCGCACCAAGCAGGTCGAGATAGCCGGTGGAGCCGAGCTGGTACTGCTGCCGGGCCAGTGCGAGCTGCCGGGACGCCGCACTCTCCGCCGTGACTTGTGCGGCCAGGCCTTGCGCGTCGAACTGCAAGGCCTGCAACGCGTCGGCGACATTCTGGAATGCCACCAGCACGGTTTGCTGCCAGTCGGCCAGCGCCTTTTCCATGCCAGCCTGCGCCGCACGCTTCTTGTGCAGCAATTCGCCGCCGTGAAAAATCGGTTGGGTCAGGCCCATGCCCAGCGACCAGGCACGGGTGCCGGCCGAAAACAGGTCCGCGGCATGCAGCGTCTGCGAGCCGGCACTGGCAGACAGGGTGAGCTGCGGCAACATCGCCGCGGTGGCCACTCCGACCTGCGCGGTGGCCGCATGCAGCTGGGCCGATGCCGCGCGGATGTCCGGGCGCTGCTCGAGCAGCGCCGAGGGCAGGCTCACCGGAATATCCTGCGGCAGAGTGATCGCATCCAGGGTCAACGGCGACAACTCAAGCTGGGCAGGCGTGGCACCCAGATACGTCGCCAGCTGGTTGCGGGTCGCCGCGAGTCGGGCGCGCAACGGGGGCAGGCTGGCCTCGGTGGTGGCCACTTGCGTGCGTACCGCCAAGGTGTCGGACAACGACTTTGCACCGATCTGCTGCTGCTTTTCGGCGATGTCCAGGCTCTTGCGCTGGCTGTCGAGGATCTGCTCCGTCGCGTGCAATTGCTCGCGCAGCGACGCTTCCTGCAGCGAGGCGGTGACTACATTCGCCGCCAGCGCGAGGTAGGTCGCGTCGGTCTGCGCGCGCTGGACATCGGTTTGCGCCGCCTGCGCCTCGATCCCGCGCCGGGTGCCGCCAAACAGGTCGATGCCGTAGTCGACGCTGACCGAGGCGTTGTACACGGTCAACGGTGCAAAGGTGAAGGCGCCGCCGAAGGCCGCCCCGGCTTGCTGCTGGCGGGTGACCCCGGCATTCGCATTCACCGACGGAAACTGCACGCCGCCGGCCGCGCGGAGATTTTCCTGCGCCTGGCGCAGCGCCGCCCGGGCCGAGGCGATCGAAGGACTGTGCTGCAACGCGGCGTTCACCCGGCGGGTCAGTTCGGCATTGCCGAATGTGGTCCACCACCGGGCCGGCACATCCCGGCCCTGCAGAAAGCGCTGGGCATCGCCGCCAGCAGCCGGCGCCGTGGCCGTTGTCGCCGGCAGCGCCTGTGACGTGAAACGATCCACCGCCGGTGCATCCGGCCGATGGTAATCAGGGCCGACGGCGCAGCCGGCGATGGCCAGGCTGGCCAGCAGCGCGAGCATGCGCGCTGCGTCACGGCGCAAGGTCGGGGTCGGGTGAGTCAGGTCGCTTGGCAAGGGAGTGGCCTGGACAGGGGAAGCCGGGCCGGGACAATAACATACCGGAGAGTTTAGCTATATAGGACAACCGTCACAGGCTCGATCGCCCCCGAAGTTCGCGCCGCGATCACCGATGCAGCAATGCCTTTGCCCGTTGCACCACGTTTTCGACGGTGAAACCAAACTCGCGCAACAACACCTCGGCCGGTGCGGAGGCGCCGAAATGATCGATGCCCAGCATGTCGCCGCGATCGCCGACATAGCGTCGCCAGCCCTGCGTGCTGCCCATTTCCACGGAAAGACGCGCGCTGACCTGCGGCGGCAGCACCTCGTCGCGATAGGCCTGCGGTTGCGCATCGAACAATTCCCAGCTCGGCATCGACACGCAACGCACCTTGATGCCCTCGGCTTGCAACGTCTCGGCGGCGGCCAGAATCAGGCTTGCTTCCGAACCGCTGGCGATCAGGATCAACTCCGGCGTGCCGCCCTCGGCATCGCTCAATACATACGCGCCTTTGCGCAGACCTTCGGCGCTGGCGTAGCGGCTGCGGTCGAGCGTGGGCAGGTTCTGGCGGCTCAGCGCGAGCAGCACGGGATGATCCTTCGAGGTCACCACCACCTTCCACGCCACCGCCGTTTCGTTGGCGTCGGCCGGGCGGATCACGGTGGTGTTGGGCATCGCGCGCAAGCTGGCCAGCTGCTCGATCGGCTGGTGGGTGGGGCCGTCTTCGCCCAGCGCGATGCTGTCGTGGGTGAAGATGTGGGCGACATGCAGCTTCATCAGCGCGGCGAGACGAATTGCCGGGCGCATGTAGTCGGAGAAGATCAGGAAGGTCGAGCCGTACGGCAGGAAGCCGCCGTGCGCGGCCAGGCCGTTGACGATCGCGCCCATCGCGTGTTCGCGCACGCCGAAATGCAGGTTGCGGCCGGCATCCGTCCAGCCGGCGCTGTCCGAACCCTGGGTATCCTGGCCGGCGGTGGCTGGCGGGTTGAAGTCGCCCATGCCCTTGAGGTTGGTGAAGGTGGACGAATCCAGGTCGGCCGAGCCGCCGAACAGGGCCGGCAGTTTTGCCGCGAACGCGTTCATTACCCGGCCACCGGCCACGCGGGTGGAGAGGCCCTTGGCATCGGCCGGGAAGCTGGGGATGTCGCTGTCCCAGCCGTCGGGCAAGCTGCCGCCCAGCCGGCCTCGCAGTTCCCGCGCCAGTTCCGGATACGCCTTGGCGTAAGCCTCCATCCGCTCGTTCCAGGCCTGCTCGAGCTGTGCGCCCACGTCCTGCGCTTCGCGGAAATGCTTCAGTGCCGCATCGGGCACCAGGAAATCCGGCTGCAGCGGCCAGCCGAGTTTCTGCTTGGTCGCCTTGACGTCGTCCTCGCCCAGCGGCGAGCCGTGCGACTTGAATGAATCCTGCTTGGGCGAACCGTAGCCGATGTGGGTGCGCACCAGGATCAGGCTCGGCTTGCCGGTTTCGGCACGCGCATCGTCCAGTGCCTTGCCGAGTGCCGCCACGTCGTTGCCGTCGTCGACCTTGATGGTCTGCCAGCCATACGCCTCGAAGCGCTTCGCGCGATCCTCGGAAAAGGTGATGTCGGTGCCGGCGGCGAGGGTGACGTAGTTGTCGTCGTACAGACACACCAGCTTGCCCAGCTTCAGATGGCCAGCCAGCGAGGCCGCCTCGCTGGCCACGCCCTCCATCAGGTCGCCATCGCTGACGATCGCCCAGGTGCGGTGATCGATCACCTTGTGGCCATCACGGTTGTAACTCGCCGCCAGTTGCGCCTCGCCGATCGCCATGCCCACGGCGTTGGCGAGGCCCTGCCCCAGCGGCCCGGTGGTGACTTCGACACCCGGCACCTCGCCACGCTCGGGATGGCCGGGGGTCTTGCTGCCCCACTGGCGAAACTGCTTGATGTCATCCAGCGACAGGTCGTAGCCGGTCATGTGCAGCAGGCTGTAGAGCAGCGCCGAACCGTGCCCGGCCGACAGCACGAAGCGGTCCCGATCGGCCCAGTGCGGGTTGGCCGGGTGATGCTTCATGTACTTCGTCCACAGCACATACGCCATCGGCGCCGCATCCAGCGGCAAACCGGGATGGCCGCTGTTCGCCTTCTGCACCATGTCGACCGAAAGGAAGCGAAGCGTGTTGATGCACTGCTGGTCGAGCGATGAGTCGGTCATGTGGAATCCCGTGGATGGCGAGGCGGTGGCACCTCAAGACGCGAAGTGTGATCCGGCACGGGTAAAGTCGTCGTCAAGAAAGTCAGTCGTTGGCCTTGCCGGTTTCATGTTCACCCGCATCGACCGGCTTGGATTCGGCCGAGTCCTGTTCGTGCAGGAACACGCTGAGCACGATGAACAGGGCAATCGTCAGGTATTCGGCCTGCCAGGTTTCCAGTGTCGACGACCAGAACCTGGCCGAGACCAGAAAGCCTGCCAGTGACAGCGTCGGCAGGTGCTGCAGCGCACGATGTTCGTTCCAGGCGAAATAGCCGGACACGGCATGCAGCCCGAAGGTCAGGCCGAACAGTGCCACGAAGGCCACCGACATCGAATGGCGATACAACCACGGGAAGCGCGCCTCCTCGGCGCGCTTTTTCCGCGCATCGTGCACCTTGTCCGGATCACGCGAATAAGGCGCACCGCGCTGGTAGAGGAAGCCGCTGAACAGGATCAGCGAGGCCAGCTGCAGGAACGCGGCCTGCCAGTTGCTGGCCAGCTCCTGCAGGTAGCGGCTGCTCTGCAGGCTGTTCCAGTAGCCGATGGCGGCCTGGCCATGCGCAGCAAGCTGCTGGTTCTGCAGATGCCAGCTGGCCACGCTGTGGCCAGCCAGACAGAGCAGGAACAGGACGAACAGGGCGATCGAGAGCGAGTTGTCCTTGAGAATGCGGAAGAATCGTTGCACGGAAACCTGCCCTCCGGATGCGCACGGGCGCCGGCATCGCGGCGGCCGGCCACGGCAAGCGTGATCGCCGGCACGTCAATCACCCGTCAAATCAGCAGCGGCAGCGGCTGCAACCTGTCGTTGCGTCAGCCAATGGCGGCATCGACGATCTTCTGCGCCTCGTCGAGCAGGCTATGGAGATGCGCCTCGCTCTTGAAGCTTTCCGCGTAGATCTTGTAGATCGCCTCGGTGCCGGACGGCCGTGCGGCAAACCAGCCGCTGGCGGCGATCGCCTTGATGCCGCCGATCGCCGCGCCATTGCCGGGCGCCTTGTCCAGTACCTGCTCGATCTTCTCGCCGGCGAGCCGGTCGCTTTTCAGTTGATCCGGCGACAGCTTCGACAACTTCGCTTTCTGCGCCGGCGTGGCAGCGGCTTCGAGGCGGTTGGCGTACGGCTTGCCGAGTTCAGCGGTGAGCCCATCGAACAGTTCACCCGGGTCCTTGCCTGCACGCGCGGTGATCTCGGCGGACAACAGCGCCGGCACCAGGCCGTCCTTGTCGGTGGTCCACACCGAGCCGTCGTGGCGCAGCAGCGAGGCGCCCGCGCTTTCCTCGCAGCCGAAACCGAGCGAGCCGTCGAACAGGCCCTCGGAGAACCACTTGAAGCCGACCGGCACTTCGTACAGTTTGCGTCCCAGCCGTTTCACCACGCGGTCGATCAGCGCGGTGGTGACCACCGTCTTGCCCACCGCCGCCTGGTCGCTCCACTGCGCGCGGTGGCGATACAGGTAGTCGATCAACACCGACAGGTAATGGTTCGGTTCCATCAGTCCGCTGGAGCGGGTGACCACGCCGTGGCGGTCGTGATCGGTGTCGCAGGCGAACGCCACGTCGTACTGGTCCTTCAGCCCGATCAGTCGCTGCATCGCGTACTTCGACGACGGGTCCATGCGGATCTTGCCGTCCCAGTCCACCGTCATGAAGGCGAACTGCGGATCGACTTCCGCGCTGACCACGGTGAGGTCGAGCTTGTAGCGCTCGGCGATCGGCGCCCAGTAATGCACGCCCGCGCCGCCCAGCGGATCGACGCCCATGTGCACGCCGGCGCTGCGGATGATGTCGAAGTCGATGATGCTGGCGAGGTCGGCGACATACGTGTTGAGGTAGTCGTGCTGGTGCGTGGTCGCCGCCTTGCGTGCCTGCGCGAACGGCACCCGCTTCACTTCCTTCAGCCCGCCTTCGATCAGCGCGTTGGCGCGATTCTCCACCCACTTGGTGATGTCGGTGTCGGCCGGGCCGCCGTTGGTCGGGTTGTACTTGAAGCCGCCGTTGTCCGGCGGATTGTGCGACGGCGTGATCACGATGCCGTCGGCGAGCCCGTTCCGGCGTCCCTTGTTGTAACAGAGGATCGCGTGCGAAATCGCCGGCGTCGGCGTGAACTCGTCGCCGCTGGCAATCATCACGGTGACATCGTTGGCCGCCAGCACTTCCAGCGCGCTCTGGAACGCCGGCTGCGACAGCGCGTGCGTGTCGAAGCCCATGTACAGCGGACCATCGATGCCCTTGGACTTGCGGTACTCGCAGATCGCCTGGCTGATCGCCAGGATGTGCCACTCATTGAAGCTGCCGTCGAGCGAGCTGCCGCGATGACCCGAGGTGCCGAAGGCCACGCGCTGCGCCGGTACGGAAGCGTCGGGCCGGATGTCGGCGTAGGCGGCCAGCAGTTTCGGAATGTCGACCAGGATCGACTTCGGTGCCGGCTTGCCGGCAAGCGGACTGATTTTCTGACTCATGCTTTTCCTGCGCTCGCGCCATCGCGCAGTTGGCGATAGCGGCGAATCAAGCGGTTGGTGGAGCTGTCGTGGGCCAGCTTGGGTTCGTCGCTGGCGGTCAGCTCGGCGATGGTGGTCCTGGCCAGCTGCTTGCCCAGCTCCACGCCCCACTGGTCGAAGGAGTCGATGCCCCAGATCACGCCCTGCACGAACACGCTGTGCTCGTACAGCGCGATCAGCGTGCCCAGTGCGTGCGGGGTCAGCTTCGCCGCGAGAATCGTCGTGCTGGGCCGGTTGCCCTCGAACGTGCGATGCGCCACCAGTGCCTCCGGCGTACCCTCGGCGCGCACTTCGTCGGCGGTCTTGCCGAAGGCCAGCGCCTCGCCCTGTGCGATCAGGTTGGCGATCAGGAGGTCGTGCTGGTCGCCGCCGCCCTGGGCAGGCACGCGCTGCAAGGTCTGGCCGAAACCGATGAAGTCGCAGGGGATCAGCTGGGTGCCCTGGTGGATCAGCTGGTAGAACGAGTGCTGGCCGTTGGTGCCCGGCTCGCCCAGTAGATCGGCCCAGTGGCGTAGTCCACGTGCGCGCCGCCCAGCGTGACGTGCTTGCCGTTCGACTCCATCGTGAGCTGCTGGAGATACGCGGGGAAACGCTTCAGGTACTGCTCGTAC
>DATMTH010000017.1:0-5809 GCA_035564915.1 Rhodanobacter sp.
GCGAAGACGCTTTGGGTGGGCACCGACGACGGCCTGGTCTGGCGCAGCACGGACGACGGCGCGCACTGGCAGGGCATCACGCCGAAGGCGCTCACGTCATGGTCGAAGGTGGCCGGCATCGAGCCATCGCATTTCGACGCGAACGTGGCCTACCTGGCGATCGACCGCCATCGCCTCGACGACGACACGCCGTACATCTATCGCACCGTCGACGGCGGCAAGAGCTGGACGCGGATCGACGCGGGCATCCCGCGCGACAGCTTCGTCAACGTCGTGCGCGAGGATCCGCAGCATCGCGGCCTGCTCTATGCAGGCACCGAGCGCGGCTTGTTCGTCTCCTTCGATGACGGCGCGCAGTGGCAGTCGTTGCAACAGAACCTGCCGATGACCTCGGTGCGCGACATCGACGTGCACGGCGACGACGTGGTGATCGCCACCCATGGCCGCGGCTTCTGGATCATGGACGACGTCACCGCGCTGCGGCAGCTGGCCGACGTGCGAGCGAATATCGCCACTCTGTTCAAGCCGGCGGTGGCGATCCGCGTGCGCCCGGCCGGCTTCACCGGCACGCCGTTCCCCAAGGACGAGCCGATGGCGGCGAACCCGCCCGACGGCGCGATCCTCGATTACCTGCTGCCTGCCGGCGTGCGCGGCCCGGTTACGCTGACCGTGCGTGATGCGCAAGGTCAGGTGGTGCGCAGCTTCAGCAGTGCGGAAAAGGCCACCAAGCCCGATCCGGCCAAGCTGCCCATTGCGCCGGAATGGGTGCCGGTGCCGATGCAGCTGTCCACCGCACCCGGCATGCACCGCTTCGTGTGGAACCTGCGCTATCCGCGGCCCGGTACCCGCAAGGCAGACCAGCAGAGGAAAGAAGAGGGCGTGTGGGCGCCGCCTGGGCAGTACAGCGTGGAGCTCGATGTCGACGGCCACAGCCTGCGGCAGCCCCTGAGCGTGCAGCCTGATCCGCGCGTGCATCTGTCGCCGGCCGCCTATCAGCGCCAGTTCGCGCTGGCCCGCCAGGTCGAGGATGCCGGCACGCAGGCGATGGAGGCCATCCAAGCCGCCACGGCCTCGCTGAAGTCGTTGGAGACACGAGAGGCGCATGCCGATGCGGCCACCCGCGGCCGCATCGAGACGCTGGCCGGCAAGATTGCCGACGTCTCCGGCGTGGTCGCCCATCCCGATCCGCGCAATTCGATGTTTGCACCGCCGAAGCGGGTCGACAGCCTGCGCGCGCTGTCGATGAACCTGATGAAGCTGGAGCAGGCGGTGGACGGCGCGGACGCCGAGCCCAGCGCCGATGCCCGGGCGTCTTATGCGCTGTTGTCGAAGACGCTGGGCGCCACGCTGGCTGAGTGGCGCAGCTTGCAAACGGGCGAGCTGGCTGCATTGAACGCCAGTCTGCCGAAGACCGGGCAGAAGTCCGGCGAAGCGCATTGACGAATCCTGCCGGTGGGCCTTGCGCGTTGCCGGCACGGGCAGGGGGCGAAGCCGGGATGCCGTGGCCCGAAGTGCGGGACCGCTTTCAGGCACAGCTCAAGCCTGGCGGTTGTGCGAACGCATGGTGCGCTGCTTCTCGATCTGCCAGTCGCGCTGCTTTTCGGTATCGCGCTTGTCGTGCTCCTGCTTGCCGCGCGCCAGGCCGATTTCCACCTTGACCTTGCCGTTCTTCCAGTACATCGCGGTGGGCACCAGGGTGTAGCCCTTGCGCTCCACCGCGCCGATCAGCGTGTCGATCTCCTTGCGGTGCAGCAGCAGCTTGCGCGTGCGTCGATCCTCGGCGATCACGTGGGTGGAGGCGCTGATCAGCGGCGGGATCGAGGCACCGACCAGGAAGATCTCGCCCTTGATCACGATCGCGTAGCCGTCGCCGAAGTTGATCCGCCCCGCGCGCAGTGCCTTCAGCTCCCAGCCCTGCAGCGCCACGCCGGCCTCGTAGCGCTGGTCGATGTGGTACTCGAAGCGCGCGCGCTTGTTCAGCGCGATCGTGCCGGTGCCCTTGGTGGTGTCCTTGTCCTTGCTCTTGGCCATGTCCGCTAAACTTCGGCACTGGGCGGCCGCGTTGCCCATCGCTCCATCGGAGCGACGCGCTTCATTTTAGAGTGCATCCATGGATGGATGCCCGTTTGATCTTCGCATTCAGGGAGGAATGCAGTAACCAATGAGTGCATCCACGGATGGATGCCCGTTTGATCTTCGCATTCAAGGACGAATGCAAAAATTACTTTGTGCGCCCATGGATGGGCGCTCGTTTGATCTTCGCATTCATGGACGAATGCACTAGTAAAGGGACTGCCGTGATCGAAATACGCCGCAGCGCGCTGGTGCGCCATTCGCCGGAGCAGATGTTCGATCTGGTCGACGGAGTGGAAGCATACCCAAAGCGCTTTCCCTGGTGCTCGTCGGCCACCGTGATCGAGCGCGCGGACAACGTGCTGGTGGCACGGCTCGATCTGCATTTCGCCGGGTTGCGGCACAGCTTCACCACGCGCAACACCGCCGAGCGGCCGCAACGCATCGACATCCGCCTGGTCGATGGCCCGTTCCGTTCGCTGGACGGCCTGTGGAGCTTCACCGCGCTGGGTGAGGACGGCTGCAAGGTGGCGCTGGCGCTGGATTTCGACTACGCCGGCATCGGCGGCAGCGTGCTCAAGCTGGGCTTCCAGAGCTTGGCCAACCGCATGGTGGACGATTTCTGCCGCGCCGCGGACCAAGTGTATGGCTGAACCGGCGATCGCGGTGGATGTGGTGCATGCCGGCACGCATCGCCTGTGGCGCCGTCGCGTCTCGCTGCCGGCAGGCAGTACGGCGATGCAGGCGGTCGAAGCCACCGGGTGGCTGGCGGGACTGCCGGAGGAGGTGTCGGAACCGCTACGGCTGGGCATCCATTCGCGCCGGGTCGAGGCGGACCACGTGCTCCGCGATGGCGACCGTGTGGAAATCTACCGGCTGCTCGCGCTGGACCCGATGGCCGCGCGCCGACGCCGGGCCGGCCGGGGCTGAGTCACGTGGCGACAGGAGATCAGTGGCTGTCGCTGCTGCCGGAATCGCCGCCTGAATCCTTGTCGTCCTTGCCCTTGATGTCCTTGTCGCCTCCGGATTCATTGACCGGATAGTCGACGTGGTACTTCTTGCTCTCCTTGAGCAGGTTCTTGTTGTTCTCGAGGAAC
The DNA here is from genome assembly GCA_035564915.1 of Rhodanobacter sp. Classification (GTDB taxonomy): domain Bacteria; phylum Pseudomonadota; class Gammaproteobacteria; order Xanthomonadales; family Rhodanobacteraceae; genus Rhodanobacter. The sequence continues at coordinate 3,171 of DATMTH010000017.1, forward strand.
GGGCTGCCGTCGACGCGCGCCAGTGTATCGTTGTCGAAATACAGGCTCATCGTGCCGACCTGCATCGGGCCGCCACGGTGCGAATAAGTGGAGACGTAGTCCCAGCGGCTCTGGTCGAACGGCGTGGCCACCGACGGCGTGCCCACCAGCAGCAGCACCTGGCGCTTGGTCAAGCCGGGCTTGAGCTGATCCACCGCTTTCTGGTCGATGGTCTTGTCGAGCAGGTTGCCCTGGCGCACGTCCGGCGTGTAGACCAGATGGCAGCCGGAAACGGCAAGCGCCAGCAGGGCGACAACCGGCAGGGTGATCAGCTTTTGCATGCGTGTTGCGTCCAGATCGTGAAGGTGTCGGATGATACACTACCGGTTCGGCATCACCGCGCCGGTGTGAGGTAGCTGCGATGGAACAGGAAACCCAGGAACTGCGCCGGGTCGGCCTCAAGGTGACCCATCCGCGCATGCGCATCCTGCAGATCTTCGATGAGGAGGAGGGCAACCACCTCACCGCCGAGGACGTCTACAAGAAGCTGCTCGCCCACCAGGAAGACATCGGCTTGGCGACGGTGTACCGCGTGCTGACCCAGTTCGAGGCCGCAGGCATCATCATCAAGCACAACTTCGAGGGTGGTCAGGCCGTCTACGAACTCGACCGTGGCCGCCACCACGACCACATGATCGATGTGGACAGCGGAAAGGTGATCGAGTTCGTCAGCGAGGAAATCGAGCGCCTGCAGCACGAGATCGCGGCGCGCCACGGCTACGTGATCGAGGACCACAGCCTGGTGCTGTACGTGCGTCCCAAGCATCGCTCACGCAAGAGCTGAATCCGGAGGCCGGCTCTCATAGGCCGGGTTGCGGGCACAAAAAATCGCCTGGAGCGATTTTGACATCGCGTCAGCGCTGGCTGGAAGGGCGGCATCGGGAATGCCGGGCACAAAAAAATCGCGAGGAAGGACTCCTGTCCACCTCGCGATTGCCTCGGTACCTGACTGGACATCCGGCGGGGGCGAGTTGCTCGCTCGGGCCGTGCGTGTCCAAGGTAACGACCAGATGGCGTCCTGCCATCTCTCCGGAGCCACCGTCCCCACGAGGACTCCGGTACGCCATCTCACGATGGCGGCTCCCCCACATCGATGAACTGATCGTAACGAAGCCTTTACGGTCTGTGTATCGGAAAATTTCCTAGATGCCCCGATTTGTGACCGGTGATTCGATGTTGCTGCGCAGCAATACGCGCAGGTGCACGCCGCGCAGCACCGGGCGCAGCCGGAACAGCCCACCCAGCGAGGTGACCCGGTCGCGCATGCCTTGCAGGCCGCGCCCGCCGCGGGGCAGGCGCTCGGGCAGGCCGATGCCGTTGTCGCGCAGGTCGAGCAGGGCCAATGCCGTGCCGTGGCGCTCGCCGATGCGCAGGCGCACGCGGAATTCGCTGGCCCGGGCATGCTTGACGGCATTGGTGGCGCTTTCCTGCGCCAGCCGGTAGATCGTGGTACGGGTGTCGTCGTCGAGCAGGCGCGGGTCGCCGCGCAGTTCGGTGTGGTAGCTGATGCCTGCGGCGTTCAGCAGGTCGCGGATCGGGCCCTCGTCCAGTGCGCGCAGCAGGCCGAACTCGTCCAGCACGGCGGGGCGCAGGTCGTCCAGCAGGCGATGCAGGGCACGGCGCATGTGGGCGAGGATGCCGTTGATCGAAGTGCCGATGTCCTCCAGCCCGGCCTGCTGCAGGCGCGCCTGCGCCAGCTTCACATGGGTCTGGATCGCGGTGATGTTCTGGCCCAGCTCGTCGTGCAGCTCGGCGGCGAGATGCCGGCGCTGGTTCTCGTCGGCCTGCAGGTTGCCGCGGGCGGCGGCGCGCAACTGCCGCGCCAACTGGTCCAGCCGGCGGTTGACCGCGGCCAGGTGGGTGTTCTGCTCGGCCACCCGCAGCTTGCTGCGGCGCAGGGCGTCGGTGGCCGAGCCCAGCATGAGCGTGCCGGTGCCGGCTACGGCCAGGAACAGGTAGCCGGCCGCCGAAGGCACGTGGCCGAGCCGATGGTCCAGCACTGTCATGCCGAGACTGGAGACGATCATCGCCAGGCTCGCACCGCGCCAGCCGTGGCGGAAGGCGAAGAACAGCACCGGTGCCAGCGATAGTGCGCGGGCGAATTGCGGTTCGGAGGTGGCCTGCTCGGACAGCAGCAGCAAGATGGCCATCGCCGGCAGCATCACCTGCAGGCCATCCAGCAACAGGCCGGCCGTTGCGCGGCGGTCGGGCGGGGTGCGCAGCAGCAGGACCATCACCGGCACCACCAGCAGCACGCCCAGGTAGCCGCCCAGCAGCTCGTTGCCGAGCATGTGGATCAATGCATCCTCGGCTGCGGCGGTGTGGATCACGGTGAGCAGACCCACGTCGACGGCGGTGGTGGAGAGCACCACCAGGATCGCGGCCAGCAGCAGGCGGGCCGTCTCCTGCGGGTTGTGCAGGTTCGCGCCCGCATGGGGGTTGAGTCGGCGCAGCAGCCACAGGCCTGCGGCGGTCACCAGCGGCTCGGGCAGTTCGCCGAGAAAGTAGCCGCCCCAGCCCATCGGCAGGCCTTCATGGAAGCTCATGCCGGCGGAGGCGACCAATTCCGCTCCGATCAGCCAGCCCCAACTGCGCATGGG
>DATMTH010000018.1:0-6015 GCA_035564915.1 Rhodanobacter sp.
CGTGGCCGCCGGCATCGCCGACCGCTGCGAAGTGCAGGTGAGCTACGCGATCGGCGTGGCGCATCCCACCTCGATCTCGGTCACCACCTTCGGCACCGGCAAGATCAGCGACGACAAGATCGAGAAGCTGATCCGCAAGCACTTCGACCTGCGCCCGTACGGCATCCTGCAGATGCTCGACCTGATCCACCCGATGTACCAGCAGACCGCCAGCTACGGCCACTTCGGCCGCACCCCGGAGAAAGTGAAGGGCGCCGACGGCAAGAGCTACACCACGTTCTCGTGGGAACAGACCGATCGCGCCGAGGCGCTGCGCAAGGACGCCAACCTGAAGTAGGCGACCGCTTGTTGCCTCACGGAAACGGGCCGTCCAGTGCGGCCCGTTTCTATTTCAGGCCAACCGTCTTGCCGAAACGCAGCACCAGTTCGTGCTGTGCGGCGGGGGCGGCCTGCAGGGACTGTCGCGCACGCTTGATCCAACCCGCCCCACGGCTGGCCAGATCGTCCCACGCGCCCGTCAATACACTGGGTGCGCGCTGCAGATGCCATTCGATCAGGCTCAATGCCTGGGAAATGTCCTTGGTGTATTTCGCATGTCGCGGCCCGCGCTCGGCGGCCACCAGCAATTTGTGCAGGCCATAGCGCGCGGGGTCGGGCAGATTCACCAGACAGGCATCCGCTCGATCCAGCAGTACGGCCTGTCCTGGTCGCTCCAGCAGATAATCGAGAAACTTCAACGGTGTCAGCGCCACGCCGATATCCGGCATCAGGACATCCTTGTCGCCACGTCGCATCACGGTCAGAAAGTCGATGCGCAGATCGGGCTCCTTCTCGCTGACATAGTTGCTGGCGAAACCTCGGCTACCACCCAATGCCGGCAAAAATCCCATCTCCAGCGACTTCAACGCATCATCCACATCGGCATGCAGATCGGCCGGCAACGCCACTGCCACGTTGCCGCCCATGCCCGCATGTGCGAAATCGAGATCGAGCGTGCGTGCGCCACCACCCCAGGCCACGCCCAGCTGATTGCCCATGGCGAGGAACGCCTGCGTCCCCACCAGCAACCCGCCAGCACGAAAAAACTGGTAATCGGCGAATCTTTTGACGATACGAAAGTGCTTGGCAGGCGTCAGTGCGTTGCCTTGGGCAAATGCCGCACTGGCCTGTCGCGCCACCGCCTCGAATGCCGGCGCCGGCTTGCCACGTGCGTTCTCGATCGCCGCGATCGCCGGCCCTTCCGGCCCGAGGTAATACTCGCGCTTGCGGCCGTCGATCTCCTTGAACTGCCAGTAGGCGTAGCGACGACCCTTGATCGTCTTCCAGCCTACCGTGCCGGTCAGCGACGCTGGCGAGCGCATGGCCTCTGCCACCTGCACCTGTTCCTGCAGCTCGGCGTAGGCGGCTTGGGCGGCAACAGGAAGTTCGCGGTACAAGGCCATGCGGGCACTCCGGAATTACTTGGCGTTATACCACTGGATTATGACGTAGTGGTATAACGACGGAGCCGTCCTGTTCGGATGTTCTGCCACGTCCTCGCACCACCCTTCACGAGACCCAGCAATGCAGACTGCCCTGGAGCGTTTCGCCGACGCGTTGCAACAGAAGTTTTCCGTACACGTGAAAGGCGAACCCGAAGATCAGCTTCGCTCACCTTTCGAGCAATTGCTGATTGCCGTTGGCAAGGTCATCAACCTGGACGTGCTCGCCATCGGCGAAACCCTGCTTGGCAACCACGGCGGCAAACCCGACTTCGGCGTCTCGACCAACAAACTGCTGTGCGGTTATGCAGAACTCAAGGCGCCTGGCAAGGGTGCCGACACCGCCAGCTTCAATGGGCATGACAAGAGTCAATGGGAACGCTTTCGAAACCTGCCCAACATTGTCTACACCGACGGTCGCGAATTCGCACTCTATCGGCAAGGCAAGCAGGAACGCCTGCTGCGACTCAAACACGATCCATGCACGGCAGGAGCAGCAGCGGTCGATGCTGACAGCATCCGGGAGTTCAACACGCTGATTCGTGATTTCCTCAACTGGGAGCCAGTCGTACCGCACAGCTCCGCCCAACTGGCCGAATATCTGGCGCCGCTGTGCCGCATCCTGCGTGATGACGTGCGCGATGCCCTCCGCAACAAGGCAGCAGGAGTCGTCGCGGCGGCCAATGACTGGCGCCGTTACCTGTTCCCCGGCGCCGATGACGACCGCTTTGCCGACGCCTACGCACAAACCGTTACCTTTTCCCTGTTGCTGGCACGCTCCAACGGTAGCGACACACTATTTCTGGACGAAGCCATCCGGTCACTGACCCACGCCAACACATTGCTGTCGCGCGCGTTATCCGTGTTGACCGACCCGCTGGTCAAGGAACACCTGAACACGTCGCTGGGTATGCTCCAGCGTGTCATCCACGCCGTGCCTACCGGCACCATGAGCGGCGGTCGACGTGATCCCTGGCTGCATTTCTACGAGGATTTTCTTGCCGCTTATGATCCGGATCTGCGCAAGGACGCCGGGGCTTACTACACGCCAGTAGAAGTAGTACAGGCGCAGGTTCGCATCATCGACGACCTGCTGCGCACTCGCATGAACAAGCCGATGGGCTTCGCCACCGGCGGTGTCAACGTGCTCGACCCCGCGGTCGGGACTGGCACTTACCTGCTGGGTATCGTCGAACACGCGCTGGCTCGCGTCGCCGAAAGCGAGGGCCCAGGTGCGGTGGCCGCGCGAGCAGACGTACTCGGCGGCGCGCTCTATGGCTTCGAGATCATGGTCGGCCCCTATGCCGTGGCAGCTCTGCGACTGACGCGCATGTTGCAGCAGTATGGTGGCCACGTGCCCGGCGACGGCGTGCAGGTGATGCTGACCAACACGCTCGAATCGCCGCACGAGAAGATTCCGGAACTTCCACTGCTGTATCAGCCTATCGGCTTGGAGCATAAGCGGGCCAAGCGGGTGAAGGAGACTGTGCCGATTCTGGTTTGCCTCGGCAACCCACCTTATGACCGCCATGCCGCCGTCACCGACGACAACAAGGCCATGGCCGGCGGCTGGGTGCGTTGGGGCGAGATGAAGAACGGCAAAGACGCCATCCTTGACGACTTCATCGCGCCAGTGAAGGCGGCTGGCTACGGTGGCGACCTCAAGAACCTGTACAACCTTTACGTCTATTTCTGGCGCTGGGCGCTTTGGAAAACCTTCGAACACGACCTCGCCAACGGTCCTGGCATCGTCAGCTACATCACTGCCAGTTCTTTCATCGACGGCCATGCATTTATCGGCATGCGACGGCACATGCGCGAACTGTGCGATGAAGTCTGGGTGATCGACCTTGGCGGCGAAGGCCGTGGCACGCGCAAGGACGACAACGTGTTCGCCATCCAGACGCCGGTGGCGATCACGGTTTCCGTACGTTACGGCCCGAGTGATCGCAAGTCGCCCGCCAAGGTGCGCTACGTTCGCATTGAAGGAACACGCGCTGCCAAATTGCACCAGCTCGAAGCGCTCTCATCGATAGGTGGACTGGCGTTCGTCGATTGTCCCGATAGCTGGGATGCACCGTTTCGTCCCTCGGGTAGCGGCGAGTATTTCGGCTGGCCGCTCTTGACTGATGTGATGCCGTGGCAGCAGTCGGGTGTAAAAAGCGGCCGTACTTGGGTCGTAGCGACAGATGCGGCGACCCTGAAAGCACGTTATGACATGTTGATCAACGGAACCACGGATGCCGAGCGCAAGTCGCTGTTCAAGGACTCACCAACCGGACGCAAGGCAACCGATGGTGGTGGCCATTGCACGCCGGTAGCGGCCGCAACAGTCTCGGTACTTCAACTGACACCGGATTCCGAACCACCGAAGATCGATACATTCGGATTCCGGAGCTTTGATCGTCAATGCATCGTGGCCGATGGTCGCTTCATTGATAGACCCGGACCTTCCTTGTGGCAATCGCAGTCATCACATCAATTATATTTCGCCAGCGTATTCACGCAGCCGTTGAGTATCGGACCGGCTTTGACTATCAGCGCTAACGTACCTGACCTGCATTACTTCCGAGGCTCATTCGGGGCCAAAGACATTTTTCCGCTCTATCGGGACGCTGCAGCCACCAGGCCCAACCTGCATCCACAACTGCTTCCACAGTTGCACAAGACGCTAGGCCATGCGGTAACGGCAGGGGATATCGCAGCGTACTTCTATGCCGTGCTTGCCCAGCCAACTTTTACCGCACGCTTTCATAAGGAACTGGAAAACCGCGAGCTACGCATACCACTGACCACGGATACCACACTCTTTGCGCGCGCCATCGCACTGGGGCGCGAACTGCTGTACCTGCACAGCTACGGCGAACGCTTCGCTGAAGGGCAGCGTTGGCCGAAGCCAGTCGTGAAGTGCCTGAAGACGGTTCCCTCAGGCGAACTCCCGGAGAAATTCGCCTACGACGAAGCAAAGCATGTCGTGACCGTAGACAGCGGCGAGTTCGGACCCGTTTCCAAAGCTGTCTGGGAATATGATGTTTCAGGCCTGAAAGTGGTGCAGTCCTGGCTCGGCTATCGCATGCGAAACCGCAAGGGCAAAAAATCCTCGCCGCTGGATGCGATCACGCCGAAGGCATGGGGCAGCGAATACACCAGCGAATTTCTGCGCCTCCTCAACCTGCTCACGCGTACCATCGAATTGCAGCCAGAACAATCTGCACTGCTCGATGAAATCCTTGCCGGCCCGCTGCTCGATGCTTCCGCACTTGGCCCTGTCCCTGAACAATGGCGCAAAGCACCGAAGCAGACCACAGCCCAAGGTGGGCTAGACCTTTGACCGTGATCCGCTGCTCGCAGAAGCTACTCAAACGCTTGCGTCCGCCAGCCACGGTTGAGTCGGTACCGACGGACAACCCACTTGGCGAATGGTGCGCCGACATCGACTTCATCGACCGCCAGCCGTTCGTATTGCTGATGAGCGCAACCACGGGCACCGTGCTGGTCGTACCTGGTCGCGACGCCGATTTGAAACGCCTGCACGAGATGGCGGCGGAGCAGCTGCGGTTTCTGTTCGCCGCCTGCGGCATCGGCGGTGCGCTGGCCGAAGGCGAACTGGATGCCTGGCGATTGCCGCCGACGTTCACACGCAACGGCAATCGCAGCCTGGTTTCATCGATGAACCAGCGCAAGTACGAGGCGTGGTCGCAATTCGCCCACAACCGTCTGACCGCGTTCGAGGTCGCGCTGCGCATGCTGGAGACGCCGTTCTCGCGCAAGGATCTGGGTCGCGACTTCCACTTCGCAGCTGATCTGCTGCGCACCAGGCTGATGCCCTCAGCGAAGATCATCCCGCTTCACGCCGCCCGCGACCTGCATTGAGTCAGCACTGCGAACGAATCCAGAGTCGTTGACGCGCCAGCGGTCGCGCATCAACGTACAACGAGCGAGTGTCCCCGATCCAACTGCAACGCAGTCGACTTCAGCATCGGCGGCCCGCTCCTGCTAGAACATGTCGAACATGTCGATCTGTCGACCGAAACGAACGCGCAGGTGTGCATGTCGGTCGCGATGGCGTAGGCAAATCCTCTCTGATGAAGCTGATCGCCGGCGTGTCGTCGGCCGCCTTGCGCGTGGTGTTGGCAGCAAACATCGTCATTCATCCGACCATGTTCGTCATCATCCGCAAGCGCTGCTGCAGCAAAACGTCATGGACATGAGCTGCCGCTGTTCGCCGCCAGGCAGCACGAACGCAACCGGGACCGAGGGTGCAGCGTCAACGGACACCGCTGATTTCTGCGCCGCTGAAGCCGGTTTGATCGCGACGCCCGCAGGTCTCCTGGCGGGACGGTGCCGGCCGCCGGGTACGGACAGTCAGGGTGCCTTGTTGTCAGGCTCGCTTCGCGCAGCGACAACCACCGGTTTCTTCACGCTGTGCCGGGCCAGCCGGGTCGCGTGGTGGTGTGCTGGATGATTCGTGGCGACCCGCCGACAGGTATGGCGGCGTCGTGTACTGCAAGTGTTGTGCGCGACCGCAACGTGC
>DATMTH010000019.1:0-3816 GCA_035564915.1 Rhodanobacter sp.
ACCCTGTGCGCGAAATTCCCTTGCGACGTCGTAGGCCATTCGCGCACAGGGTGCGCTCCTACAGAAAGCCGGGTTATTCGAACGTCCCATGAGCGAGCAACCTCCCGTCAAGCTGAGCGACCTCGAAGACGCCCTGTTGTTCGTGGATGTGGGGAACGGCTTTGACACCGCGGCCTGGGTATGCCGGGAAACGGGAGCCGTGCTGTGGCACGGCGGCGACTCCGACGAGCTCGAACCGTTGCCGGAGGATATCGACGACGCGGAGCGCTATGTGCCGGTGCCGGACAAACGCGAATTCGGGCTAGGCAAACCGCTGGCGCTGGAGTTCGCCCGCACGCACCTGCCGGCACGCTACGAACAGGTCTGCGCGATCTTCGCGCACCGCGGCGCCTATGCCCGCTTCAAGGATCTGCTGGAGCGCCACCAGAGCCTCGACGCCTGGCATCAGTGGGAGGCGGAGCAGACCCGCCAGGCGCTGCGCGAATGGTGCGCGGACAACGGCCTCACCCCGGCCGACTGATTTGGCTCGCGCAGACGAAGCCGCATCGCTGCCGGGTCCGGGCTTGATCAGTCGTCCGGCGGTTGAGCGCCATCAGGTTGACGAGCACGAAGCGCGATGATTCGGCTGGTTCGAGGGGCCGGTGTCACATGGGTGCCCGAGGTGGGCTGATCGACTCGCGACCACGGTCCCATTCGTCCTGAAGCCGCCGGAAGAAAGTGTCATCCACCCGGTCCCGGTTGGCCGAGAGCGAATCCGTCATGGCCTCGCAGACGCGATCAATCACTTTTTCAGGCGAGCGCACAAGACAAAACGTTTTCCCGAATTCGACCAGCTGCTCTCGGTTGGGGTAGCGCGTGCTCTTGTTGAGTTTCAATGCCAGCGTGCGGTCCGTCTGCATCTGTCCCGTCCTGACGTTGATGTCGTCGTAGGCTGCCGTGGTCACCACGTCATAGAGGGGTGACAGGCGCGGCGCGGCGGCGGCCGGGTGTTCGTACAAGAGTCCGAAGTTTTTCAGGTGTGCGTCGCCGTTTCGAACAGCGACACAGAGCACGAAGCACGCATAGAATCGCTGCAGGCTTTCAAGGGCATTCTCGCGGCAGAAGGCTCGAATGAAGCGCGTAACCGCCTCGTAACTCTGGGTGTACTTGTAGTGGCCGGTCGGCTCGCGAGGCAGGTTCATGAGCACGGTCATGTCTTCGAAACCCATGGGCTTGTCGCCATCGAGATCGAAGCGCTTCATGACGAAGAGCGAGCTGTCGTCGGACAGCCAGAATTCCGGGACACTGATGCCGGCGCGTCGCGCGGCATCCATGCACAGGAATTCGTTGGCCGACAGGTGGGGGTAGTCCTCGCCACCGGACTTCACGATCAGATCGGAATGCAGCATGGTGGCCCGATCGCTCATCGGCTTGTCGGCGTCCGGCAGCATGACTTTGGGCTGTGCGCCCGAGATGCCCGAGTCGAAATACATGTCCACCAGGTGCTCGAACATCTCGTTGCTCGCCCGTTCGGACAGGAGGCGCCTGAGTCCGATTTCCGCCGGTTTTCCGGTGCTGGTCTGCCCCGGGATGGTGTACGTCAGCCGACCAATGGTTTGCTGCCCGGTGATGCCCAGCAGGCGCATGTCGTCGATCTTCTCGAACTTGGCCAGGCGCCGAATGATCCGCTCATGCAGGAACCCTTCGGGGAGCGACATCGAAAACACGGGGGGCAGCTGGTTGCCGCTGTAGCTCGCGGCCCGCAGCGGCATCAGCAAGGAGACCGCGGCCGAAGGATCCTTGGTGCTGTAATTGAAGGCGTACTGCGACTGGCGATAGATGTCGCCGGCCTCGCCTTGGGGGGTGGCGACGCTGAGCTGCTTAATCTTCATCGGCTGGATCCAGCAGAGAGCTGATCTGATCGATATCCGGACGGGCGTCGATGATGGCAAGACCCTTTCCAAGCGCGGCCAGGGTGGCCATCAGGGTGTTGAGCGAAACGTTTTTGCCCGCCTCCAGGTCCAGGATGGTCTGACGACGGCAGTCCGCGCCGAGAGCCAGATCATGCTGACTCCGACCCAACGCCTTGCGCTCTGCCCGAAGGGCCTGACCAAGCTCGCGTGCATTCAAAATGATGGCAGTCATGTTCGTTCAATCGCACATATATGAATTTATGTTATAAAATGTACGCTTTAACGAACTTCAAATCAATAGAGCTGATCATGCCTCGTTGACCAACGAGTGCGGCGAAACTGTCGCCGCCGTGAGCTTCGGCCCCGGAAATATCAAGGCGGTTGCGACCAGTGGCGTTGCCGGCATCCTGTGACACAGACGTGCTACATTTGCGCAAGATACCTCCGCCTGAGCGTTTCCATGAGCACCACGACCATCCGCCTGCCCGATGAGCTGAAGGCCCGCGTTGCCGAGGCGGCAGCGCAGGCGGGCACGACGTCGCACAATTTCATCCTGGAGGCGATCGCGGAAAAGGCGGACGCGGCTGAGCGCCGAGCCGACTTCCACACCGAAGCGGACCGACGCTATGCGGAATTCCTGAAAACCGGCGAAAGCATCCCGTGGGACGACATGCGCCGGTATCTGGAGGATCGCCTTGCCGGCAAGCCGGCCACGCGCCCTTCGGCACGCAAGCTGGATCGACACGGGTGACACGCATCGAGCTGCTGCCCGGCGTGTTCGACGACCTGAAGCGCATCGTCGACCAACTGCTGCAGCACGACGTCGAGCAGGCGCTAGCACGGGGCCACGAAATCGTCAGCGCGATTCAGGTGTTGGCGAACAATCCACTGATCGGTCGCCCGATGGGCAGCGACAAATGCGAATTGGTGGTGGGCCGGGGTTTGAACGGTTACGTGGCGCTGTACCGCTACGTGCCGCCGATCGATACTGTATTTGTACTGGCCATACGTGCGCAACGCGAAGGGGGCTACGCACGGCATGAATGAAACCGAAGCCGATACCCGCGCCAACCGCATCGACCCGGTGCTGCGTGACGCCGGCTGGGGCGTGGTCGAGGGGTCGAAGGTCAATCGCGAGATGATCTGCCCCGGCCGGATCACCGGCGGTGGCGGACGCGCCAATCCGTTGTCGGCCGATTACGTGCTGAGCTACCGCGACCGCAAGCTGGCGGTGATCGAGGCCAAGCGCGCGGGCCTTGGCCATACCGCAGGCGTGGGTCAGGCCAAGGATTACGCCACGCGACTGCAGGCGCGCTTTGCCTACGCCAGCAACGGCATCGGCTGGTACGGCATCGACATGCAGACCGGCACCGAGGGCGATATCGCCTTGCCGTTTCCCACGCCGCAGGAACTGTGGGCGCGCTGTTTCCCCGAAGGCAACGACTGGCGCGACCGCTTCGGTGCGGTGCCGTTCGAGACCGGCGGCGGCAAGTGGCAGCCGCGCTACTACCAGCACAACGCGATCACTGCGGTGCTGGAGGCCATCGCCAAGGGCGAGCAGCGCATCCTGCTGACGCTGGCGACGGGTACCGGCAAGACATCCATCGCCTTCCAGATCGCGTGGAAATTGTTCGAGTCGAGCTGGAACCTGAGCCGAGATCCGGTGCGGCGTCCGCGCATCCTGTTCCTGGCCGACCGCAACATCCTGGCCGACCAGGCTTACAACAGCTTCGACGCATTTGGCGACGATGCGCGCGTGCGCATCAAGCCCGATACGATCCGCAAACGCGGCAGCGTGCCCAAGAATGGCAGCGTCTTCTTCACGATCTTCCAGTCCGTGATGACGGAGAGCGGCACTGAGGAAGAGCCGTCATTCAACTATCAGGATTATCCGCCGGATTTCTTCGACTGCATCATCGTCGAT
>DATMTH010000020.1:0-30819 GCA_035564915.1 Rhodanobacter sp.
CTCAAGACCGAAATCGGCGTGCACCGCCTCGTGCGCAAAAGCCCGTTCGACTCGGACAACCGCCGCCATACCAGCTTCACCTCCGTGTTCGTCTCGCCCGAAGTCGACGACGACATCGACATCGAGATCAATCCGGCGGACCTGAAGACCGACGTCTACCGTTCCTCCGGCGCCGGCGGCCAGCACGTCAACAAGACCGAATCGGCGGTGCGCATCACCCACGTCCCGACCGGCGTGGTAGTGGCCTGCCAGACCGAGCGCAGCCAGCACGCCAACCGCGACCGCGCCATGAAAATGCTCGCCGCCAAGTTGTACGAGCTGGAACTGCAGAAGCGCAACGCGGAAAAGGACGCGCTGGAGGCAACCAAGTCCGACATCGGCTGGGGCAGCCAGATCCGCAACTACGTGCTCGACCAGAGCCGGATCAAGGACCTGCGCACCGGCATCGAGCGCACCGACACCCAGAAAGTGCTCGATGGCGACCTCGATGAATTCATCGAGGGCAGCCTGAAATCCGGCCTTGAAGCCGGTTCCAAGCGCATTGATGCGTGACACCTGACGCCTTCCGCTTACTGACGAGGTAGCTCGCATGAACAGCAAGAAGATCTGCAGCATCGTGGTCGTCTGCGCCGCACTGGCTGCGTTCGGCGCGACCGCGCAGGTGCAACAAGGCGGCGCCGGCCAAGGTATCAAGCAGGACGCCAAAGCGGTCGGCCACGGCGTCGCCGACGGCGCCCGCGATGTCGGTCATGCGACCAAACATGTCGCCAGGAAGATCGGGCATGGTGCCAAGGACGCCGGTGTCGGCATTGGCCATGGTGCGAAGAAGGCGGGAATCGCCATCGGCCACGGCGCGCGCGAAGGCTGGGATGCAACCAGACACGCGGCCAAGGAAGTATTCGACAAGGACGATTGACGAACCGGGTTTCCGAGGGAAACCTCGACGCGTCATCTTGCGACCCAACCCCAGACCATCTGGTGTGCGCCCCTCGTGGCGGACACCTGGAGCAACAGAGTTCCCCATGAGCGAAACGACCGATACCCCGATCATCGACGAGAACCGGCTGATTGCCGAGCGCCGCGAGAAGTTGAGCGCGCTGCGCGAGCAGGGCATCGCGTTCCCGAACGACTTCAAGATCGACAGCTTCGCCGGCGACCTGCAGGCCGAGTTCGCCGACAAGGACGTGCACACGGCCGAAGCGGTCGAGGCTGCCGTACGCCGGGTGAAGATGGCCGGACGCATCGTGCTCAAGCGCGTGCAGGGCAAGGTCAGCTTCGTGCAGTTGCAGGATTTCAGCGGGCGCATCCAGCTGTTCATCCATCAGGGCACGCTGGGCGACACCTACGATGCGTTCAAGAGCTGGGACATGGGCGACATCGTGGGCGCCGAAGGCGTGCTGATGCGCACCAAGACCGGCGAGCTGTCGGTGCGGGTCGATGCGCTGCGCCTGCTCACCAAGAGTCTGCGTCCGTTGCCGGACAAGCATCACGGCATGGCCGACGTCGAGCAGCGTTACCGCCAGCGCTACGTCGACCTGATCGTCACCGAGGAAGCGCGGCGTACCTTCATGCTGCGCTCCAAGATCATCGGCAGCATGCGCCAATGGCTGGAGGCACCGTCGCGCCGCTTCATGGAAGTGGAGACGCCGATGATGCACATGATTCCCGGTGGCGCCACGGCCAAGCCGTTCACCACCCATCACAACGCATTGGATCTTGAGCTGTACCTGCGCGTGGCGCCGGAGCTTTACCTCAAGCGCCTCGTCGTCGGCGGTTTCGACCGCGTCTACGAGATCAACCGCAACTTCCGCAACGAGGGCGTGTCGACCCGGCACAACCCCGAGTTCACCATGCTGGAGTTGTACCAGGCCTACGCCACGTATCACGAGATCATGGATCTCACCGAGAACGTGATCCGCGATACCGCGCAGGCCGTGCTCGGTACCACGCAGCTGGAATGGGACGGCGCGGCGATCGATGTGGGCCCGGCGTTCCGCCGCTGGCGCATGGAAGATGCGGTGCTGGAACACAACCCCGAAATCAGGCGCGAGGAACTGCGCGACCGCGAGGCGATGGCGGCGCATGCCAGGCGCCTCGGTGCGCAGGTCAAGCCCGGCTACGGCTGGGGCAAGCTGCTGCTGGAGATCTTCGAACACACCGTCGAGCACACCTTGATCCAGCCCACCTTCATCACCGACCATCCGGTCGAGGTGTCGCCGCTGGCGCGCGAGAGCGATACCGACAAGGGCATCACCGATCGCTTCGAGCTGTTCGTCAACGGCAAGGAACTGGCCAACGGCTTCTCGGAATTGAACGACCCGGAAGACCAGGCCGCGCGCTTCCAGGCCCAGGTCGACGCCAAGGATGCCGGCGATGACGAGGCGATGCATTTCGATGCCGACTACATCCGCGCGCTGGAAGTGGGCCTGCCGCCCACCGGCGGCCTCGGCATCGGCATCGACCGGCTGGTGATGCTGCTGACCGGCTCGTCCTCGATCCGCGACGTGCTGCTGTTCCCGTACATGCGGCCCGAGGCCTGAGGTGAGCACGCCGGCACTGCAGGATCTGGCCGCTCCCGATGGCATCTGCTATGGCTGTGGGAGCGCCCACCCGCACGGGCTGCACATCAAGAGTCATTGGGACGCCGATGGTGTGCATGTGGTTTCGACCCATCTGCCCGATGCCGACTTTCACGGTTGGCCGGGGCTGGTCTATGGCGGTTTGATCGCGATGCTGGTGGATTGCCATTCCAACTGGACCGCGATGGCGTATCACTACCGCGCCGAGCAGCGCGCGCCGGACAGCCAGCCGCGCATCGACTGCGTCACTGGCAACCTCGGCGTGAAGTTCCTCAAGCCCACCCCGATGGGTGTGCCGTTGACGCTGAAGGCACGTGTCGATGGCGAGGTCGGCCGCAAGACCCGTGTCTTGTGCGAGGTTCATGCCGGCGACGTGCTCACCGCGCTGGGTGATTCGGTCTTCGTGCGCGTCGATACCGCCCAGCTGGCCGAGGCCGCGCGCAACGCGTGAGCAAGCGGGTGCGTTAAACTTCGCGTTTTCCTTCAAGTCCGGAGCCTGCATCATGTGGTTTGCCATCCTCGGAACAGACGTTGCCGATTCGCTGGAGAAGCGCAAAGGTGCCCGTCCGGCGCATATCGCGCGACTGCAGGCGTTGCTCGATGCCGGAAGGCTGTTCGTGGCGGGTGCGTTCCCGGCGATCGAGTCGGAAGACCCGGGTCCGGCCGGTTTCAGCGGCAGCATGATCCTGGCCGAATTCCCGTCGCTGGCCGAGGCTCGCGCCTGGGCCGATGCCGACCCCTACGTGGCTGCCGGTGTCTACGCCGATGTGCACATCAAGCCGTTCCGCAAGGCCTTGCCGGCGTGAACGAAGCCATGCTCGAAGAGATCCGCCAGCGCCTGACCCGGGCGCTGGCACCCACCGAGCTGGAAGTCATCGATGAAGGTCACCTGCATGCCGGCCATGCAGGTGAGGGCAAGGGGCATTTCCATGTGCGCATCGTCAGCGCGGCGTTTGCCGGGTTGTTGCCGATCCGGCGTCACCGCATGGTTTACGCGGCGCTCGACGGGCTGATGAACAACGGCATCCACGCCCTGTCGATTGATGCGAGAAACAAATAATTCATTAACAATGAGTTACATTAAATTGTTGAACCTGTACCTTACGCAAGAATGCATTGCGGCGCTGCCCAACGTTTGGCACAGTGCCTTGTCGCCCCATCGCAAGGGCTCCACTGCTGAACCATTGAAGACCGCATGCGCCTGAGCACCATCAAACTTGCCGGATTCAAGTCCTTCGTGGATCCGACCACCCTGCATTTGCCGAGCAACATGATCGGCGTGGTCGGCCCCAACGGCTGCGGCAAGTCCAACATCATCGACGCCATCCGCTGGGTGATGGGCGAGAGTGCGGCCAGTCGTTTGCGTGGCGATTCGCTGACCGACGTGATCTTCTCCGGCTCCAACACGCGCAAGCCGGTGGGCCAGGCCACGGTCGAGCTGATCTTCGACAATGCCGATGGTTCGGTGCAGGGCGAGTACGGCCAGTACGCCGAGATTTCGGTGAAGCGCCAGGTCAGCCGTGACGGCCAGTCCGCGTATTACCTCAATGGCGCGCGCTGTCGTCGGCGCGACATCACCGACCTGTTCCTCGGCACCGGGCTGGGCCCGCGCAGCTACTCGATCATCGAACAGGGCATGATCAGCCAGATCATCGAGGCCCACCCGGAAGAGCTGCGCACGCATCTGGAGGAGGCCGCCGGCATCTCCAAGTACAAGGAGCGGCGCAAGGAAACCGAAAGCCGGATCAAGGCCACCCGCGAGAATCTCGACCGCGTGCGCGACGTGCGCGATGAGGTCGACAAGCAACTCGAACACCTCAACCGCCAGGCTCGTGCCGCCGAGCGCTGGAAGCAGCTGAAAGAAGAACAGACGCGCAAGGACGCCGAACTGCGTGCACTGGAATACCGCAACCTGAAAAGCCAGCACGATGGCGAAGGCGAGGGCTTGTCCGCTGCCGAGATCGAGATCGAGAAGCAGCTGGCCGACCAGCGTCAGGTCGAGGCGCAGCTGGAAAGCGTGCGCGAACGCCACACCGATGCCAGCGAACACCTGAATGCGGTACAGGCCGATGTCTACAAGGTCGGCGCCGAGATCGCCCGCGTCGAGCAGCAAGTGCGCTACAACAGGGAAACCGCCGAACGCCTGCAGCGTGCCCACGGCGACGCGGATCGCGAACATGGCGAGCTGGCTGCGCACATCGCCACCGACCGCGAACAGATCGAGACATTGCGTCTGGCGCTGGCCGAGGGCGAACCGAAACTGGAAGCGCTGCAGCAGTTGCAGGACGATACCGGCGAAGCCCAGCGCAGCACCGAGGCCAGGCTTGCCGACTGGCAGCAACGCTGGGACAGCCACACGCGCAATGCCGGGGAATCCAATCGCGCGGCCGAAGTGGAGCGCACCAAGCTCAACTACCTGGATCGCCAGGCGATCGACCTGGCCCGCCGTCGCGAAGTGCTGGAAACGGAGCAGAAAGCCACCGACATGGTCGCGCTGGATGCTGCCGGCGAGCAATTGGCCCATGAGCACGAAACCCAGCGCGAACGGGTTGAGACGCTGGGCAGCCTGCTCGATCAGCACAAGTCCAGCCACGAGAAAGTGCTGGAACAAGAGCGCCAGGTACAGTCGACGCTGAACGAGGCACGCCAGCAATTGCAGGCTGCGCGCGGCCGGCACGCCTCACTCGAGGCGTTGCAGCACGCCGCACTGGGTCAGGATGAAGGTGCCGCCAGTAGCTGGCTGGCCCGGCTCGGCCTGGATCACTCGCGCCGCCTGGGCGAATCGCTGCAGGTCGAGGCCGGTTGGGAAACCGCCGTGGAAACCGCGCTGAGCGGCTTCCTCGACAGCGTGCTGGTGGATGGCGCGCATGCGCTCGCCGCCGAGTTCCACGCGCTCGAAGGTGCCGACGCAGTCCTGCTTGATGCCGTCGAAGGTGGTGCAAACACGGCCGGCACGCTGGCGGCGCATGTGCGCGGACCCGCGGCGGCCATGACCATCCTCGCTCACGTACTCACCGCATCATCGCTGGATGAAGCCCGTCAACGCGTCGCATCGTTGACCACGCTGGCGCCGTACCAGTCGGTGATCACGCCCGCTGGCGAGTGGTTGGGGCCGGGATGGGCGCGGGTGCGGCGTGCACAGGGCAGCCAGGTTGGCGTGCTGGCGCGCGAGCGCGAGTTGCGCACGCTGAGCGAGCAGATCACCACGCTGGAGACGCAGCTGGAGGAGGCCAGCGAACAGCTGGATACGCTGCGCACCAGCAAGTTCGAGGCCGAGCGGGCCCGCGACGACGCGCAGCGCGAGTTGTACGGCGCGCATCGCCGCCAGTCCGAGCTGGCCGGCCAGTTGCAGAGTCATCGCGGCAAGCTGGAAACCGCTCGTGCCCGTGCCGAGAAGGTCAATGGCGAACTGGCCGACCTCGCTCGGCAGATCGACGAATTGCAAGGTCAGACCCGCGAGGCGCGTGCACGGCTGGACGAGTCGGTCGGGCTGATGGGCGACCTCGAAGACCAGCGCCGCGAGTTGGAAAACGAGCGGCGCGGCCTGCTCGAAGCGCGTGAGGAAGCGCGCATGAATGCCCGCGAGGCTGCCGAGCAATCCCACGCGTTGGCGCTCGCGCTGGAGTCCAGGCGCTCGTCACTGAGCTCGCTGGAGCAGACTCTGGCACGCATGGATGTCCAATTGCGCCAGATCGAGGCGCGCCGCAACGAGATCACCGAACAACTTGCCGCCGGCTCCGACCCGATTGCCGAGCTGGAGTCCGAACGACAGGCTTACCTGGACCAGCGCCTGCTGGTCGACAAGCAACTGGTCGAGGCGCGTCGCGCGCTGGAAGATTGCGACATCGAGTTTCGCAAGCTGGAACAACAGCGGCACCTCGCCGAACAGGGGCTGGCCAACTTGCGCGAGGGGCTGTCGCAGAAGCGGCTCGCTGCGCAGGCCTTGCAGCTGCGTGCCGACCAACTGGCCGAGGCGATTGCCGAATCCGGACTTGAGCTGGAAACCCTGCTGGCCGAGCTGGCGCCCGATATCGACGCTGACCAATGGCGTGCACAGCTCAACGACCTCGGCCAGAAGATTGCCCGGCTCGAGCCCGTGAATCTGGCCGCCATCCAGGAACATGCCGAGCAGAGCGAACGCAAGACCTACCTGGACAACCAGCTCACCGATCTGGTCGATGCGATGGAAACGCTGGAAGGGGCGATCAAGAAGATCGATCGCGAAACCCGCCAGCGCTTCAAGGAAACCTTCGACAAGGTCAACGCCGGCGTGCAGGAACTGTTCCCGCGCCTGTTCGGTGGTGGCCATGCCTATCTGGAACTGACCGGCGACGACCTGCTCAATACCGGCGTGACGATCATGGCGCGCCCGCCCGGCAAACGACCTTCCAACATCTCGTTGTTGTCCGGTGGCGAGAAGGCGTTGACGGCCGTGTCGCTGGTGTTCGCCATCTTCGGCCTCAATCCGGCGCCGTTCTGCCTGCTGGACGAGGTCGATGCGCCGCTGGACGAAGCCAACGTGGGCCGCTTCTCCAGCCTGGTGCGCGAAATGAGCGAGCAGGTGCAGTTCATCTTCATCAGCCACAACAAGGCGACCATGGAAGCGGCAACCCAGTTGTGCGGCGTGACCATGCGCGAGCCCGGCGTGTCGCGACTGGTGCAGGTGGATCTGGCCGAAGCGGCTAAACTGGCAGGCGCAGCCTGAGGATTCGATGATGACCGTGCAACCCGTGCTCGCCTTTTCCTGGAACCCCGCCGTCGGCATTCCGCTGCTTATCGTCGGGTTGATCGCATTGGCGCTGATCTGGTTGTTCGGCCAGCCGAAGAAAGAGCAGCAAGGCAAGCGGCGCATGCCGGGCAGCGGTCATGGCGGTGAGCGGCGCGAACCCACCGTCGGTGGCAGCCTCGCCGATGATCCGGTATTCACCATGGACGACAACGGCCCCGACGGGGGCCATCGGCACACCAGGCAACCGCAGCAAGGCGAGCTTGATGTCGGCCTGCGCGAAGAGCTGGAACGCCTCGGCGCAACCCTCTCCGGCGAACAGGCCGCGGCGGGCAAGCCGAAAAGCGGCCTGGTCGGTGCTGCTGCCTCGATCGTCAATGCCTTGCGTGCCCCTGCCGAAAGCGCGACCAGGCCTGCCTCATCGGTAGAGGCCGAAGCATCCACTCGCAGCGAGGCGGCGGCTACCACGCAAGCGCCACGCTCCGAACTGGGTCGGCGCCCATCACAGCTTCCGGTGGAGCGCATCGTCACCTTGTTCGTGGTGGCTCACGAAGGTTCGTATTTCGATGGCCCCAATCTGGTCGTTGCCGCCGAGAAGGCAGGGCTCGAGTTCGGCGACATGGGCATCTACCACCGGCTGGTTGATGGCAAGCGCGAGCTGGGGCCTATCTTCAGCGTGGCCAACATGCTCAAGCCCGGCAACTTTGACCTGACCCGGCTCGATGCCCTGCACACGCCGGGCGTGAGCTTCTTCATGACCTTGCCGGCACCGCTGCCGGCCCTGGATGCCTGGGACGCGATGCTGCCTACCGCGCAACGTCTGGCCGAACTTCTCGATGGCCAGGTGCTCGACGAGGAACGCAATGCGCTCGGCCGCCAGCGCATCGCGCATATCCGCGACCAGCTGCGTGGCTGGGATCGCGACCACGAAGGCAAGGAAGTCATTTTCGGGCAGTAGTACGCAGCAAACGTGTGCTTGTGAAGCCAGAATCGAAGTGATCGTGACGTGCTCCGGGAGTATCTCCGGTAGTCGATGAGTACGTCCCCCAATACCGTGGTGCGAGGAGCAGACTTGATGGCCATGCCATTGTCCTGGAAGATCGGCGCGGGTGTGGTCGGAGCCATCGTTCTGATCACTGCATGGAATCTCTATGCCGAATACCAGTCGCGCCGTCATGCGGATGAACTGGTCCGGGAAGCCGCCGTTGCCGCCGAGCGGGACGCCCAACAAGCCAGGTTGCAGGCGAGCGAGTATCACGCCAAGTTGGCGGAAAGCCTGCGCCAGCATCGCGAAGACCTGTACAACAATTACCAGCAGATAAACGATCAGGCCAGGCAATACCGGGCTGCAGAGGCTGCCCGCAAGGAAGCGCTGAGGCAGAAAGCGCTTCGCGTCGAAGCCACCTTCATGCTCGACGCCAGCCAGAAGTGTGTGGGTGGCATCGTGGTCGAGCAGCATGGCTCCGCGTATTCGCAGATCACCGGCTCGAATGGACACGCCGTTGCCTGCAAAGGCGACAAGGCATCGGAGCCGCTTCGCTGAATGCCGCTGGAGAATCGGGCTGCACAGCTCGCCCGATGGATCGAGATCAGGTCGGGATTTGCTGACCACAGACAGAAAACGGCGGCGTGCCTTCTGTCTGTCAACTCCCGATCCCGGGAGCGCGATCAGGGTGTCAGTTGGTCAAGATAGGCACCGGCTGCTGCCCAGTCGTTCGCCTGGGCTACCAGTCCCGTGTAGCCATCAGGCCGCACGATCAGCAACTGCTGCGGGTCATGCGGTTGGCGGGTTCGGGTCTCGAGCAGCGTCGGGTAACGCGCGGCGAGCGCATCTCCCTTCGCCTGATCGGTGGCATAAAGCACGAATAGCGGCGCATCCTTGCCGGGTGGAGTGCCGTCATAGTGCTCCGGCGGCAGGCGATCGCCCGCGTGCAGGCCGGACGACAGCGGGCTGCCGGCGTAGGCGATGTCGATCTCGGCAAGCATCTCGCCCATCGCATGGCGGATGCCGTGGAAGCCGAGCAGCAGCCTGATCGCGTGGTTGCGTGCCGCCTGCAGCAGCGGATTTGCCAGGTTGGCCGCGTGGGTGAGCCGGGTGGCGTTGCGCAAGACCATCTCGCCGACCTTGCTGCGTTCGGTGCTGTAGCTGTCGAGCAGACTGGGGCGAACTTTGCCGGACACCACCAGCGCCAGCTTCCAGGCGAGATTGATCGCGTCCTGCATGCCGGTGTTCATGCCCTGGCCGCCGGCCGGGCTGTGGATGTGGGCGGCATCGCCGGCAAGCAGCACGCGCCCTTGGCGATAATCGTCGACCTTGCGCTCGTTGATGCGGAAATTCGCCAGCCATACCGGATCAACGGCGCGGAAGCCGCCACCGGTACGTTGATCGATCATCGCCTGCACCTGCTCAAGTGTCGGCTCCGCACGCGGATGTGCCGGATCGGTTCTGCCAATGCAGCCGACCACGCGTACGCGCTCTCCCGGCATCGGGAACAGTGCGAACGGTCCATCGGGATGCAGGTAGATCGCCACCTGGTCCAGGGGCGGGCTGCCATGGCCCTCCATGCGCACATCGGCGAGAAGCCAGTCGTCGTTCTCGGTGGCGCCGGCGAAATCCACCCCGATTCCGTGGCGCACCGTGCTGTGCGCACCATCGCAACCGAGCAGCCAGGGTGTGAGCATGGTTTCTTCGCGGCCGTCGGCATGCTGCAGCCGGGCCTCCACGTGGTCGCCGGCATCCACGAAGCTGTCCAGCGCAATGCCACGCTCGATGGTGACGCCAAATCGGCCGAGCCATTCGGTGAGCAGGCGTTCGGTGTCGCACTGAGGCAGCATCAGCGCGAAGTTGTAGGCGCTGGCCAGATCATCGAAGCAGGTGGTGCCGAGAATGTTGCTGCCACTGCGCACCGTCGCCCCGTGCGCGCGCAAGCCGTGTTCCAGGAAATCCGCGGTGCAGCCGACACGATCCATCAGCTCCAGCGTCCGCGCCCACAATACCAGTGCCCTGGATGTCTGGGCAGCGTGTGCGCCCTGATCGATGAGCCGCACCGGCACGCCGAAGCGGGCCAGTTCGAGTGCCATCGTCAGCCCAACCGGGCCGGCTCCAATAATCAGCATCCGGTTCATGAATATCCCTCAAGGTCGGTGCAGCTCAATTCAAGGCGGTCAGCTACGGCCAGTCCTCACGAGCACTGCCACACCACTGGCTTTGGCACGGTATGCCATCGTGGTTGCCGTCCATCATGGTGTTCGGGCAATGATCCAGAAAGTATGTGGCTTCTGCACAGGAAGTCATCTGCGAGCATCTCGTGCGATCGTCACAGCTGAACAATGGGGTAGCTGCCGGTTGTCGTTGAGTCATGACTGCAGGTTTGTCATATGCCGTCGATGCTGCATGCCGTTGTGAAATCCAGACATAGGCGGCGACGGCTGCAAACAGCAGAGCCCCGCCGATGCTGGCGGGGGAACCTTGGCGACGACGCATTCTTGCCGCTTGCTGCGGCCGTGATCGCGGCGGCGGATGTGCCGTACCTGCTCGCATGACGCGGATTGCCTGTGGTCTTCCGTTCTTGCCGACCTCAACATCGAACGACAGCAACTCGCCCACGCGCGGACGCACGCCATCGCGGGGAAAGGCGGAGACATGCACGAAAATCTCCGCGCTTGCTGCCGCCGGTGCGATGAAACCGAATCCGCGATCGTCATTCCATTTGATCAGGGTGCCATGGGTTCGCATGGACGAATGCTCAATTCCGTGTTCGAGGCAGTGTTATTGCCTCGTGATGATGGTTTGACATTGCGACGATGTGGCGTTGCGAATTTACCAGGTCACCAAATCGCGGAAACCCCCGATGAGAGAAGCCAAGTCGCAGCAGCCGGCTTTGCCTCCTTTGACACCTGGGGTAGACAACAGCAGCGTGGCGGCCATCGAGCGACATCGCCATGGGCTCAATCGTCATCTTCTGTCCCCAGCGCCAGCATCGACGCGGGCAGGCCGGTATGTGCACCCCAGTAGTAGATGAACAACGCGATCGCCACCACCGCCAATGAATCCCACGGCTGGCCGACGATGTTCCTGCCGCCGAAGGTGCCCAGCCAGGAGGCAAGCATGATCAGCGCGTAGAACGCGATCAGCCACAGCGACGAGCGCACCTCCTGCGCGATACCGTCACGATGCTCCGGCGAGCTGCGCCGCCACGCGACATAGATGAAGAACAACACGATCTGCAGTCCGAGCAGCCATGACACGGTGGTCCAGCCGGACCAGTACACGATCAACGCCGCCACGATGAACGACAGCGGGCCCAGCACGGCGAAGCCGCGCACGAAGAATGGCCGCGCCAACGCGGGTGCATTGCGGCGCAGTGCCGCCACCGTGATCGGCGCCACCGCGTAGCTCAGCACCAGCGCTGCCGAAACCACCCCGATCATCGCGCTCCACGAGGGAAACGGCAGTGTCCAGAACACCGCCAGCGCAAAGGTCAGCCACAGTGCCGGACGCGGAATGCCCGAACGTTCGTCGATCCGCGTGAATAGCTTGAAGAAGGTGCCGCCGCGCGCCCACCCGTACAGTACCCGTGGCGTGGCGTTCATGTAGATGTTGCCGGTGCCGCTGGGCGAGATCACCGCGTCGCACACCACCAGAAATGCCAGCCAGCCCAGACCCAGCGCCAGCGCAATGTCGTGATACGGCAGCGCGAACAGCGTGCCCATGTCGGCCCAGCCATGCGCCAGCATGGGGTCGGGAATGCTGCCGAGAAAGGCGACCTGCAGCAGCACGTAGATGAGCGTGGACAACAGCACCGACAGGATCAGCGCAATCGGGATCGTGCGCTGTGGGCTGCGTACCTCGCTGGCCACCGACACGATCGGGGTCAGGCCCAGATACGCGAAGATCACGCCGCCGGCCGATACCGCGCCTTCCACCCCGGCAAAGCCGAACGGTGCAAAGCCGTGCGCGGTGAAGTTGGCCGGTTTGAAGAACGCCAGCAGCATCACGATCACCAGCGCGGGCACCACGAACTTGAACACGCTGATCACGTTGTTGGCCTTGGCGAAGGTCTTCACGCTGTAATAGTTGAGCGCAAAGAACACCCCCAGAATGGCCAGTTGCACCAGCCAGCCGAGCAGGGTCGGGCTGTCCGAGTGTGGCTGGGTGAGCTGGGGAAACCAGGCCGAGGCGTATTGGCGACAGGCCACGGTCTCGATCGCGATCAGGCTGGAGAATGCGATCAGCGTGATCAAGCCCATCAGGTAACCCAGCAGCGCGCCGTGCGAGTACATCGGGTAACGCACCACGCCGCCGGCGCGCGGCAGCGCCGCACCCAGTTCGCAGTACACCAGGCCCAGCAGAAACACCGCGGCTCCGCCGATCAACCATGAAATGATGCCTGCCGGGCCGGCAATCGCGGATACCTTGCTGGCCGCGAACAGCCAGCCTGAACCGAAGATCGAGCCCAGACCGATGAAGGTGAGATCGGTGAGGCTGAGTTGCCGGTGAAATTTGCCTTGTCCCGCCATGCGATCACTCCCCAATGCGATGCCAACAGTGCCACAACATTGTGGCGGACAGCACCTTCTCCAGGCACATCGATGACCGGGCCGATACCCGGTGGATGCCTTCGGCCGATACCCAACGAAAGTAGAGGCTTTATCCCGATCTGCCTCCGGTTCCCCACCACCGAGTTTCTCGAAGACCGCGGTGACGTGCGCCTTGACCGTGCGCTCCCGGTTCTGCAGGCGGTCGGCGATCTGCTTATCGAGCAGGCCTCTGGCGAGCAGGCCGAGCATGCGAGGTTGCTGTTCGGTGAGACGGGCAGGCAATTGGCGAGATGGGTGTCGGCGGAGCAGCGGGTGGTCGTCGGTGATCAGCAGGCTCGCCATGTGGCTGAAGCCCGCCGGCTGGGCGTTGTCGTCGAGTTGTCGGGCCATGTCTGTCTGGTCGGTAATGCCGGTTTTCGCACGATGGCGTTCGCCCTCGTGCTTGTGATGGTGGCGGGCGAACAAACCGGTTTGTCGTTTGATCCTGCCGTGCATGGCGCTGCCGGTTTCGGGCATGCTGTCCGCTTGTGTCGGGAGCGCGACGAGGAAGGGTTCTGCAATGCGAGAGCTGGATATCGGCGAAGTGCGGGTGACTGAACATCGTGGACACGACGATCTGCTCAGCGCGGGGTTGGGGGTGGCCGGTCTGGCTGGTGTGCCGGTGCCGTTTGCCCATCCGCTGGATCCGACGGCGGCGGAATTGCGCCGACGGGCGATCCAGACCAGCTGGAAGGGTATTGCCGATCTCGGCCCGCTCGGTGGCTACGGCGCCGTCTATGGCAGCGTGCCGGATGTGCCGGGGCGTGAGTACCAGATGTTCGCGCGAATCCCCGGGGCGCATGCGCCGCATCGCGTGTTGCTGCAGTTGCCCGACGCCTTCGACCACGGCAGACGCTGCCTGGTGGTGACAGCCTCATCCGGTTCGCGCGGCATCTACGGTGCGATCGCACTGGCCGGTGCCTGGGGGCTGCCGCGCGGCTGCGCGGTGGCGTATACCGACAAGGGCACCGGTGCCGGCTACTACGATTACGCCGACAACAGCGGCGTGGCACTGGATGGTCGCCGGGCGAAACGCGGTGAAGCGGTGCTCGAGTTCCAGCCCTCGCCGGCACCACCGACTGCCGGCATTGCGATCAAGCAGATGCATTCGGGTGACAACCCGGAGGCTGACTGGGGTCGCCATGTGATGCAGGCGGCGCAGTTCGGTCTGGCCATGCTCGATCGTGCCTATCCCGATGAGGCACCTTTCACCCCGCAGAACACGAAGATCGTCGCCACCGGCCTTTCCAATGGCGGTGGTGCGGTGTTGCAGGCCGCCGGGCTGGATCACGACGATTTCTTCGCCGGGGTGGTGGCACTGGAGCCGAATGTATACGTGGCCGGGCACGGCCGCGCGCTGTTCGATTACGCCACCGAGGCGGCGATCTGGCTGCCGTGCGCCTTGAGCAGCGAACGGTTTGCCGCGACGCCGTTTGCGCGCGGGCCCACCGGCCAGCCGCCAGCCCCGTGGTTGTTGCGTTGCGCCAGCCTGCGAGTGCAGGGCAGGTTGGCCGGCAATACCACGGCCGAACAAGCCGAGCAGGCCTATCAATACCTGCATACGCGCGGCTGGACCGACGAGGCAATGCGCACGGCCGCCAGCACGACTGCATTCGACCTGTGGCGCGCGATCACCGCGGGCTACGCGTCGTCCTACCTGCGTCGCGGTCCCGGCGACATGCCTTGCGGTTTCCATTACGCCGCGACCGGTGCGGGTACATTGCCGGGGATCACCGATCCGCTGGCACGGGCGGCATGGTGGGCTGATGCGTCAGGCATACCTCCGGGCAATGGCGTCGGTCTGTTTGGCGGCGTGAACGTTTCGAGGGACCCCACCCTGATCGGCGAAAATGGCCTGCGCATGCTGTGGACCGGGGATGACCATGAATCGCAGGCCTTGCATGCCTCGATTGCGGCCACGGCGGCAAAGCTGCCGCGCAGTGATCTTCCGCTGTGGGTGCTGCACGGTGCCAGTGATGGACTGCTGCCCACCGCGTTCAGCTCGGAGCCGTATGTAGCGTGGCTGCGCGAACAAGGGCGCAAGCCGATCTACTGGAAAGTGCCGTACGCGCAGCACTTCGATGCGTTTCTGGCGCTGCCGGGATTCGGCGACCGGCATGTGCCGCTGTTGCCTTATGGCTATGCGGCGCTGGATCGGCTGTGGGCACATCTCTACCAGGGAGCGGCGTGGCCGGACGACGTGCCGGCGCCGGCCGCGAGACCGAGAGGCGCTGGAAGCCTTGAGCGCACCATGCTGGATCTGCCTTAGCACATCGCCGGATGGAAAGGCACTGCAGCCTTGGCGCGTCAGCCTCGCGCACAGGCTGCGCTCCTACAAGGACGGTCAGCTGGGTTATTCTTTGGGGCCACATGCCTGTGTCGTGGCACGGCGCAGCTCTCGAAACCAAGGATTTGCAATGACCATCAACGTGACTTTCAGCACCAACCGTGGCCCGATCCGTCTGCGTCTGCACGAAGACAAGGCACCGGTCACGGTCGCCAATTTCACCAACCTGGCCCGTCGCGGTTATTACGATGGCCTGTCGTTCCACCGCGTGATCGCCGATTTCATGATCCAGGGCGGTTGCCCCGAGGGCAGCGGCCGTGGTGGCCCGGGCTACAAGTTCGAAGACGAGTTCAACGCCTCGCTGCGTCACGACAAGCCCGGCGTGCTGTC
This sequence comes from Rhodanobacter sp., assembly GCA_035564915.1. Lineage (GTDB taxonomy): Bacteria > Pseudomonadota > Gammaproteobacteria > Xanthomonadales > Rhodanobacteraceae > Rhodanobacter. Next base: position 15,563 of record DATMTH010000020.1, read on the forward strand.
GATGGCCAATGCCGGGCCGCGCACCAACGGCAGCCAGTTCTTCATCACCCATGGCCCGACGCCGTGGCTGGATGACAAGCACAGCGTGTTCGGTGAAGTGGTCGATGCGGCCGACATGGACGTGGTCAACACGATCCAGCAGGGCGACACGATCGAGAAGGTCACGGTTGAAGGCGATGTCGATGCCTTGCTGAGCGCACAAGCTGATCGCGTGAAGGACTGGAACGAGATCCTCGACGCACGCGGCTGATGGCGTATGCACCGTCGGGCGACTTGGGTCTGCCCGACGGTGCCGCGCGCCATGATGGGCATGGCGTGACGCGGATATTTTGATGGTTCTGGCCGGCCGGGAGCAGCCATGCGGGTACGCCTCGAAGATGTTGCACGAAACGCAGGCGTCTCGCCCAAGACGGTGTCGCGTGTACTGAACGATGAGGCCAATGTCAGCGATACCACGCGCCAGCGCGTGCTCGCGGCGATGGAGGCGATGGACTATCGGCCGCTCTCGTCGGCACGCAGCCTTGCCGGCAACCGCTCGTTTCTGGTCGCGATGCTGTACGACAACAACGACAACCCGGCCTCGACCTATCTGGCCGAGGTCCAGGACGGCGTACTCGAGGCCTGCGACACCCATCGCTACAACATGATGGTGCGCCCGCTGCGCATGCGCGGGGACGACTTTGGCAAACGGCTGGATGCACTGATTTCCGATCATCACCCGGATGGCGTGGTGCTTACCCCGCCGATCACCGATTACCTGCCGCTACTCAAGCAGCTGCGCGAGCGTCAGGTGACCTATGCCAGCGTGTCGCCGCTGCAGACCCGCGATACGATCGGGGTGACGATGGACGAGGAGCAGGCCGCCGCCACACTGGTGCGTCACTTGCTGGAGCTGGGCCACCGTCGCATCGCGCATGTCGTCGGCATCCGCGATCACGGCGCCAGTCGCTGGCGACTGGCCGGCTATCGCGCGGCGATGGCGGCAGCGGGCTTGCCCGATGATCCGGAACTGGTAGTGCAGGGCGAGTTCACATTCGGTTCCGGCGTCATCGCGGCACGTCAGCTGCTTGCATTGGAGTCGCGTCCCACGGCGGTATTTGCCGCCAACGACGACATGGCTACCGGAGTGATGTGGGCGGCCAGCGAAGCGGGTCTGAAGGTGCCACAGGATCTGTCCGTATGCGGTTTCGATGATATTCCGCTGGCGCGTCAGTTGTGGCCTGCGTTGACGACGGTACGTCAGCCCAGCCGCGAAATGGGTCGTCTCGCGGCCATGCAATTGCTTGAAGTGCTGCGCGGGCGCAGTCCGGGCGACATGGTGCAGGTTCCGTTCGCGTTGCAGCTGCGCGAATCGACCGGCCCGGTTCCAGCGACTCCTTGAGGGGCAGATGCAGGCCACGCGTGCACCTGCGGGAGGCGCACGCTGGTCAGTCTTTCGACGCGAGCCTATGATCGAGTGGCTGGACGCGTCATTCACTCAAATAGCCAAGGAGTACCGTCATGTCATTTCTGAACGATTTGCTCGGGGAGCAGGGACAGGCCGCCGGAGGTGGTTCGCTGATCGGCATGGCGGGTCAGCTGATCGAGAAGGCTGGCGGTTTGCAGGGATTGCTCGGCATATTGCAGCAGCACGGGCTCGGCAATGCGGCGCAGTCATGGGTCGGCACCGGTGCCAACCAGCCCGTATCGGGCGATCAGCTCGGCCAGGCGTTGCAAGGTGGCGGCCTGGGTTCGATCGTGCAGGAGCTGGCCGGCAAGGCCGGGATGAATCCTGACCAGTTGCTGGGTCAGCTGTCGCAGTTGCTGCCGCACGCGGTGGATCACCTGACTCCGAATGGCCAGGTGCCCGACGCTGCCCAAGGCAGCGGTTTCAACATCGGCATGCTTGAAGGGCTTGCCGGCAAGTTGCTCGGTTGAGACACGGCCGCCGGCGCAGTGCATTCCGCCGGCGGCGTGGTCGTTCAGGTCGATTTGCGCTTGATCAGGTGATACAGCAGCAACAGCACCACGGCGCCGGCCACCGACATGATGAAACCGGCACTTTGCCCCTGCTGGTACCAGCCAAGCACATTCTGGCCAACCCAGGTAGCCAGCAGCGAGCCGGCGATACCGAGCAGGCCGGTGATGATGAAGCCGCCCGGGTCCTTGCCTGGCATCAGCAATTTCGCCACCAGACCCACGATCAAGCCAATCACGAATACCCAAAGCCAATGCATATGGAGCGCTCCTGTGCAGGTGGGATGTCTTGCTGTCCGCCAGTCGGACGTCCCCATATTGCACGGATCGTCCTGTGGTTGCAGTGATGATTTTCTGCCGCCGGGTGCGCATGGGCAACGGCGTGGTAAAATCGCGGCCTTTGTTTCCCCCCCTGCTGCCGAGAGACCCATGCCACAGCTTGCCCAACGAGTCGGCCGCGCCAAGCCCAGCGCGATCATGGTGATTGCCGAGAAGGCAAAGAAGCTCAAGGCTGCCGGGCGCGACATCATCAGCTTCTCGATCGGCGTGCCGAATTTCCTGCCGGGCGAGCATGTCTACGCTGCCGCACGCGAAGCATTGTCGCGCGACAGTGGCCAGTACGGCAGCAATCGCGGTGCCGAGGCCTTGCAGGATGCGTTCCTCAAGCACATCGATGCGTTGGGTTTCAGCGGTTATACGCGAGCCAACGTGTCGATCGGCATCGGGGCCAAGCAGATCCTGTACAACCTGGCTGAGACCATGTTGAACGAAGGCGATGAAATCTGCTTCGCCGCGCCGTACTGGACGACCTATCGCGACATCGCCGATATCGTCGGTGCGAAGGCCAACGTGATGCATTGCGGGCCGGAGCAGAACTACAAGCTCACCCCGGCCCAGCTCGATGCCGCACTGGCGCGCAAGCCGAAGGTGTTCCTGTTCAACAATCCGTCCAACCCGACCGGCATGGTTTATACCGGTGAGGAAATTGCGGCACTGGCCGAGGTGCTCGTGAAGCATCCGGATACCTGGGTGATTACCGACGACATCTACAATTCGATGGTGTTCGACGGTCTCGGTTACCACAACTTCGTACTGGCAAGGCCGGAGCTGCGCGAGCGGGTGGTGTTCGTGGATTCCGTCTCCAAGACCTACGGCATGCCGGGCTGGCGCGTGGGCCTGCTGGCAGGTCCGGAAGCGGTGGCCAAGGCCATTTCCACGTTCAACTCAAACCACATCACCAGCCTGCCGGAAGTGATCACGGCAGCAGCCGTGGCGGCTTTCTCCGGCCCGCAGGATATCCCGCAGCAGAAGTGCGCCGAATTCGCCGCCAAGCGTGACACCGTGGTTGCCGCGCTCAGCGCGATCGCCGGTGTCGTCTGCCCCCGACCGCAAGGGGCGTTCTACGCGTTTCCGGATATTTCGGTGGCCTTCGGCAAAAGCCACAACGGTACGAAAATCGGCAACGACGTGGAATTCTGTGCGGCACTGCTGGAGGCCAAGGGCGTTGCCTGCGTACCCGGCTCCGCCTTTGGCGAGCCGCGTGCGATGCGCATTTCCTATACCTGCCCGACGGCACAACTGCAGCCGGGTCTGGCCCGCATCGCCGAATTTTTCGCCGAGTTGAGCTGAATGAACCCCCGGTGGGAGCGCACCCCTGTGCGCGAGCTTTTCCCTGTGCGAAGGCATCGCACACAGGGTGCGCTCCCACACAAGCCGAATACCCCAAGAAGGAGTCATTACCCATGAAAGCCCCCGTTCGAGTTGCCGTTACCGGTGCCGCTGGCCAGATCGGCTACGCGCTGCTGTTCCGTATCGCTGCCGGCGACATGCTGGGCCCGGATCAGCCGGTGATCCTGCACCTGCTGGAAATCACCCCGGCGCTGCCCGCATTGCAGGGCGTGGTGATGGAACTCAACGATTGTGCGTTCCCGACCCTGGCTGGCGTGGTTGCCACCGATGACCTCGACGTCGCCTTCAAGGATGTCGACTATGCCTTGCTGGTTGGCGCGCGTCCGCGCGGCCCGGGCATGGAGCGCAAGGATCTGCTGGAAGCCAACGGTGCGATCTTCGGCCCGCAGGGCAAGGCGCTGAACGATCACGCCAGGCGCGACGTGAAGGTGCTGGTGGTTGGCAACCCGGCCAACACCAATGCGCTGATCGCGCAGCAGAATGCACCGGATCTCGATCCGAAGTGCTTCACGGCGATGGTGCGGCTGGATCACAACCGCGCCAAAAGCCAGTTGGCCGAGAAGACCGGCAAGCACAACACCGATATCAAGAAGATGACGATCTGGGGCAATCACAGCTCCACCCAGTACCCGGATCTGCACCACGCCACGGTCGACGGCAAGGCCGCCATGTCGCTGGTCGATCAGGCCTGGTACGAAAGTGACTTCATCCCGACCGTGCAGCAGCGCGGTGCGGCGATCATCAAGGCGCGTGGCGCCTCGTCGGCGGCGTCGGCGGCGTCGGCGGCGATCGATCACATGCACACCTGGGCCAAGGGTACGGCCGAGGGTGACTGGGTCTCGATGGGGATTCCGTCGGACGGTTCCTACGGCATCGCGCCGGGCGTGATCTATGGCTACCCGGTGACCGTGAAGGATGGCAGGTACGCGATCGTGCAGGGTCTGGAGATCAACGCGTTCTCGCGCGCCCGCATGGATGCCACCGAGAAGGAATTGCGCGAGGAGCGCGCTGGCGTGGAACACCTGTTCGCCAAATGATCGGCTGATGCATGCCGCGGTGTCTTGCCGTGCCGGTCGCACCTGACCGGTGGCACGACACCGTCAACGAAGGCGGGTCAGTCATGCTGGCCCGTTTTTTTTTTGCGAGCCGGACGGGGCATGTCGACCGGTCGAAGCCCGCTCCGGACAACTGCCTGGGTTTCGCCGCTCATGCTGCTCGACAGGCGGGCCGGTCAGCGTGCCGAACCGGGATCGTCTTCATGTGCCCGCCATATTGCGCCATCAATCGCGTCGAGCAGCTGTTGTCCACCAAACGGTTTGCGCAGGAACACGCCACGGCTGGGGATGTCCCTGCAATGGATTTCGTTGTCGGCCGTGATCACCACCATGGCGATCCCTGGATAGCGCTCAATCGCCTTGCGGCACAGCTCGATGCCATTGCTGCTGCCAGCCAGGATGACATCGGCCACGATGATGTCGATCCGTGCATGTTGCAGGTGGCTGTCGGCCCCGGCTATGCCAAGCGCGCGGATGGTGTTGAACTTTTCGGCCATGCACAGCAGCAAGTCGATTGACTCAAGTACCAGTGGATCGTCGTCGACGATCAGCAGGGTTTTCCTGGTATCCATGACAGCCCCCGGTTTTGCGGCGGGCCCAGCATATCCCTGTTCGCCGTCGCGAAGGGTGATCGGCAAGGGGCGCTTCCTACCGCCGTCACGGGTCGGACGAAACGGCAGCGCTCGGCGTTCCTTCAGCCTGCTGCCCGCGCAGCAGCCATGCCAGCACGGGCGGTGTCACCATGGCAGTAAGCAGCGACATCGCCACGATGATGGCGTAGATCTGTTCGCTGAATACGCCGGCACTCAGTCCGAGTGCCGCGATCACCACGCCGACTTCGCCACGCGGCACCATGCCGAAACCGACGATGGCGGCGCTGCGCCGGCCCAGCGACATGGCGCCCAGATAGCCGCCGATCAGCTTGGACAGGATCGCGATCACGGTGACGACCAGCAACATCCACAGTGCCTCGCTGCTGGCCAGCTCGGACAGATTGATCTTGGCGCCGGTGATCACGAAAAAGAATGGCGTGAGAAACGACAGCAGCGGCATCGTCTTGTGTTCCAGCTCGTCGCGCTGGCGCGTTTCCGATGCGATCATGCCGGCCAGGAACGCGCCGATGATCGCGGCCAGGCCGAAGCGGGTGGACAGCCATGCCAGGCCAAGGCAGAGCGCCAGCACCAGGGTCAACGCGGAATGCGGGCTGACCGGCGCCTCCAGCCAACCCGACTGGCGGCGCATGACCCGGGTGCCGCCCCAGCCGATGACGGCGACGAAGCCGACCGCGCCACCCAGCGTCAACAGCAGCGAATGCAGGTTGAGCGAACCGCCACCCTGCAACGAGGAGACCACGCCCAGCAGCAGCATGGCGAGGATGTCGTCGATCACGGCGGCGCCGAGAATCACCCGGCTTTCGATGCGCTGCAATACGCCAAGTTCCTGCAGTACACGGGCGGTGATGCCGGCGGAGGTGGCCACGAAGGCGGCCGCAACGAACAGTGACTTGACCCATTCGAAACCCTCGCCATGAGCCCAGACAGCACCGGCAGCGAATGGCACCAGCACGCCCAGCACGCCGACCAGCACGGCACTCTTGCCGACCTTTTTCAGGTCTTCCAGCCGGGTTTCCAGGCCGACCGAAAACAACAGCAGCACCACGCCGATTTCCGCCAGCACATCCAATGGCGTACCGGGAAGGATCTGCTCGGGCGCCAGCCAGCCCAGCAGCGAGGGGCCGACCACGCAGCCGGCGGCGATCTCGCCGACCACGCCGGGAAGTTTCAGCCGCTGTGCGATTTCGGCGCCGACTTGCGCGGCGATGAAGATGATGAAAATGGTCAGCAGAATGTCGCTGGCATGATGCATGGGCTGGATGACTCCGGTGTCGGGTGATTGCCGTGCGCAGTATCAGTGGCCGCCGAACAGATGGGCGTTCATCCACATGTGCAGGGCAATGCTGGCGACGTAACCCAGTCCGATCGCCCAGCTCCAGCGCAGGTGGCTCATGAAAGTGTACTGGCCGCGCGAGGCGCCCATCAGCGCCACGCCGGCCGCCGAACCCACCGACAGCAGGCTGCCACCGACGCCGGCAGTGAGTGTGATCAGCAACCACTGGCCGTGATCCATGGGCGGGTTCATTTTCAGCACCGCGAACATGATCGGAATGTTGTCGACCACCGCCGACAACAGGCCCATGATCGAATTGGCGAGGGTGTAGCCAAGGTTGCCATACATGTGCGTCGAGGCCAGCTCCAGATAGCCCAGCGCGGCGAGACCGCCAACACAGGCAAACACGCCGTAGAAGAACAGCAAGGTATCCCATTCGGCGTTGGCGATGATGCTGAAAATGGAATAACCCTGCGGCTCCACTCCTTGCGCCAGCGCGTAGCGCCGCTGCCGGTAGTCGATGCGGGTGGCGAGCAGGTTGAGCAGCGCCAGTCCGGTCAGCATGCCGTAGGTGGCCGGCATGCCCAGCCACTGGCGACCGACCACGGTGATCGCCACGGTCAGGCCGAAGGTAAGGCAGATGCTGATGCCGCCGGGTTTGATCGGGTTGCTGCCCTCGGCCGGTTCGGGGCGCCCCTTCGGCAGGGCGAAGAACATGATCACGGCCGGAACCAGCCAGTTGACCAGCGAGGGCAGGAAGAGGTGGAAAAAGTCGAAGAACTGCGCCTTGTTCGCCTGCCATACCATCAAGGTGGTGATATCGCCGAACGCGCTCCAGGCGCCGCCGGCATTGGCCGCCACCACCAGGTTGATCATGGCCAGGGTGATGAAACGCGCGTTGCCGGCAGCGACCGCCAGGATCACCGCCGACATCACCAGTGCCGTGGTCAGGTTGTCCAGCATCGGTGACAGGAAAAATGCCAGCAGTCCGGTGATCCAGAACAGCGATCGGTAGCTGAAGTGGCGCCGGGTCAACTGGGTACGCAATGCCTCGAACACGCCGCGCTCGCCCATCGCGGTGACGTAGGTCATCGCCACCACCAGGAAGAAGAAGATTTCGGCGTATTCGAGAAACATCGCCTCGAAGGCATGCCTGGCGTCATCCGCGCCGATGCCACCGGTTTGCCACGCGATCAGGCCCCAGATCAGTGCCGCTGCCAGAACCACGGGCTTGGACTTGGCGATATGGATGCGCTCTTCCAGCACCACGCCGACATAGGCCAGCACGAACAAGGCCAGTGCCAGCCAGCCAATCGGGTGCGCGGTCAGGTGGAAATTCACGTTGGCGCCTGTTTCAGACGCGGACGCCGACGCGCACTCGAACAGGGCGGCCAGGGCGATGATCAGCCTTCGCATGGAGAGTCCTCTGGAGATCGTGACAACGTCAGGCGACGCGTTCACATAGGGTATCAGCCCAACCCGGGCGCAGCGGCCGGGCTGGGCCATCAAGGTACGACACCGGAACGCACCGGAACGCCAGTCATGTCGCAAGGAACAAAGCCCGCGAACCGGCGGTAGCCGCGATCAAGGTCGGCAACGATACCGCCCAGCGAAACGGTTCGAGCATCGTCCTGCCATGTTCGCCCTTTCAGCCATGGCTTGCACCAGCGCGGAAGCCATGAGTGCAGGATAGCTGCTGTGACAGCTTGCATTTCAAGGCGAAGTTCAGCACAGTCAGACCAGTGTCGCCTGCCGCGCACGAGTTTCCAGGCATGGCAGTACCAGCCCACCCAACGCGCCGGAACGTCCTCGTTTCGGCGTGTGCTTTTGCGCGGAATGATCCGCGAACCACAGGAAAAGTCATGAGCAAGCCCGTGATCACCGTTTCCCGCATCGATCTGGAGCGCATCGAGGCTTTGCTCGAGCGCATGCCTGCGAGCGAGGCCGACAAGCTTCGCGCCCTGCGTGAGGAGCTTGATCGTGCCGACGTGGTCGAGCCGGCGGCCATGCCGGCGCATATCGTGACGATGAACTCGATCGTCAGCTTCGAGGATGAGGCCGGTGGCGACAAGCTGACCCTGACCCTGGTCTACCCCTCCGCGGCCGGTTCTGCCGGCACCGTGTCGATCCTGGCGCCGGTGGGCAGCGCCTTGCTCGGGTTGTCTGTGGGTCAGCAAATCGACTGGCCGATGCCGGACGGCCGCAAGCGTCGCCTGCGCGTGCTGACCATCGGCTATCAGCCGGAGGCCGCGGGGCATCTGCATCGCTGAACGGCGCCGCGACGCGCCGGTATCGTTAAACTGCGGGAATCCCCAAGGAGACCCGCATGACCGAACCCGCAGTTCCTGCCCAGATCGAAGCTCGTGCCGCTGCGCTGCGGGCGCAGATCGAGCAGGCCAACCATCGCTATCACGTACTCGATGATCCGGAGTTGACCGACGCCGAGTACGACCGCCTGATGCGCGAGCTGGAAGCGCTGGAATCCGATTACCCGTCATTGGCGTCGAACGACTCGCCCACCCGCAAGGTCGGTGCCCGTGCACACGGCGGTTTCGCCGAGGTCCGCCACGCGATGCCGATGCTGTCGCTGGGCAATGCGTTCGAGCAGGACGGTGACAGCCTGCGCGAGCGCTTTCGCGAGGTGGCCGAGTTCGAGCGTCGGATCGAACAGACACTGGATCGCCGCCAGCCGGTGTTTTCAGTCGAGCCCAAGCTGGATGGCCTGGCGATCAGCCTGCGTTACGAGCATGGCGTGTTCGTGCAGGGTGCCACCCGTGGTGACGGGGAAACCGGCGAAGACGTGACCGCCAATCTGCGCACGGTGCGCGCGATCCCGCTGAAACTGCGTGGCACCGGCTGGCCCGAGGTACTTGAGGTGCGCGGCGAAGTGATCATGCTGCGCAAGGACTTCGAGGCGTTCAATGATTACGCGCGCAGCCACGACGAAAAGCCGTTGGCCAACCCGCGCAATGGTGCCGCCGGCTCGCTGCGTCAGCTGGATCCGGCGATCACCGCGAAGCGGCGGCTGAGTTTCTTCGCCTACGCGATCGGCGTGGTCGAGGAAGGCGAGCTGCCGCCGACCCATTCGGCCACCTTGCAGCAGCTGCGCGAGTGGGGTTTCCCGGTATCGCCGGAAGTGGACACCGCGCAAGGCTTCAACGGCTTGATCGCGTATTTCGAGCGCATCGGAGCGAAGCGCGACGTCTTGCCGTACGACATCGACGGCGTGGTCTACAAGCTGGACGATTACGCCGGCCAGCGCGAGATGGGCTTCGTCTCGCGCGCACCGCGCTGGGCGATCGCGCACAAGTTTCCGGCGCAGGAGCAGACCACGCAACTGCTCGACATCGAAGTGCAGATCGGCCGCACCGGTGCAGCCACGCCGCGCGCGCGGATGGCGCCGGTGCAGGTGGCTGGCGTCATCGTCACCTACGCCACCCTGCACAACGCCGACCAGGTCGCACGACTGGATGTTCGCATCGGCGACACGGTGATCGTGCGCCGCGCCGGCGACGTGATTCCGGAAGTGGTTCGCGTGGTCGAGCAGCAGCGGCCCGCAGGCACCGTGCCCTGGCAGATGCCGACGCATTGCCCGGTGTGCAACTCGGCCTTGTTGCGCGAGGACGGGGCGGCGGCATGGCGCTGCTCCGGCGGGCTGGTCTGCGCGGCGCAGCGCAAGGAGGCGTTGATCCACTTCGCCTCGCGCCGTGCCATGGATATCGAGGGGCTGGGCGAGCGGTTTGCCGAGGCACTGGTCGAGTTCGACATGGTGAAGACGCCAGCCGACCTGTACCGCCTCACGGTGGAAGACTTCGTCAGCATGAAACAGCGTGCCGACGAACGCGACGGCACCACGCCGGAGACGGTGAAGGCCGGCAAGGTGGCGACCAGGTGGGCGGAGAACCTGGTCGACGGCATCGCGGCCAGCAGGCACACCACGCTGGCGCGATTCCTGTTTTCGCTGGGCATCATGCATATCGGCGAAAGCACGGCCAGGACCCTGGCGACATGGCTGGGTCGGCTCGATTTCGTGCGCAGCACCCCGGCGCCGGTGTTGCGTCTGTTGCCGGACATCGGCAGCGAGGTGGCCGATTCGATCGAAGGGTTTTTTGCACAGGCGGGCAATCAGCAGGTGGTGGACGATCTGCTGGCCGAGGGCATCCGCTTCGGCGACGAGACGGCCCCATCGCCGAAGTTGCGCGAAAAATTCAACCTGGCCAACCTGCTCGACATGGCGCCGATCGGGCAGCTCGGACCCAAACGCACACGGCTGCTCGCCGAACACTTTCCCAGCCTGCAGCGATTGCGCGATGCCGGCATCGCGCACTGGATCGTCGCCGGCCTGCCGCCGGCGGCAGCGGCGAATCTGGAGACATTTCTGGACGATCGCACGGCCTCGGCCCAGCTTGATCGTGCCGAGGCAGCGATGCGACGACTGCTCGATGCGATCCCCGCGGCAGCCACTGTCGGCGAGCTGCCGCTGGAAGGGCAAACCATCGTGCTCACCGGCACGCTGCAGTCGCTGGGACGTGATGCGGCCAAGCAAAAGCTCGAGGCACTGGGCGCCAAGGTATCCGGTTCGGTGTCGAAGAAAACCAGTTTCGTGGTGGCCGGCGCCGAGGCTGGCTCCAAGCTCGACAAGGCCACCGAGCTTGGCGTGGCGGTATGGGACGAGGCGCAACTTCTCGCCCTGCTGACCGAACACGGGGCAGGGGCATGAGCGGATCGTCCATGCTGGATGCATTGCAGCGGCGCGCGCGGTTGTACGGCCTGATCCGGGCGTTTTTCGCCGCGCGTGACGTGCTGGAGGTGGAGACCCCGATCCTCTCGGCTGCAGGCAATACCGAACCGAACATCGAGAGTTTCCGCTGCGTGTTCAGCGGCCATGTCGATGCCGGCACCCGCGAACGCTGGTTGCGTACCTCACCGGAGTACCCGTTGAAGCGGCTGCTGGCGGCGGGTGTCGGTGATTGCTACGAGTTGGGCCGGGTGTTTCGCAATGGCGAGGCAGGGCGGCGGCACAATCCCGAATTCACCATGCTGGAGTGGTATCGGGTGGGGTGGGACCATCGGCAGCTGATCCGGGAAACCATCGAGCTGGTGAACACCGCACTGGCGATGGTGGATCGTCGGGCCGAGGTGGTGATCGCAAGCTACCGGCAGTTGTTCCTCGACGAACTGGGCATCGATCCGCTGCATGCGTCGATCGACGAACTGCGGGTGCCACTGGATGATTTCGGTATCGACCCGGCGGGCCTTGGGCGCGACGACTGGCTCGACCTGCTGATCACCCACTTGCTGCAGCCGGCGTTTCCGCCCGACCGCATCACGGTGATCCATGACTACCCGGCGACCCAGTGCGCGCTGGCGAAGATCCGCGCAGGCGAGCCGCCGCTGGCCGAGCGCTTCGAGTTGTACCTGGGCCAGCACGAGCTGGCCAATGGCTATCACGAACTCAACGATGCCGGCGAACAGCGTGCACGTTTCGAACGCGACAACGTGGTACGTCGTGGACGCGGTTTGGCGGAGATCCCGATCGACAAACGCCTGCTTGGCGTACTCGATGCCATGCCCGATTGTGCCGGCGTGGCCCTGGGCATCGAGCGCCTGCTGATGTGCCTGGCGGGCACCGACGCGATTGCCGACGTGCTGGCATTTTCGTTTGCCGATGTTTGAGGCATGACGCGCGGTCCTGCGGACCTCACGTCATGCCCTGATGTGCGTCTCAGGCCGCGCCGCCCTTGATGTCGGGCAGTGCAGCCTGTTCGCTGGACAGATAGCGGTAGACCAAACCGCCGATGGTGCCGCCGATGATCGGCATCAGCCAGAAGAACCACAGCTGGTGTATCGCCCAGTCGCCCTGGAAAAACGCCACGGCCGTGGAACGGGCTGGGTTTACCGAGGTGTTGGTGACCGGAATGCTGATCAGATGGATCAGGGTCAGCGCCAGGCCGATCGCGATACCGGCAAAACCCACCGGCGCACTCTTGTGCGTCGCGCCCATGATGATGAAGATGAAGAAACCGGTCAGCACCATCTCGCACAGTGCCGCGGCACCCATCGAGTAGCCGCCCGGCGAGTGCGCACCATAGCCGTTGGACGCGAAGCCACTGGCGGCGGCATCGAAGCCCGGCTTGCCCGAGGCAATCACGTACAGCACCAGGCCGGCGAGCAGGCCGCCGATGACTTGCGCGACGATGTACGGGATCACGTCCTTCGGCGGAAAGCGGCCGCCGGCTGCAAGACCGCAGGTCACCGCCGGGTTGATGTGGCAGCCGGAAATGTGGCCGATGGCGTAACACATGGTCAGCAGGGTCAGCCCGAAGGCCAGTGCCACGCCGGCAAAGCCGATACCCCATTGCGGGAACCCCGCGGCCAGTACCGCACTGCCGCAGCCACCGAGAACCAGCCAGAACGTGCCGAAAAATTCGGCGGCCAGACGTTTGCCCATGCTCATCGACACTCTCCTTGCAGCGGTGTGAAAGAGAAGCTCATATCAATCAGACGTACACGGTGACTGCGCGCCCCCCGGAACCCCCAACCCGCGCGCCGCCTGAGATTAGCAAATCAGCAGCGGGTTGTACCTGTCGTTGCCAGCCGAAGCATGCTCTGACTTTTGAGGTATGTTGCGCAACTGCGTTGCAACACATCGGGTGCTGATTCATGACCATCAAGAACACCGATCTGCCTCATCACAGCAAGACCGGAAGGACACTCGACCGTCGCGACATCCGCACGCTCGGCCTGTCCGCACTCGGTGGTGCGCTGGAGTTCTACGATTTCGTGGTCTTCGTGTTCTTCGCGATCCCGTTGAGCCATCTGTTCTTTCCACCGTCGACGGCGCCGTGGCTGGCGCAGTTGCAGGTGTTCGGCATTTTCGCGGCGGGTTACCTGGCGCGACCGCTGGGCGGGATCGTGATGGCGCATTACGGCGATACGCTGGGGCGCAAGAAGATGTTCATGCTCAGCGTGTTCCTGATGGCGCTGCCCACGCTGTGCATCGGCCTGCTGCCGGTGTATGCGCAGGTCGGCATGCTGGCTCCGCTGCTGTTGCTGTTGCTGCGGGTGGTGCAGGGCATTGCGGTGGGTGGCGAGGTTCCCGGTGCGTGGGTGTTCGTGGCCGAGCACGTGCCGCCACGGCGGATCGGCTTTGCCTGCGCCAGCCTTACCTCGGGCCTCACGGTGGGCATCCTGATCGGTTCGCTGGTGGCCGCCTCGATCAACCATGGCATGACGCCGGCACAAGTGCTCGACTACGGCTGGCGCTTGCCGTTCCTGATCGGCGGCGTGTTCGGCTTTTTCGCGGTATGGCTGCGCCGCTGGCTCAGCGAAACGCCGGTATTCGAGGCGATGCACGCACGCAAGGAGCTGGCCAGTGGATTGCCGCTGCGCGAAGTGTTCGCGCGACATCTGCCTGCTGTGCTGATGTCGATGCTGGTGACCTGGATGCTCACCGCGGCGATCGTGGTGCTGATCCTGATGACGCCATCGCTGGTGCAATCGGTGTTTCACATCGCCTCGGCGCAGGCCTTCCTCGGCAACAGCGTGGCGTCGTTCGCGCTTGCCGTCGGTTGCCTGTTCTATGGCTGGCTGGCCGACCGGATCGGTTACGCGAAGGCCTTGCTGTTCGGCGCGATCGGCCTGATGCTGGCCGGCTATGCCTTGTACTTCGACCTGCGCTCCGGCGGCGCTCACTTCATCGTGCTGTATGCCGTGGCCGGTTTCAGTACCGGCGTGAGCGGCGTGGTGCCATCGCTGATGGTGGTGGCGTTTCCACCGGCGATCCGCTTTTCCGGCCTGTCGTTTTCCTACAATGTGGCTTACGCGCTGTTTGGCGGACTGACCCCGCCATTGATCGGCTTGCTGGTGCAGCACCTCGGCGTGCTTGCCCCGGCACACTATGTGGCGTTTACGGCCTGCATCGGCATCGTCGTTGCCATGTGCGTGATGGCGGCCGGACGACGGCAACCCGAAGCGGACGGAGCCTAGAACTCCAGTTCCTGCGCGGCACACAGGTAGTCGATCATCGGTGCGACCTGCTTGAACGTGGCAATCGTCCACGGCAGCAGCTCATCGGAACAGGCCAGTTCTTCGCTGAGCGCGGTGGTGGCGACGAAGTCCTTGCGCTTGAGGTCGTCGATCAGGTCGTGCGCCGGATCATACCCACGCGGTGGGCGCACCAATGATTCACCACCAAGCTGGAGGTGTTCGCGAAAGGCCTTGCTCTGCGTTGCGCGTTTCCACGCTGTCGGGTTGTCGACCAGGAATTCGCGGATGTGCTTCAGGGCCTCTGGTTCCGGGTGCCACATGCCGCCGCCGGCAAAGCAGTCGCCGGGTTCAATATGCAGATAGAAAGCCGGCGCCGGTATTTCATGGCGACGCTCGTGGAAGAAGCGCGAACCTTGCCAGGCTTTGTACGGCAGCTTGTTGTGCGAGTAACGGGTGTCGCGATAAATGCGGTACAGCGAGCCGCCGTTCTTGCGGGGATCTGCGCGGTAGTGCGCACTGATTTTCGCCAGCGGGCGCTGCAGGTCGGTGATCAGCTCAATGAACGGCTCGCGCACCTGGCGCTCGTACTCTTCCTTGTGCGCCTGGAACCATTCACGATCATTGTGACGATCGAGGGCGCGAAGAAACCGGAAGGTGGCGGGGCTGAAATAGCTCTTGGGC
>DATMTH010000021.1:0-2643 GCA_035564915.1 Rhodanobacter sp.
GTTGCGCGCCAGGGCGAGTTGCACGGTATCGCCCAGCTCGCCGAGACGGCTGAAGAAAGCGGTGGTCAATGCGGCGTGGTTGCCCCGGGCATCGAAGGTGGCCTGGTACAGCGCATGGATCTGGCGCCATTCGTCCAGCCGAAGTTCGCTGCCGGCGCACCATTCGATGTCCAGGCCGCTGCTGGCGACGCGGGCGCGTTCGTGATGGATGTTCTTGCGCTTCTTGTGGTTGAGCGTGGCAAGGAAATCCTCGAAGTCGCACCAGCCGCGGTTGTGCCAATGGAACTGCACATCGGTGCGTGCGAGCCAGTCCATGTCGAAAGCGGTCGCTTCGCGCTCGGTGAGGAAATTGGCGTGGACCGACGACAGGCCGCGCTGCTCGGCTTCCTCACGCATCGCCTCGACCAGTGCACGCTGCAGGATCGGCGCCTGCAGTGCATCGTCGCCGGCCAGCAGTCGCGGACCGGGTACGGGCGAATACGGCACGCCGCAGAGCAGCTTGGGGTAGTACTGGCCGCCGGCACGTTCCCACGCGCTGGCCCAGCTCCAGTCGAACACGAACTCGCCGTGCGAATTGCCTTTCAGGTACAGCGGCGCGGCGGCCACCAGGCGGTCGCGTTCGTACAGCCCGAGGTGATGGGCCTGCCAGCCCCATTCGGGGCGCACGCAGCCGTCGCGTTCCAGCGCATGCAGGAACGCGTGCGAGACAAACGGATTGTCGTCCGGCCGAAGCGCGTCCCAGTCGGCCTGCGGCATGTCGGCGACATGGGCGTGGAAGCGTGTGATAAGCGTCATGCGCGATCAGTCTTTGCCGGTCGCCGCACCGACGGGAATGGCCTCGAGTTCGCGCCGATCCCGTTCCAGCGGCAAAGCCTTTGCGGCCAGTTCCAGCGCGCGCGAGGCATGCTGCCGCACCGGCGATTCGAACGGGGCGAAGCCAAGGCCGCCAAGCGTGGCCAGCGATTTGCGCAGGCGAATGCCGACTTCCAGCATGCCGCCCGCATCGCGCGACAAGGGTGCGAACACGTCATCGAAGCAGTCGTCCACGGCAAGCGGCGGCACATGGATGCGCTCGTGGCGCGTCGGCGGGGTGTCACCGTTTTCGGCCTGGCGCGCCCATTGGCACAACAGGCGGGTGACCGTACCGAGCACGTCGATCGCGGTGCCGGGATCATTGACGGCGGGCGATAGCGCGCGTTGCGCGATTTCGGTGAGCACCACGAAACCGAAGCGTGGATCCTGGCGAAAGTCGCGCCCGTCGCCGATCACGAAGGCATCGGCCAGGCGCTTGCGTAGCTCGTCGTCGACCTTGCGCGAGGCATGGACGACGGCGCGTCCCGGGGCGGCATAGGTTCCGGCGGGCGCGTTGACCCACAGTTCCAGCGACTGCTCTTCGGCGATGGCCTGCAGCAGGCCGGTGTCGATGTATTGCACGTAACCGATGCGGTCGCTTTCCACGGCATGCGTGCCTGCGGGAACGGCCTTGCACGGCGTGCCGCCCAGCCATGGATCGCGCAGGTGTTGCTGCATCGCTTCGCGCGTGGCGCGTTCGACGCGATTGATGGTTTCGCCCACGCGGCCCAGCCGCGAAAGCTGGTCGATCCAGCGCAGCAGGGTGATCACGATGACCACGATCAGCACGACGGTGGCGGCGAACAGCACCAGGCGACCGCTGTCGCCGTAGATGCCGGCGCTCAGGGCGATCAGTCCGACGATGCTGAACAGGAAAGCGCCGATGAAACTGGCCAGGGCGCCTTGTGCCGCCGAATCCTCGATCAGCAATTTGGACGCGCGCGGCGTGGCGCTGCTGCCGGCAGCGACGTACGACGTGACCATCGTCGATAGCGAGAAGGTGGTGACGGCCAGCATGCTGGACGCCAGGATGCCCAGGATGTTGCCGACGGCGTCGGCGCCGATGCGGGTGGCAAGGCCCTCCGGCAGCCACGGCCGCAGCAGCGCGCCGAGTAGCGCCGAGGCCACGCCGAAGACGCCGTAGAGCGTGGCGCGGAACCACATCCGGCGGGTGAACTGGCTGCCGATAAAAAGCCATTTGGCATGCATCGCGTCGAGTCCCTGGCTGGCGAGGAATCAGGCCCGGATGTCGACCGAGGTCGCAAGGCCGGGCTGTCCGGGCATGGTACGACGGCGGCGTGCAACGCCGGATGACGCGGCGTGGGTGATGGCGGGCCGCGCCCGCCATCACCGGGTGGTTCAGGCCGGGGTCTGCTGGTCCAGCCAGCGTTCGGCATCCAGCGCAGCCATGCAGCCGAAGCCGGCCGAGGTGATCGCCTGGCGGTAGACGTGGTCGGCCACGTCGCCGGCGGCGAACACGCCGGGCACCGAGGTCATCGTGGCCATGCCTTGCTGGCCGCTGTGGATCTTGATGTAGCCATCGTGCATGTCGAGCTGGCCTTCGAAAATACCCGTGTTCGGCGTATGGCCGATCGCCACGAAGAAGCCGGTGGCTTCGATTTCGCGGGTGGCGTCGGAGTTGACGTCCTTCACGCGCACGCCGGTGACGCCGCTGTCGTCGCCCAGCACCTCGTCGATGGTGTGGTTCCAGACCAGCTCGATCTTGCCGGCGGCGGCTTTCTCGAACAGCTTGTCCTGCATGATCTTTTCGGCACGCAGCTTGTCGCGGCG
>DATMTH010000022.1:0-18284 GCA_035564915.1 Rhodanobacter sp.
CCTTGCGGACTCGGCCATCTATCTTTCTGAAGCGTTCTTCCCAACCAATCAAAACTCATTACTGACTTTTTACTTGGTGGGACGCTTGCATTGCTTGGACAGGTCGTGACCCATTCAACACAAGACGTCCACACAATTCACCTGCGCACACTGTCAAAGATCTTCTCGCTGCCGACCGTTTCCGATCCGCGCCCCAGAACGTTTCGTCCTAGGTGAGCCGCCCATTCTACATCGCTTTTTTACCTCGTCAACACCTTCGGTGAAGCTTTCTTGAAGGCTCGCCGGGTTCGTCTTGCGACGCCGGGCGACTGCGGGCTGCGAATAATAGGGCCTGCGTGCATTTTGGCAAGCGTTTCTTGCAAAGAATTTTCACAATGCCGCACAAGCCACTGACAGCCATCGAAATACTCGTCGCCGAGAAGCGTGGAGATCAGGCCTTTACCAGCTTCACTCGGGCAAAGTTGCGCTTGCCAACCTGCAACACGCCCTCGAATCCTGCATGGAACACACGCTGCGCATCTTCCACGACTTCAGCATCGATGCGTACCGCACGCTCTTTCAATTTGCGATTCGCCTCCGAGTTGCTCGCGGTGAGCCCGGCTGAAGTGAGCAAGGCCGCAAGGCGCAAGCCCTCGACAGGCACCTCAATGTCACTTTGCGGCAGCAACGACGTGTCACCCTCGCCACGCACCACTGCATGCCAGCCCGCAATCGCCAGATCCGCCGCGGCAGCATCGTGAAACCGCGTCGCCAGCTCTCGAGCCAGGCGCAATTTGGCATCACGCGGATTGAGTGCACCGGATGCAATCTCCCGCTTCATTGTCGCCAACTCGTCCAGCGACACTTCAAAGCTGAGCAACTCGAACCAGCGCCACATCAACTCATCGCCAATTTTCATGGTCTTGGTGACGATATCGATGGCCGGTTCGTTGATGCCAATGTAGTTGCCCAGCGATTTGGACATCTTGTTGACGCCATCCAGGCCTTCGAGCAAAGGCATGGTCAGCACGATCTGCGGCGGTTGACCATAGTGTTCCTGCAGTCCACGCCCCATCAACAGATTGAATTTCTGATCGGTGCCACCGAGCTCGACATCCGCCTTCAGCGCCACCGAGTCATAGCCCTGGGTCAACGGATACATGAATTCGTGGATGGCAATGGGCTGCTGCGCCGCGTAACGCTTGGTGAAGTCGTCACGTTCGAGCATGCGCGCCACGGTGTGCTGGGCGGCGAGCTTGATCATGTCCGCCGCCGACATCTTGTCGAACCACTCGGAATTGAAGCGCAGTTCGGTCTTCTCGCGATCGAGCACCTTGTATACCTGCTCGGCATAGGTCTCGGCATTCGCCTGCACATCCTCACGGGTGAGCGGCTTGCGGGTGACGTTCTTGCCCGTGGGATCGCCGATCATGCCGGTGAAGTCGCCGATCAGGAAGATCACCTGGTGTCCCAGATCCTGAAACTGGCGCATCTTGTTCAACAACACGGTGTGACCGAGGTGCAAATCGGGCGCGGTCGGATCAAAGCCGGCCTTGATGCGCAGCGGGCGACCGCTGTTCAGCCGTGCAAGCAGATCCTCCCGCTTGATGATTTCGTCGGCGCCGCGCGCAATCGTGGCCAGCGCCTGCTCAAGCTCGCTCATGCTTTTCTCTCTGGGGAATGTCGATAGTGGGCAGCAGTCGAAAACATGACCGTGCTGCTGACGTTAATTGTGCGTTAATCAGAAATGTCATGCAAACCATTGATGGAAAAGGCATTGACGCCATTTACACATGGCCGTTATGGTACGCACACTTTTGTTATTTTGTAGCGTAGGCGTGCACGGCATGGCAGAACACGAGCAGGGGTCGCGGCAAGCCCGCAAGCTGGCGATCAGCCGCAAGGCGCAACGCCGTCATTCGAACTTCTACGAGCGCTGCGCGCACTGGTCATTCAATCGCTCCGACGAGATCGAGCCGATCCGCTGGCATCGCGAGCGGCTGGTGCTAGCTGGCACCGCACTGCTGGTGACCCTGCTGTCCGGCTTCATCATGCCCGCATGGGCCACCGCGATGCGGCCGGCACCTGCACCGGAAATACACTCACTGTTGCCGTTGGCGTTGCCGAAAATCGCGCCGGCCAGCACCGCCGCACCCACCGCCGTCGCCGAATGGCAGGCCGTGCACGTGCAACCGGGCCAGACGCTGTCGGACATTTTCAGCGCCCAAGGGCTGGGCATGAGCGACCTGCAAAAGGTCATGGAAATCACCAATGCGCACCAGGCTTCGCTGCACAGCATCCGGCCTGGCGAAGAGTTTGACTTCCTGCTCGGCAACGATGGCAGCCTCAAGGGTTTCCGCTACGACCAGGATCAAGCCAATCGCGCAGTAGTACGGCTGGACGATGGCAACGCCAGCTTTACCCTGCAGCCACGCAGTATCGATCTGCGTGAACAGATCGCTCACGGCATCATCCGCAGCAGTCTGTACGAGGCCGCCGACAAGACCGGAATGAATGCAGCCATGGTCGGCAAGCTGGCCGACCTGTTCAAATACGACATCGATTTCGTGCAGGATCTGCGCGTGGGCGACAGCTTCACCGTGATCTATGACGACATCTACCGGGATGGCGTTCACTACGGAGAAGGCGACATCATCGCCGCCGAGTTCGTCAACCAGGGCAAGCGTTATACCGCTTACCGTTTCAAGAAGGCCGATGGAAGCTACGGCTGGTACAGCGAGGACGGGCGGCCGATACAGAAGTCTTTCCTGCGCATTCCCGTGGATTTCACCCGCATCTCCTCCAAGTTCTCGCTGGCACGCATGCATCCGATCCTGGGTCGCATGCGCGCGCACAAGGGCGTGGACTATGCTGCCCCGATGGGCACGCCGATCCACGCCGCCGGCGACGGCGTGATCAAGTATCACGGCTGGGAGCGCGGTTACGGCAACTTCGTGGTGATCCAGCACAACAAGACCATCAGTACCGCCTATGGCCACATGTCGCGCTTCGTCAAGGGTCAGCATGTCGGCGAACATGTGCGTCAGGGTGAAGTCATCGGTTACGTCGGCATGACCGGCCTCGCCACCGGCCCGCACCTGCACTACGAGTTCCGCGTCAATGGCGTGCAACGCAACCCGCAGACGGTGACCTTGCCCAAGCCGCAGCCGCTGCCGGCAGCCCAGTTGGCCCGATTCGAGACACAGGTGGTTAAGCCGCAGCTGGCGCGCCTGACCGAACTGGACAACCGCATCAAGCTGGCCAGCGCCAAAGCCGGCTCGACCAGCGACAACTGAGTCATGCATCCGCGTGACTGACCCTGTTTCGGGGCTGTATCTGGGCCTGATCTCCGGCACCAGCGCAGACAGCATCGACGCCGCATTGGTGCGCTTCGAGCACGGGCAGCCGCAACTGCTGGCCAGTCACGCACACCCATGGTCTCCCGCGCTGCGCCAGCGCATGCTGGCACTGATGCAGGGCGAGAGCTCACTCGACCTGGATGCGTTTGGCCGCCTCGACGTCGAAATCGCCCGGCATTTTGCCAATGCCGCCCTGCATCTGCTCGAACACAGCGGCACGTCGGCACGGGACGTGCGGGCGATCGGCAGCCACGGCCAGACCATCCGACACCGGCCCAACGGCGACTTTCCCTTCACCATGCAACTGGGCGATCCGAGTGTGATCGCCGAGCGCTGCGGCATCGACGTGGTGGCGGATTTCCGCCGCGCCGACATGGCCGCTGGCGGCCAGGGTGCCCCACTGCTGCCGGCACTGCACGCGATGCTGCTTGCCAACCCGGGGCATACGCGCGTGGTGCTCAACCTCGGCGGAATCGCCAACATCACCGTGCTGGCAGCAGACGGCAGCGTGTGCGGGTTCGATACCGGTCCGGCAAACGGTCTGCTCGATGCCTGGTGCCTGCGCCATTGCGGCGAGGCATTCGACCGGGATGGCAGGTTTGCTGCCAGTGGTCGCGTGGATTCCGGCCTGCTCGAGACCATGCTGGCCGATCGTTACTTCACTCTTGCGCCGCCCAAGAGTACCGGTCGGGAACATTTTCATCTCGACTGGCTGGCATCGCTCGCAGGCCTGAACGCGCCCGGCCCGGCCGATGTACAAGCCACCTTGCTCGAACTCACGGCGCGCAGCGTGACTGCCGCCATCGTGCAATACGCGTCATCTGCGCAAGACGTACTGGTTTGTGGCGGCGGCGTGCACAATGGTGTCTTGATGGCTCGCCTGACCGAGCTGCTCGCCCCTCGTTTGCTGTGCAGCACGGCCAATTACGGCATTGACCCGGACTTCCTCGAAGCCACCGCCTTTGCCTGGCTGGCACGGCAACGCCTGCTGAAACTTCCCGGCAACTTGCCAGCGGTGACCGGCGCACGCGGGTCTCGTGTGCTTGGTGCGATCTATTCGGCGCCGGGATCCGGCTCGGCATAGCGAATACTTTCCGGCGCGAACTGGGTCGGCCGTGTTTTTGCCAGCGCCAGCAGCGCCTCCTGGAATACCCCGCGCTCCGCGGCCTCCCAGTGTCCATCGAGCTCACCGATCACCTGCGAGTCGCGCCAGCTCTCAGCAGATTGATGCGCTGCCGTCACATTCAGGCCGTAGCGCAACGCATCCAGCAGCACCTCGTTGACCGAGCAACGGCGCTCGCGAGCCAGCGACTTGATGCGCTCGATCAACAGCTCGTCGACGTGTTGCACGGTCAACTCTGGCACAAGCGTTTCTCCTTGTTGCACAGGTACTCGCTGAATACGGCCGCATATTCGCATGGATTCCGCCACGCTTCGAAGTCACTTCCATCGTCTGGCCGGCAAAAGCGGCATCGCTGCGGTGCAGCTTGGCAAATTCACGATTGATGGCGAATGAACGTCGCCGATTGATCCGTCAATCAGCTTTGTCGCCTGTCTGGCGCCGCCGCGACTTCCGCCCGGCGGAAAAACGGCCACAGATACATGAACAGCAACATCGCGGGAATAATCGATATCACGGTGATGACAAAATACTGACCGTAGCCGGTAGCCGTGGCGATACCGCCGGCAAAGAACCCGAGCAGCTTGCCCGGCAGATTCACCATCGAACTGAGCAGGGCATACTGGGTCGCCGTGTGCTGCCGGCTGACCAGCGAAGAGAGGTAGGCCACCGTGGGCGGCCCAAGCATGCCCAAGGTGAAGTTTTCCCCGGAAATCACCAGGGTCAAGGCGACCAGATTGCCCGGGTGCGCGATCAGGAACAGATACAGCAGGTTGCTGCACCCACACAACACGATGGTCACGCCGAGCGGACGCCACGCTCCCCAGCGGGCGACAGCGGCGCCGCCGACGAACACGCCGACAATGCCGATCCAGATGCCGTAAATCTTGGTGATCGTGCCGATCTCGGTCTTGGAAAAGCCCATGTCGCGGTAGAACGGGCTCATGATGCCGCCGATCGTGGCCTGTTCGGGAATCTTGAACAACAGCAGGAACAGCAAAGTTACGCCGGCCAGTGCCCAACCGTAACGTCGGAAGAAATCGGCGAACGGATCCATCACGCTTTCGCGCATCGCATCGCGCCACTGAGCTGGCCGCAAGCGCAACACCTCGGGCTCGCGTGCCACCAGGGTGGTGGCGATCGGCACCAACATCGCCATCGCCATCGCCAGATAGACCACGCGCCAGGCTACGTGGTCGGCCAGGATCAGAGCCACTGCCCCGGCCATCAGCAGACCGATCCGGTATCCAAGCGAATAGGTGGCGACCAGCGCGCCCTGGTCTTCGACCGGCGCAATCTCGATACGGTACGCATCCACGGCGATGTCCTGGGTGGCACCAAAGAACGCCACCACCAGCGTGGCCGCCACGAATGGCACCAACCGCAGCGGTGTGAACAAAGCCATCGCCAGCAGGCCCGCGACCACGCCCAGTTGCGCAAACAGCAGCCAGCCGCGACGTTGGCCGAGGCGCGCAAAGCCGGGAATCCTTCCATGGTCGAGCAACGGCGCCCAGATGAACTTGAACGCGTAGGTCATCCCTGCACTGGCGATCATGGTGATATCGGTCAGCGTGATGCCGTTTTCCTTCAGCCAGTAGGCCAGGGTTCCGGCCACCAGCAGGAACGGCAGGCCGGAAGAAAACCCCAGGAAACACATCGTCCACGCGGCCGGTTGCGTGAACGCTCGCCACACCGATGGCTTGGCCGGACGGCCCGGCATCGGCTCAGTCGGCATAGTCGACGATATACGGCGCGTGATCGGAGAAGCGCTCATCCCGGTAGACCGAGCAGCCCTTGAGGCGCCCGCTCAGCGAGGGCGAAACCACCTGATAATCGATGCGCCACCCCACATTGTTGGCGCGCGCCTGGCCGCGATTCGACCACCAGGTGTATTCGACCGCATCCGGTTTGATGGAACGAAAGCTGTCGACCCAGCCCCGTTCGTGAAACAGCAGATCCAGCCACGCCCGCTCTTCCGGTAGGCAACCGGAGTTCTTCTGGTTGGACGACCAGTTCTTGATGTCGTTCTTCGTGTGCACGATGTTCCAGTCGCCGCAGATCACGTAGTCACGACCGCTGGCCAGCCACTGGTCGAAGATCGGCGTGATCCACTCCATCGCCTTGAACTTGAACTGCTGGCGTTCGTCACCGGATGAGCCGGACGGAAAGTACAGCGAAACCACCGAGAGATTGCCGAAACGCGCCTCGATATAGCGCCCTTCGTTGTCGAATTCATCCCAGCCAAGCTCGGTGAGCACCTGATCAGGCTCCCGCTTCGCGTAGATCGCCACGCCGCTGTAACCCTTCTTGCTGGTGGCATCGCGGTAAAAGCAGTGATGTCCGTCGGGGCGGAACATCGGATCCGTCAGTTGCAGCTCCTGTGCCTTGGTTTCCTGCAGGCAGACCACGTCAGCATCCTGCGTGCGCAGCCAGTCGAAGACGCCCTTGCTTGCGGCCGAACGGATGCCATTGGCATTCAGGCTGATGATGCGCATGAAAACTCCCATGTCCGGTGATGAGCGATCATAACAACCGCTGATGCCTTCAGCCGACATCCGCATGTGGCCTTGAGCACGAGCTCGCACAAGACGACACGCGGTACCATGTCGACCGTCCCGGCTCGCCATGCCTGCGCGGGCATTGCCTCGATCATCGACTGTCTGTGAGACCACCCTTGCACGATTACCAACGCGACTTCATCCAGCTCACCCTGCAGCGCGAAGTGCTGCGCTTCGGCGAGTTCACCCTCAAGTCCGGCCGCCAGAGTCCGTATTTCTTCAATATGGGCCGCATCGATTCCGGTGCCGCGCTGGCCCAGCTCGGCCGCGCCTACGCAGCCGCGGTGCAGAATTCGGGGATCGCGGTCGACATGTTGTTCGGCCCTGCCTACAAGGGCATCGCCCTGGCTGCCGCCACCGCCATCGCGCTGGCTGACCAATACCAGCGCGACCTGCCCTGGGCCTACAACCGCAAGGAGGCCAAGGACCATGGCGAAGGCGGCGTGCTGGTCGGTGCGCCGCTCAAGGGACGCGTGCTGATCGTCGACGACGTGATGACCGCCGGCACCGCCGTGCGCGAATCGCTGGCACTGATCCGTGCCCATGGCGCCGAACCCGCCGGCGTGCTGATTGCGCTGGATCGGCAAGAACGCGGCCAGAGCGAACGCTCGGCAGCACAGGAAGTGACTGCCGACTACGGCATTCCGGTGATTGCCATCACCGGCCTCGATGATGTGCTGGCTTATGCCGGCGAACAACCGCAACTGGCCACCGAGCACGCACGATTACTGACCTATCGCGCCCGCTACGGGGTCGCCGGCTGAGGCCCTGCCTGCTTCGCGGCATCAGCGAACCCTGTCACACTGGCAACCGGTGCCGCCCTTGCAGAACTAGGCAGCGCCACGCGGGTCGCTATACTTTGATCGTCGAGGGAGAATCCATGCGCAAGTCACTGCTCGTTATTGCCACCGTCGCCTTGAGCGCGAGCGTCTGCGTGCATGCCCAGAAAAATGCCGGCGCGCTCCGCTACAAGTGGTACGACGCGCAAGGCCTGGTGCATTTCAGTGACAGCCTCACCTCCGAAGCCATGAAATACGGCTACGACATGGTCAACGACCATGGGCTGGTCGTAAGCCATGTTTCACGTCAGCTCAATGCCGAAGAACGCGAAGCTGCCAACAAACTGGCTGCCGAGCAAGCAGCCAAACGGCGTGCCGCAGAGCAAGTCGCGAATGCCGAAGCGCAGATGCTGTCCGCATATCCGGACGAAGAGTCGTACAAGATTTCACTGCACCAGACGCTGGACACCATTGATCAGCAGATCCACACGACCCAGATCAACCTGCACAGCCAGGAAAAGGCGCTCACCGACCTGCTCGCCCGTGCCGCTGACATCGAAAACTCGAAGCAGCCCGTACCCAAGTACATGACCGACAACATCGCCAAGCAGCGCAATGTGGTCACCGAACAACGCAACACGCTGCTGCGGCAACAGAACCTGCGCACGCAAACGGTACAAGAGCAGGCCAGGCAATTGGCGCGCTATCGCGTGCTGAAGGCAGAGCAGGACAAGCAGAACTCGCAGTAGCAGCGACTCCACCAAGGCCGTCTACCCGACCGACCGATGCCTGCATGTTGCGGAAGGATCGTGGCGTTTGCACGCCGGAGAAACTCTCGACCGCGAACCTCGGCATGGCCAGGCCTCACTGGCTCCCGGAACCTTTCGGTGCCTGAGAAGAAAACACCTCCCCGGCTTTCTTCAGTGGCGAGTGCGGCGCGTGTCCATACCCGCTCACGCGAACCGATCACGTGCACGATTGATTCGCGACCGTCCATCGGGCAACTGCGCCATGGGTTGCCTCAACCCGGACATCGATGCCCCGTCGTGCCCTCGCCTTGGCCGGGCTTCGAGTTTGAAAATCACGCACTCTCAGAATGGCAACTTCAGCTTGAAATCGATTGCCAGCAGTTGCTTTCGGAACACCTGCTGGATCCGCTTGAGTGCGGCCTCGTTATCCGCCTCGAAGCGCAGCACCAGCACCGGCGTGGTATTGGAGGCACGCACCAGGCCCCAGCCGTCCGCCCAATCCACCCGCAGACCGTCGATGCTGATCACCGAGGCATCCTCGAAACTGGCCCGTTCACGCAACTGGTCCATGAACTGATAATGCTCGCCCTCGGCCAGCTCGATCTTCAGTTCGGGCGTGGAGATGCTCTTCGGCAGGGTGGCGAAGATTTCCTCCGGACTACGTCCATGCAGGTCGCCGGCAAGTATCTCCATCAGGCGTGCGGCCGCATAGATGCCGTCGTCGAACCCGTACCAGCGCTCCTTGAAGAAGAAATGGCCGCTCATCTCGCCAGCCAGCTCGGCGCCAGTCTCGCGCATCTTGGCCTTGATCAGTGAATGGCCGGTGCGCCACATCAGCGGGCTGCCGCCGGCATCGAGCACTTGCCCCTTGAGATGACTGGTGCATTTCACGTCATAGATCACCGTGGCACCGGGCTGGCGCGACAGCACGTCGCGTGCAAAAAGCATCAGCAGGCGATCCGGATAGATGATCTCGCCTGATTTGCTGACGACGCCAAGACGGTCACCATCTCCATCGAAGGCAATACCCAGGTCTGCATCGGTCTGCCTGACGGCAAGAATCAGGTCTTCCAGGTTGGCCGGATCAGATGGATCCGGGTGATGGTTGGGGAAGTTGCCGTCGACATCGCAGTACAGCGGAATCACTTCGCAACCGACGCCCTCCAGCACCTGCGGCGCGATGGCGCCAGGAATCCCGTTGCCGCTGTCGATCACGACCTTCAGGCGGCGTTCGGCGAGCACGTCGGAAACGATCTTCTCGATGTAGTCCGGCGCCACGTCGACCTCACGCAGGCTGCCCCGACCGTCGTTGTCCAGCGCGCCGCCGGCAATCCGCCGATACAGATCCTGGATCGCCCCCTCCGCCAGCGTTTCACCGCCGACAACGATCTTGAAACCGTTGTAGTCCGGCGGATTGTGGCTTCCGGTGATGGCTACGCCGCAACCGGTGTTGTACCGAAACGCCGCGTAATAGACCACCGGCGTAGGCACCGCCCCGAGATCGATCACGTCGATGCCGGTGGCGCGCAGGCCGTCGGCCAGTGCGCCGGCCAATTCCGGCCCGGAAAGGCGACCGTCGCGACCGATCACGATTTCACGCAATCCCTTCTCGCTCATCAACATGCCGATCGACTGACCGAGCAGGCGGGCAACCTGCTTGTCCAGGGTCTTGCCGACGACGCCACGGATGTCATAGGCGCGAAAGATGCTCGGATCCACGCTGACCACCGCAACTGGCGCGGGTGCAGGCGGTTTCGCCGGCGCGACCGGTGGCGCCGGCGGCTGGCGCACGACGGGCGCCGGCGCGGTGACTTCGGGCAACTCGACAGGGGCCGGCTCGGCGGCGAACGGTCGGCTCCATCGACGGCGCAACCACAACAGGTAGCCACCGCTGATCAGCCCCAGCAAGGTCAGCAAGCTACTCAGCACCACCGAACGCGGCAGCACGATGAATGCTTCCGGCAAACTGGCGCCGATGCTGAACACACTGCCCGGTATCGGTATCACCGTGCTGTCGCCCTCGCCCGAACCGTGGCCATGCGACAGCAGTCGCAGGCCACCGCCATCATCGCCCTGACGCAAATCCAGTCGTCCGCCTGCCGGTGAAATCGCGTTGAATCGCTGTTCCAGCGGTGCAAACGGCAACTCTACCCAAACCCACGCCTGGGCCTGCGATGGCGTACCCAATGGGATCACCATGCTCAGGCGACGATCTCCATTGCCGTAGAAAACACTTTGCGCCGGCGGCACCCCTTCGTCGCTCTGCGCCGCCATCAGCTGGGCCGCCTTGGCGTAACCGAATTCGCGATAGTTGGCTCGCAGCACTTCACTCAGGTCGCCGCTGTAAAGCTCGAGCTGTTTGGCCTGCGGCAACTTCAACCGCAATGCGGCGGCAGCCTGCGTCCGGTCAGACATCAAGCTGGATGGATCCACCATCATCAGTACCTTCTCGACCGAATGGCGCTGTTCGGCGATTTCGTCGGAAACCGCCTTTACCGCCTGTTTCTGTGCCGCATGCACGCGTTCGATGGCACTGCTCTCGTCGGCAATCAACCAGGTCTGCCAGGCGCAAAACAGGCCGACCAGCAAAAGCAGGGTGGCACCGGCCAATGGCAGCATGCTCGACCACTCGATCTGCTGTTTGTGCGGCTTTGCCTTCGCTTTGTTCAACGCCATGTCTCGCCCCCGCGGTTATCCCTGCTGACCGACCCGGCTGGGCCAAACCCTGCCTCTATTGAACGCCTGTCGAACCGAACCCGCCACAGCCACGTTCACTCGGCGCGAAATCACTGACGATCTTCAGTCGTGCCTGCGCCACCGGCACCAGCAGCAACTGGGCGATCCGATCGCCTACGGCAATCGTGTACGAGTGTGTCCCGCGGTTCCAGCACGAAATCATCAGCGGCCCCTGGTAATCGGCATCGATCACACCGACCAGGTTGCCCATCACCAACCCGTGCTTGTGCCCCAGACCCGAGCGCGGCACGATCAGTGCGCACCAGCCCGGATCGCCAATATGGATGGCGATGCCACTGGGCACCAGCGCGCTTTCACCCGGCGCCAGAGTCAGTGGTTGCTCCAGTGCGGCGCGCAGATCCATGCCCGCACTGCCGCTGGTCGCTGCCTGCGGCAACGGAATGCTGTCGCCCAGGCGCGGATCGAGGATCTTCAGTTCGACATCGATGCTCATCCGCGCGCCATCCGGTAACGCGCCGCCACATGGGCGATCAATTGCCGGGCCAACTCCGGCTTGGCCGCCCGCGGCAGCTCGACCGAGCCATCGGCCCAGTACAGCGTCAATGCGTTGTCGGCCGCCTCGAAGCCAAGACCCTCGCCCACCTGATTGGCCGCAATCATGTCCAGCCCCTTGCGCTGCAGCTTGCCCTGCGCGTAGCTGGCCACATCATGTGTCTCGGCGGCAAAGCCGACCAGGAACGGGTGCACAGCTTGCGCCGACAGAGCGGCCAGGATGTCGGGGTTTTCGTCGAGCTGCAGCGACAATGCCGCGCCGGCCTGTTTCTTCAGCTTCAGCGTGGACACTTCCAGCGGGCGGTAATCGCCCACTGCCGCCGCGCCGATGTAGACATCCGCCTGCGCACCCGCCGCCATGACCGCCTCATGCATCTGCGCCGCGCTGCGCACGTCGACACGCTGCGCCAGACCGGCAGGCGTGGCCAGGCTCACCGGCCCGGCAATCAGGGTTACCCGTGCCCCGGCTTGCGCTGCCGCCTCGGCTACCGCAAAGCCCATGCGGCCGGAACTGCGATTGCCGATGAAGCGCACCGGATCGATATCCTCGTAAGTCGGCCCGGCGCTGACCACCACCTTCAGGCCGGCCAGCGCCCCCTCGGCGAACGACGCCAGCAAGGCATCGCGCAATTCATGCGGCTCCAGCATGCGGCCGCTGCCAATATCGCCGCAGGCCTGTTCGCCGGCAGCCGGGCCAAGCATGTGCGCCCCGTGCTGTCGCAGCCGGGCAAGGTTGGCCTGTACCGCTGGATGCGCCCACATCTGCTGATTCATCGCAGGCGCCAGATACAACGGTGCGGCACTGGCCAGGCACAGCGTGGTCAACAAGTCATCGGCCATGCCATGCGCCAGCCGCGCCAGCAGGTCGGCACTGGCCGGTGCGACGAGGATGCGCTCGGCCCAGCGCGCCAGCTCGATGTGCCCCATCGCGGCTTCGGCCTGGGCGTCCCACAGGCTCACACGCACCGGCTGGCCGGACAGCGCCTGAAAGGTGGTCGGACTGACGAAATGGGTGGCTGCTTCAGTCATCACCACGCGTACCTCGGCATCAAGGTCACGCAGGCGACGAACCAGTTCGCAGGATTTGTAGGCGGCGATGCCGCCAGACACTCCCAGCAGAATGCGGCGTTGGGCAAGACTCATGTAAGGCGGGCCTGACAGTCGGGCAGAGCTTTAGCTTACCGGATTCATTCCACTGATCCGCTGCCGATACCCGAGTTCATCCGGCAAGGTGAGGCGCATGAGCATCCGCGACTGGCCCGAAGGCGAACGACCCCGTGAAAAACTGCTGGCCCGCGGCAGCGCGGCGCTGTCCGACGCCGAGCTGCTGGCGGTCCTGTTGGGCAGCGGCAGTCGCGGCAAGGATGCGATTGCACTGGGTCGCGAGTTGCTCGCCCATGCCGGCAGTCTGGGCATCCTGCTGAGTCGTCCGGACCAGCCGCTTCCAGTAAGCGGGATCGGGCCAGCCAAGCGTGCACGCATCGCCGCCGCGCTCGAGCTGGCACGCCGCAGCCTCGCCGAGCAATTGCAGGACAAACCCAGCCTGGGCAATCCACGCGATAGCGGCGACTACCTGCGCGCACGCCTGCGTCATCTGCCCTACGAAGTATTCGGCTGCCTGTACCTGGACAACCGCCACCGCGTGCTGGCATTCGAGGAACTGTTCCGTGGCACCGTCGACGGCGCCAGCGTGCACCCGCGCGAGGTGGTGCGCGCCTGCCTGCAGCACAATGCATGTGCCGTGATCTTCGCCCACAATCACCCCTCCGGCGTGGCCGAACCCAGCGCTGCCGACCGCGCCATCACCCACGAATTGCGCGACGCGCTGCAACTGGTCGGCGTGCGGGTACTGGATCATCTGGTGATCGGCTCGGGCGAGCCTGTGTCGATGGCCTCGCGCGGCCTGATCTGAACTTGATCGCAGGCAAGGCGATCAGGCATGCGCCGTGCCGGGGCACGCATCAAAAGAGCGGCATCCCGACCGCCATGCCGTGAAACGGAAAGCATGCCCGAAGAGGTCGGGCGCACGGCTTTGTCGTTGCGCATGCGATGGCATCCATCGGATGACTTATATTGGGATGCATCCCCATGCCCACTCGGCCTGTGATCACATTGCCCGAGGACGTGCCTGGTCCATTGCAAGGAGCTTCCCGTGCACGTGTTTGCCCGTACCCTCGCTGCATCCCTGCTTTGCACATGTGTATCCGCGGTACAGGCCGTGCCCGTCACTTACCGACTGGATTCCGGCCACACCTTTGTCTTGCTGAGTCGCAGCAACTACGGCTTCTCCAACCCGATCATGGTCGCCGCCATTGGCCGGGGCACGCTGGTATTCGACCGCGACGAGCCATCGAGATCCTCGATACGCGTCACCGTTCCCGTCACCGGCATCAACAGCTTCGTCGCGCAACTCGACAAGGAGCTTCGGAGCCCGCTGTTTTTCGATCTCGAAAAATTTCCGGACATCACCTTCCAGAGCACCCTCGTGCGGCCCGCGGGCAAGGGCAGATTCACGGTCACCGGCAACTTGACGGCCCATGGCATAACCAGGCCGGTGGTACTGCATGCGCAGCTGAACAAGATCGGCAAAAATCCCATGACACGGCGGCAGGCCATCGGCTTCGATGCCACCGCAACCCTGAAACGTTCGGACTTTGGCCTGGGCTTCAACGCGCCCAATGTAAGTGACGAGATCGCGCTGCGGATCACCATGCAGGCCGATGCGGCGAAGTGATGCCATCGGCATGGGCAGCGCAAGCCCGGACACGGGTTGCGCACATTCCGTAGCGGCCATGCAAGAGAAATGGCCGGGCACAATCCTGTGCCGCAACGCCACATGTCCACCCCAGGACGCGAGCCAGCTGCAGAAAGCACGGCCAAGTCGCCGAAACTTATGCACAAAATGAAGTCATGGGCACTTACCGGCCTTATCAATCACTTCACTGCAAGTTGGCATTCCATATCATTGATTTAAATAAATATGTTCTTGCGACAAGTCCATTTCACGATTCGCCGAAGCAAGTGCGGATCGAGCCGGATCAATTTCCCCACAGAGTTATCCACAAGATGCCTCGCTGCACTGCATCACGAATGGTGATTGCCCGGGCACGTGGCGCCCGTCCGCCTGTCTGGCCGCCAAAATAGACACTGTGCCTGCGTGGCGGTCTGTTAGGATTGCCGGTTCCATCACGAAACCGAACTGATCCGTGAAAGAACAGCTGCACGATCTGGTGCTGCAGGCGATCAAGACCCTGCAAGACAATGCCACCCTGCCAACCGACATGAGCCCGCCCGGCTTCGTGATCGAACGCGCACGCAGTCGTGAGCACGGTGATTTCGCCTGCAATGTGGCGATGTTGCTGTCCAGGCCGGCGCGGGCCAAGCCGCGCGAGCTGGCCGAGAAACTGGTCGCCGCGCTGCCGGCCAACACGCTGGTGGACAAGATCGAGATCGCCGGACCGGGTTTCATCAACTTTTTTCTTTCTGCAGACGCCCGCCTTGCGACCGTGCACCGCATCCTCGACGAAGGCGACGCCTACGGCCGCGGCAGCAGCGGTGCCGGCAAGACCGTGGGCGTGGAGTTCGTCTCGGCCAACCCGACCGGCCCGTTGCACGTCGGGCACGGCCGCAACGCCGTGATCGGCGACTGCCTGAGCCGCCTGTTCGACGTCAGTGGCTGGAACGTCAAACGCGAGTTCTACTACAACGACGCCGGCGTGCAGATCGCCAACCTGGCCATATCGGTGCAGGCACGTGCCCGCGGCATCACGCCGGACGACAGTGGCTGGCCGGAGAACGGCTATCGCGGCGACTACATTGCCGACGTGGCGCGGGCCTACCTCGACCGTGAACAGGTGCTCGCCGATGGCGAGACTGTGGTCGGCGCCGGCGATGTCGACGATCTCGATGCCATCCGTCGCTTCGCCGTGGCCAGCCTGCGCCACGAACAGGATCTGGATCTGCAGGCCTTCGGCGTCGGCTTCGACACCTATTTCCTGGAGTCCTCGCTGTACAGCGACGGCAAGGTCGAGGGGACGGTGCGTGAACTCGTCGCCCACGGCCACACTTACGAGGATGGCGGCGCGCTGTGGCTGCGCACCACCGACTTCGGTGACGACAAGGACCGCGTGATGCGCAAGTCCGACGGCACCTACACCTATTTCGTGCCGGACGTGGCCTACCATCTGAGCAAGTGGCAACGGGGATACCAGAGTGCAGTCACCGTGCTGGGCTCCGACCATCACGGCTCGCTGGCCCGTGTGAAGGCCGGCCTGCAGGCACTGGATTGCGGTATCCCCAAGGGCTGGCCCGACTACATGCTGTACCAGATGGTCACGGTGATGCGCGGCGGTGAGGAAGTGAAGATCTCCAAGCGCGCAGGCAGCTACGTCACCTTGCGTGACCTGATCGACGAGGTCGGCCGCGACGCCACGCGTTATTTCCTGATTTCGCGCAAATCGGACTCGCAACTGGTCTTCGATGTCGACCTGGCCCGCTCGCAGTCGAACGACAACCCGGTCTACTACATCCAGTACGCGCATGCCCGCGTCTGCAGCGTGCTGCGCCAGGCGCCGGAGAAGGGCTTCACGTTCGATCTCGCCGACGGCCTTGCCAACCTGGCCCGGCTGGACAACGAGCACGAGCAGATCCTGCTCACTGAATTGTCGAAGTACCCCGAACTGGTCGAGGCCGCGGCAGCCAACCTGGAGCCGCACCTGATCGCCGCCTGGCTGCGCGAACTGGCCAACGCGTTCCACACCTACTACAACTCGCACCAGTTCCTGGTCGAGGACGCGAGCCTGCGCAACGCACGCCTGGCGCTGGTGGTGGCGACGCGGCAAGTGTTGAAGAATGGTCTGGATTTGTTGGGCCTCGGCGCCCCGGAGAAGATGTAATGGCAGCACGCAAGGGCAAGGGCCGGCAGGCCGTGCGCAACGGCAGCAACGGCTTTCCGGGCTGGGGATACGTCGTCATCGGCCTCGTCGCCGGTGCCATCCTGATGGCGTTGATGATGCGCGGCAGCCTGCTGACCAGCCTGCGCAAAGCCGACGGCCCGCAGGCCAATCCGCAGGCCACCGCCGAGCGCGGCAGCGCGCCGGGCGTGCTCGAGTCGGCCGCCGGCGACAACGCGGCCAAGAAGCCGCAATTCGATTTCTACTCGGTGCTGTCGGAGAAGGAAGTACGCATCCCCGACGCCGAGATCAGCGCGCAGGCGCGCGTCGAGCAACAGCAGAAGCAGCAGGCCGCGCAGATGCAGGCCCAGCAGGCAGCTGCCCAGCAGCAAGCGCAGGCAGCGGCAGCAACCAACCAGCCGCGCGCCATCAGCGAAAACATTACCGCGGCGCCGGCCGCGGCCGTACCGCAACCTGCAGCCGGCAGCGGCTACCTGCTGCAGGTTGGCGCCTTCCCTAACGCCGGCGACGCGGAATCCCTGAAGGCCAAACTCGCACTGCAGGGTTTCGTGGCGAACGTGCAGTCGGTCAACATCGGCGGCCAGACGTACCACCGCGTCCGCCTCGGCCCGTTCCGCTCGGCCACCGATCTGGAATCGACCAAACAACGCCTGGCCAGTGCCGGCATCAACGCGATCGCGCTGAAGGAAGGCCGCTAAGCCTGCCGCAGCCACCTCCCGCTGGACTTCCCGCATGACCACCAAGACCGTCTGGATTACGGGCGCCACCTCCGGGTTCGGCGCCGCCACCGTGGAACGTTTCGTGGCCGGCGGCTGGCGGGTGATCGCCAGCGGCCGTCGCGCCGATCGGTTGCAGCAGTTGGTGGAACGCCACGGCTCGGAGCACGTGCATGCCACCGCGTTCGATGTCCGCGACGAAGCGGCGATGCACGCCGCGCATGCAAGCCTGCCACCGGCCTTCGCCGGCATCGACCTGCTGGTCAACAATGCCGGACTGGCACTGGGCACCGCACCGGCACAGCAGGCCGATCTGGCGCAATGGAAGCAGATGATCGACACCAACGTCACCGCGCTGGTGTCGCTGACCCACCTGCTGCTGCCCCAACTGATCCAGCGCCGCGGCGCAATCGTCAACATCAGCTCGATCGCGGGCAGTTACGCCTATCGCGGCGGCAACGTGTACGGCGCGACCAAGGCTTTCGTCACCCAGTTCTCGCAGAACCTGCGCACCGACCTGCACGGGACAGGCGTGCGGGTCAGCTCGATCGAACCGGGCATGGCCGAGACCGAGTTCACCCTGGTGCGCACCGGCGGCGACCAGGCGGCGTCGGACAACCTCTACGCCGGCGCCCATCCGATTACTGCCAGTGACATCGCCGACACCATCTGGTGGATCGCCAACCTGCCGCCACACCTCAACATCAACCGCGTGGAAGTGATGCCGGTCAGCCAGTCGGCGGCCGGGCTGCAGATCGCGCGGGACAGTTGAGCGCGGTCGCACGACGACCTGTGGGAGCGGCTTCAGCCGCGATGCTTCTACTCTGGAGCTCTACCAAAGCAAGAGCATCGCGGCTGAAGC